>CAZUZT010000149.1:0-5600 GCA_964624575.1 uncultured Rhodanobacteraceae bacterium | reverse complement strand
TGCCGGCGCCGGTGCTGTTCGTGTGCGAGGACAACGGCATCGGCATTTCGGTGAAGACGCCGCCGGGCTGGATTGCCCAGCGCTTCGGCAACCAGCCGGATCTTGACTATTTCTTCGCCGACGGCCTGGATCTGGCGCGCGGCCATGACCAGGTCGCCGCCGCCATCGAGCATTGCCGGCGCACGCGCCGACCGACCTTCCTGCACCTGCAGACCACCCGCATCATGGGCCACGCCGGTACCGACTTCGAGATCGAGTGGCGCAGCATCGACGAACTGGTGGCAGTGGAGCGCACCGATCCCCTGCTGCGTTCGATGGCGATCGCACTGGAGGCGGGGCTGTATACGCCAGAGGGACTGCTCGAACACTACGAGGCGATCCGCAAGCGCTGCTTTGCCGCCGCCGAGGAGGCCGACCGCCGGCCCAGGATCGAAACCCTGGACGAGGTGGTGCGATCACTGGCGCCCTACAGCCCGGACGCGGTCCAGGCCGAAGCCACCCGCCAGCCCGATGCGCAGGCGCGCCTGCGCGTGTTCGGCGCCGAAGAGAAACTGCCCGAGAACCAGCCGCCCCGGCATCTGGCGATCCAGATCAACAACGCCCTGCACGACCTGTTCGCCAAGTACCCGCAGGCGCTGCTGTTCGGCGAGGACGTGGCGCAGAAGGGCGGCGTCTATACCGTCACCAAGGGCCTGCACAAGGCGTTCGGCAACCGGCGCGTGTTCAATACCCTGCTCGACGAGACCATGATCCTGGGCCTGGCCCAGGGCTTTGCCAACATGGGCCTGCTGCCGTTCCCGGAGATCCAGTACCTGGCCTACCTGCACAATGCCGCCGACCAGATCCGCGGTGAGGCCGCCAGCCTGCAGTTCTTCTCCAACAACCAGTATGCCAACCCGATGGTGGTGCGCATTGCCGGCCTGGGTTACCAGCGCGGTTTCGGCGGCCACTTCCACAACGACAATTCCTTCGCCGCCCTGCGCGATATTCCCGGCCTGGTGGTCGGCTGCGCCAGCCGTGGCGACGATGCCGCGATGATGCTGCGCACGCTGGCGGCACTGGCCAGGGTTGATGGCCGGGTGAGCGTGTTCCTGGAGCCGATTGCGCTGTACATGACCAAGGATCTGCACGAGGCGGGCGATGGCGGCTGGCTGTTCCCGTACCCCGCGCCCGACCAGGCGCTGGTGTTGGGCGAGCCGCGCATCTACGAACCCGAAGCCAGCGACCTGCTGATCATCAGCTATGGCAACGGCATGCCGATGGCCTTGCGTGCGGCCCGGCAGCTGGCCGACGAGGCCGGCGTTTCGGTGCGGGTGATGGATCTGCGCTGGCTGCAACCGCTGAACGAGGCCGCCGTGGTCGAACACGCACGGGCCTGTGCCCGGGTGTTGATCGTCGACGAAGGCCGGCGTACCGCCTCGGTCGGCGAGGGCATTTTCACCGCCCTGGCCGAGGCTGGCCTGGGCGGCAAGCCGGTGGCGCGCGTGGTGGGTGCCGACACCTACACGCCGCTGGCCGGTGCCGCCTTCCTGGTATTGCCCTCGGACGGGGAAGTGCTGGCGGCGGCGCGGGAACTGCTGGCGCGCTGATGTCGATCCGGCCGCGCCGGCCGCCATGCCGATGCCGGAACGCCACGCCGGCACCGGCGGGCAGGGCGGGCGGCATTTGCCCGGCCCCGGGCGATCCGGGATAGTGGCCCACCCTGCCATGTGCGGACGTTGCCCCTTTGCGCACGCCTGATTTTCGCCACGAAACGCGCATCTTCTGGCTCGCCGTACTGGTCTGCGTGCCGGCGCTGCTGGCGCTGGCGCTGACCCTGTTCCTGACCGGGGCCGAAAAGAATCTCTGGCTGGCCGTGTTCGTGCCGGTACTGCTGGCCAGCCTGGCCCTGGCCGCCTATCTGCGCCGGCGCGTGGTGTTTCCGCTGTACACGCTCAGCAACCTGCTGGAAGCCCTGCGCGAAGGCGATTTCAGCCTGCGCGGCACCCGCGCCCGGCGCGGCGATGCCATCGGCCAGGTGGTCTGGGAAGTGAACACGCTCAGCCAGACCCTGCGCCAGCAGCGCCTGCGCGTGGAGGAAACCCTGGCCCTGCTGACCAAGGTGATGGCGGCAGTGGACATCGCCATCTTCGCCTTCGACGGCCAGCGCCGGCTGCGCCTGATCAATCCCGCCGGCGAGCGCCTGCTGGCCCTGTCCAGCGACGATGCGCAAGGGCGCACGGCCGAAGAACTGGACCTGGCCGATTGCCTGGACATTGAACAGGCCAGCACGCTCAAGCGTGCCTTCAAGGGCGGCGTTGGAGCCTTCGACGTGCGCCGCGCGAGCTTTCGCGAGGGCGGCGTGCGCAATGACCTGGTCACCGTCACCGACCTGTCGCGGGCGCTGCGCCAGGAAGAACGGCAGGCCTGGCAGCGGCTGATCCGGGTGCTGGGCCACGAGCTCAACAACTCGCTGACGCCGATCAAGTCCATGGCCACCACCCTGGCCGACCTGGTGGCGCGCCAGCCGCCGCCGGAGGACTGGCGCGAGGATGCCCGCGGTGGCTTGGGTGTGATCGCCGACCGCGCCGACGCCCTGGCCCGGTTCATGGCCGGCTATACGCGCCTGGCCAAGCTGCCGCCGCCGCGCGAGCGCGAGGTCGACCTGGTCGAACTGGTCGGCCGTGTCGCCGCCCTGGAAAAACGCGTGCCGGTGCACCTGGGCGCGCTGGCACCGACCCGGGCCCGGGTTGACCCCGACCAGATTGAACAGGCCCTGATCAACCTGCTCCGCAACGCCGCCGAGGCCAGCCAGGGCAGCGGCGGTTCGGTGACGCTGCGCGTGCGCCGGCAACCCGGTCGGGCCCTGATCGAGATCGAGGACGAGGGTCCGGGCCTGTTCGGCAGCGAGAACCTGTTCGTGCCGTTTTTCACCACCAAGCCCGGTGGCTCGGGCATCGGCCTGGTGCTGGCCCGGCAGATCGCAGAAGCCCATGGCGGCCAGCTCAGCCTGGTCAACCGCAGCGACGGCGGCAGCGGTTGCCTGGCGACCCTGGTGTTGCCAGTTTAGGCCGCTCAGGCCGGTTCGCCAAGCCGGTTGTCGCCGGCGCTCAGCTGGATTGCCGGCCGACGACAGTGATGGCCGCAGCGCCGTGGCCGGTGGCGGGTGGGGAAAGCGTGGCGAGGATCTTTGCGCAGATGACTCAGCCACCGGCTCCGGAGACCGCCGGCAGGGCCTGGATCCGGAGTTGCAACCAGTCAGGAAAGGGCGGCTGCGCATCTGCGGCAAAAATGTCCAGTCGAGCCCTCAGCGTGACTGGATCCAGGGGGTCCGAGGCCGACAGGCCGGTGTCGTCTTCAGCTGCTTCCGGACACTGGCCCTGCAGCAGCCAATAGACCGCCCACCAGCGCCGCTCGATGCCATCCAGGTTCTCGGCGGTGGTCACCGGCTGCGCGGCCCGTGGCACCTGGCAGTGGCCGGCATCGACGGCCTGCAACGCCCGGGCCATGCACACGCTGCCGCGCAGGTTGCCGGCCGTGTCGATGTCGGTGCAATCCACGGCCGCGTCGGCGAGCAGGCGCTCGGGGTCGGGCTGGGACAGTTCCATGCGCAGCAAGCCCAGCATCAGGGGGATGAATTCCATGCCGCCTTGATCCTCCACCGTCAGCCCCTGCATCTGGCGCCACGCGGCCTCGCCCTCCGTCAGGGCGGCTTGCGTGTCACCACTGAGGTAGCGGGCTCGGGTCAGGTAGCCGCGCAGAAGGGCGACATCGGGATGGGGCTGGCCGGCGGCCAGGGCCTGGTGCCCGCGCAGGATGAGTTCGAACTGGACCGCCGCCTCGGCGGGCTGGCCATCCATCATCAGTGCGCCGGCCAGGTTGCTGCGCGTGGTCAGGGTATCGGGATGATCGGGCCCGAACAGGCGCGTCTGGATCGCCAGCGCCGAGGACAACGCCTGGCGCGCCGGACCGTAGCGCTGCATGGCGATATGCAGTACGCCCAGGCCGTTGTCGACCGACGCCGTCGTGCGCGGGTTGTCGGGCAGCGCTCGGACATGACTGGCCGCCCGTTCCATCCAGGCCATGGCCTGTTCCAGATCACCGGCGTATTGGGCGGCGCGACTCAGGGTGATCAAGGCGGTGACGTAATCGCGCGGATAAGGCGGCCCGCCGCGGCGCTCGAAACGTTCAACCAGGGCTTCGGCCAGGGCCGCGCCTTCTTCAAGCTGGCGGCTGTAGACCAGCAGGTCGGCCAGGCGGATCTGGATCCGGTCACGCAGCGGTTCCAGGTCATGGCGCTCGGCCAGTGCCAGTGCCGCACGCGCCTGCTCGATGGCGGTACCGGTCTGGCCCTGCTCATAGCTCAGTTGCGCCCGGTGATACAGGGTCGAGGTGTACTGCTGCACATCGTTGACCGCGCCGCTGCGGTGCAGGGCCAGGGCATCGTCCAGCGAGCGGGCGGCATCATCGAGCTGGGCACGATTGAGCTGGCTGCTGCCGATCAGCTGCAGCAGTTCGGCGAGCAGGTGCGGCTTCTCGGCGAGGGTCTGGCGGGCCTTGTTGGCGCCACGGCGCAACAGCTCCGAGGCGGGCGGATCATCGCCATCCTGGGTGGTCGGGTCGCCGGCCTGCAGGATGCCGACCAGCAGGTCACGCACGGCCACCGCCCGTTCGGCCTGGTTGCGCGCCTGGTCGGCCTGCCAGAGTGTCGCCGCGATGCCGGCGATGAGCGCCAGCACCAGGGCCAGGCTGGCGGTGACGCCGATCCGGTGCCGGGCGATGAACTTGCGCAGGCGATAAATGCGGCCGGGCGGGGTGGCATGCACCGGCCGGCCGGACAGCCAGCGGCGCAGGTCGGCGGCCAGCTCGCCGACCGTGGCGTAACGCCGGTCCGCCTCGGGCGCCAGGGCCTTGAGCACGACCCGGTCCAGGTCTTGGCGCAGGGCACGCTGGTGGCGACCGGCCAGGGCGGTGTCGGCTACGGCCAGCGAGGGCCGGGTCAAGGTATCGGCTCCGGCCGCGGCTTCGGCTCCGGTCCGGGGCGAGCGGCCGGTCAGCAGGCAGTGGAGCAGGGCACCCAGGCCGTAGATGTCCATCGCCGTCGACGGCGCCGCACCCTGGAACTGTTCGGGTGCGGCGAAATCCGGGGTCAGCGCCAGCCAGTGCGTGCCGGTGCCGCCGGGCTGGTCGGCCAGGCGGGCGATGCCGAAGTCGAGCAGACGCGCCTGGCCGTCCTCGTCGACCAGTACGTTGGATGGTTTCAGGTCGCGGTGGATGACCAGGTTGCGGTGGGCACAGGCCACCGCGTCGCACACCTGCAGGAACAGCGCCACCACCTGGCGTGTATCCGCGGCCTGGTCACGGCACCAGTGGTCGATGCGCTGGCCCTGCACCCGTGGCATCGCCAGCCACGGCGTGCCGTCATCGCAGACGCCAGCATCGAGCAGGCCGACGATGTGCGGATGCTGCAGCCGGGCCAGGATGTCGGTTTCGCGCTGGAACTGGGCCGCGCCGCTGGCGCCCAGGGTGCCGATGTTGAGCAGCTTCAGCGCTGCCTCCTGGTCAACGGCGCCATCGGTCCGGCGCGCCCGGAACACCACCGCCATGCCGCCCCGGCCGAG
>CAZUZT010000148.1:4177-5602 GCA_964624575.1 uncultured Rhodanobacteraceae bacterium | reverse complement strand
ACCCTGCTGCGCCGCCAGGGCCGGCGCGAGCGCTTCAAGCTGGTGTTCTTCAATCCCTCCGAACAACCCGGCCAGCGCCTGGGCCCCGCCGCGGTCGGCAACATGCTGGCGCACATGCGCGCGCTCGGCATCCAGACCCATCTTGGCCACAAGCCGCTGGCGTTTACGCCCGCCCGGGTGGAGACCGAAGGCGGCGGCTTCGACGCCGACCTGATCCTGTTCATGCCCGGCCTCACCGGCCCGGCCTGGCTGAAGGGCGGCGAACTGCCGCTGTCGGAAGGCGGTTTCATCGCCGCCGAAGCCACCTGCCGGGTGCGCGGGATGCAGCAGGTGTACGTGGCCGGCGACGCCGGCAGCTACCCCGGCCCGAACTGGATGGCCAAGCAGGCCCACCAGGCCGACCTGCAGGCCGCGGCGGTGGCGCGCAACATCGCCGCCGAGCTGCGCGGCGCTTCGGCGAACCACGGCTTCCGAACCGAACTGGCCTGCATCGTCGACACCCTCGACGCCGGCATGCTGGTCTGGCGCCGCGGGCGGCACAACCTCGCGCTGCCGCGCACGCGCGCCTTCCATTGGCTCAAGCAGCGCTTCGAGGCGCGTTACCTGAAGGCATACCGGTGAGCACCGGATCCCTGGGCCCATTCCCGAGCAGCGCCGTGATCGTTGCCCTGGCCCTGCTGGCCGGGTGGCTGGCCGCACGCCTGCTGGCATGGCGCCGGGCCGCGCCGGTACGACGGCGGGCCGGCGCAGTGGTCATGGATGCCGCCCTGATCGGTCTGCTTGCCGCGCGCCTGGGATTCATCATCGCCTGGTGGCCCGAATATGCCGCGGCACCGTGGTCGGTGCTGGCGATCGGTGATGGTGGCTTCATCGGGTGGCTGGGCCTAGCCGTGGCCATGGCCTTCGCCGGGTGGCGCAGCCGCAGCGAACCGGCGCTCAAGGCACCGGTGCTGGCTGGCATCGTCACCGGCATGGCTGCCTGGCTGGCCCTGGCCGGCGCCCTGGCCGGACTACAGCGCCCATCGCCCTTGCCGGAACTGGTCCTGACGACGCTTGAAGGCGTCAAGATCCAGCTCGCCAATCAAACCGGCCAGCCGCTGGTCGTCAACCTCTGGGCGACCTGGTGTCCGCCGTGCCGGCGCGAAATGCCGGTGCTGGAGGAAGCATTGCAGCGTCATCCCGGGGTCCGCTTCCTGCTGATCAACCAGGGCGAAGAGCAGGCCGAAATCGCGGCCTTCCTGCAAGAGCAGGGCCTGGCATCGGAGCCGGTCCTGCTCGACCCGCACTCGCAGGCCATGCAGCAGACCGGAGCACGGGTGCTGCCCACCACCCTGTTCTTTGATCGCCAGGGTCGCCACGTGCACACCCATACCGGCGAACTGACCCGCGCCAGCCTGGCCAGCACGCTGCAACGCCACTTCGGCC
>CAZUZT010000148.1:1740-4077 GCA_964624575.1 uncultured Rhodanobacteraceae bacterium | reverse complement strand
CCATGACCCAGCCCCGCTTCATTGAATGGGTAGACGCCGGCTGGGCCGGGCTGGCGGCGAAGGTGGCCAAGCGCATCGGCGAGCTGCAGCCGCTGTACGCCGACCTGGGCGAGATGCTGCGGGTGCGCACGCAGGACCGGTTCAAGACCGGCCAGGCGCCGGACGGCACGCCCTGGGCACCGCTGGCCGATGGCAGCGGCCGCACGCCGCTGACCGACAGCGGCACCATGGCGTGCCGCCCGGCGCATCGAGCTGGTCAGCCGCCGAGCTGTGATCGAGCATTCCGCACCCCGGCTCGTGTTATAATCACCGTTATAACAACCTGCCGGAGCCCACCATGAAACTGAAGATCACCACCGTCGGCAACTCCGCCGGAATCATCCTGCCCAAGGAGCTGCTCGCGCGCCTGCGTCTGGAGAAGGGCGACGAACTGCTGGCGCTGGAAACCCCGGACGGGATCAAGCTGACCGCCTACGACCCGACCCTGGCCCAGCAGATGGACGTGGCCGAGGGGATCATGCGGGAAGACCGAGCCGTACTGCGCAAGCTCGCGCAATAACCGGAGAGATAGTGATGATCAAGTGGATCGGAAAACCGCTTGTACTTGCCATCCACGAGCGCCAACTCAGCGAGCACGGCGGCAGCGCCGGCGTGCGTGATGAAGCCCTGCTCGATTCTGCCCTGGCACGACCGCAGCAGCGACATGCCTATGGGGATCCACCTCCCGATCTGGCCGACCTTGCCGCGAGCCTGGCCTATGGTCTGGCGCGCAACCATCCGTTCGTGGACGGCAACAAGCGCACAGCCCACGTTTGCTACCGCACGTTTCTGGCGCTGAACGGCCTGACCCTGACTGCAAGCAACGAGGACAAATATGTGGCCATGATCGCCCTGGCCGAAGGCAGCCTGCCGGAGGCCGATTTCGCCTCTTGGCTGCGTGCGCGCATTCATGGCCCGACAGACGCCACCTTGCAGGAACCGGCCCCCGGCTACACCCGCTCCGGCAGCCCGCCAGGCTGAGCACACGCCGCCCCGCCAGCCTGGCACCGGGGCCGCCGATGCCGATGACCCCCGTTACCGCCCCGGCGGCGGGCCTTCTCCCGGACCTTTGCCCTCACGGCGCTCGTCCGGGCCGGGCGAATGGCCGCGCTGCTGCGCCACCGGCAGCCGCCAGCCGCGCAGGATGGCCAGCGCGCGCAGGCTGAAACACAATAGGGCACCGACACTCATCGCCACGCCGGCCGGCCAGCCCAGCCGCATTCCGGCGACCACGGTGGCGGCGCCGAACAGGGCGGCAATGGCATAGAACTCGGCGCGCAGGATCACCGGCACCTGGGCCACCAGCACGTCGCGCACAACACCACCGCCAACGCCGGTGAGCATGCCCAGCAGGATCGAAGGCCCCACGTCCAGGCCGTGCGCCATGGCCTTGTTGGCACCCAGTGCCGCGAACAGGGCCAGGCCGGCGGCGTCGAACCATTGCACCGGATTGCGCAGGCGCTCGATGTCGCAACTGCGGAAGAAGGTGACCAGGCCGGCCAGGCAGGCCGCGGCCAGGTAGCGCCAGTCGATCAGGGCGGTGGGCACCAGGTTCATCAGTACATCGCGGATCGTGCCGCCGGCGCAGCCGGCCGCGAACGAGAGCACCAGCACGCCGAACAGGTCCAGGCGGTGGCGTACGCCCAGGGTCGCGCCGCTGAGCGCGAAGACAAAGGTACCGAGCAGGTCAAAACCGAGAATCAACGGATGCATGGGGTGCACAGCCCTTAAGCGACAGCCGGCCTGCCGCACCAGCCGGCATCCGGAACGAAGGCGCCGGCGGGCGGCGCTGCGGCCCGCCATGGTAGCCGCTGCCACGCTGCGCCGGCCCAATCGCCAGCACCGTCGGCCTGACCTGCATCAGGGTGCCGGCGGCCGGCATCGGCGAGCATGCCCGGGCCGCGATTCGCCGGCCCACGATGCGAGGATCCCCGCCATGCAGTTCGAACTGTCCACCGCCACCGCCAGCCCGGAACACCTGTCGCAGGCGCTGCGGCAACTGGATCCGGACGCGCAGATCACCCTGGATGCCGCCCATGGCCGCCTGGAAGTGTTCTCCAGCGCCAGCCAGGACCAGATCGTCCACGCCCTGGGCCTGATCGGCTGCCAGGCCCGGGCCCTGGATGACGAGGTTCATATCAGCGGCGGCAGCACCTGCTGCGGCGGGTGCAGCTGAACCGCCGGATCGGCACCCGCCTGGCACGCCGGGCTGATCACCCCGCCATCCGGCAATGCTCACAACTTGAGGATTTGCCTCCCCTTTGCGTGCGAAGGAGGGATTTCAGGGGGATGCGCCGG
>CAZUZT010000148.1:0-1640 GCA_964624575.1 uncultured Rhodanobacteraceae bacterium | reverse complement strand
CGCCGGTTTTCAGCGGCGGACTGAGGCACCCGGCCCGGTGCCGGCGGGCCCTTCCAGCCCGGCCAGCTGTTCGGCCAGAAAATCGATCATCACCCGCACCTTGGCTGGTGGCCGCCGGTCCGGCGGATACAGGGCATGGATGCCGCCCAGATCCATGACCGGCCGATCCAGCGCCAGCGCCACCAGTCGGCCGGCGGCCAGATCCCCGGCAACGATGAAACGCGGCTGGTAGATCAGCCCCTGCCCGCCCAGCGCCGCCGCCAGCAGGGCATCGCCGTTGTTGGCCAGCAGGTTGCCGCGCACCGGCACCTGGATGCGGCCATCGGCCCCGAAGGCCCAATGCCGCCGGGTCTGCATCGGCGACAGCGTGTAGCCCAGGCAGTTGTGCTGCACCAGCTCGGCCACGGTACGCGGCACGCCGCGCCGGTCCAGGTATTCCGGGGCCGCGCACACCACCATGGTGCAATCGGCCAGGCGGCGGGCGCGCAGGGGCATGTCGTCGAGGCGGCCGACACGCACGGCCAGATCCCAGTGTTCGGCCACCAGGTCAACCGCGGCATCGCCCAGGCCAAGCTCCACCGTCACCTCCGGGTGGCGGTCGCTGAACGCCGGCATCAGCGGTGCGATGTGGCGGTGGCCGAACGACAGCGGCACGCTCATGCGCAGCAGGCCGCTGGCCTTGACCCGCTGCGAGGCGGCGGCGGCATCGGCTTCATCGATCTCCGGCAGGATGCGCAGGCAGGCCTCCAGGTAATCGGCGCCGACCCCGGTCAGGGTCAGGCCGCGCGTGCTGCGGTGGAACAGCTTCACGCCCAGGCGCGCTTCCAGGGCGTTGACATGCTTGGTCGCCATCGCCGGCGACATCTCCAGGTGCCGGGCCGCCGCCGACAGGCTGCCCTCGCTGGCGGCGCGCACGAACACGCGCATGCTGGTGATCCGGTCCATGGCGGCCAGCCTAACACCCTGGGTATGAGCTGTTGTCGGATATTGGCCGGTTCTATTGCCAACAGTGGGCGCCGATACTGTCAGCCATGGATACCACGATCTCTCCCAACACCCACGCCGCAGCCGCCAACGACGCCGTGCGCCAGCCCACGCTGTTCATCCCGCACGGCGCCGGCCCCTGCTTCTTCATGGACTGGAACCCGGCCGACACCTGGGACGGCATGGCCGCCTTCCTGCGCGGCATCGCCGACACCCTGCCGGCCCGGCCGCGCGCCATCGTGCTGGTCTCCGGCCATTGGCTGGCACCGCAGTTCAGCCTCACCGGCCATCCGCGCCCGGAGCTGATCTACGACTACCAGGGCTTTCCCGAGCACACCTACCAGCTGCGCTACCCGGCGCCCGGTGCCCCGGACCTGGCCAGCGACATCGGCCAGCGGCTCGGACAGGCCGGCCTGGCGGCGAACATCGACCCGCAGCGCGGCTATGACCACGGCATGTTCATCCCGCTCAAGCTGGCCTTTCCCAAGGCCGATATTCCGGTGATCCAGCTGTCACTGCGCAGCGACCTGGATCCGGCCGCGCACCTCGCCGCCGGCCGCGCCTTGGCGCCGCTGCGCGACGAGGGCGTGCTGATCGTCGGCAGCGGCATGAGCTTCCACAACATGCGCGGCTACGGCGACCCGCGCTACACGCCG
>CAZUZT010000147.1:0-5614 GCA_964624575.1 uncultured Rhodanobacteraceae bacterium | reverse complement strand
CCCACAGCCCGGGCCGCCAGTTGTAAGCTCGCTGCCATGAGCAACGAAGAGCAATACCCGCCATCGATACCGGGCGAGCGGATCAGCAAGCGCGCCACCGGCCCGTCGCGCAGCCAGCGGCGCCGCGAGGCGCTGGATGTGCTGCAACTTGCCCAGGCGCTGATGTCGGCCCCGGCTGGCGTGCTGGCCAAGGTGGAGCTGGCCGAGGACCTGGCCGGACTGGTGGACGAGTCGCGCCGCATCCACAGCCATGGCGCACGCAAGCGGCAGGCGCAGTTCCTGGCCAAGCAGTTGCGGCGTCTGGATGGTGACGAACTGGAAGCCATCCGCGCGGTGCTCGATACCAGGCGCACGCAGGCCCTGCGCGAGGCGGCCCAGTTGCACCGGCTGGAGGCCCTGCGGACACGCTTGATCCAGGACGGGGACCCGGCCTTGGCCGAGGTCATCGATGCCTGCCCGGACGCCGATCGCAACCAGCTTCGCCGCCTCCTGCGCCAAGCCCGCCACGAGCGCGACGCCGACGCGCCGCCGCGCGCCAGCCGGGAGCTGTTTCGCGTGCTGCGGGAATTGGATTGGCCGTCAGCAACGCCTGTTGCCACCGAAATGCAGACCGATACCGAGACCGAGACCGAGACCGATGCTGATATCGATGAAACCGGTTGAGGGCGTCGGCGCTGCCCGGGTAGCCGCCATCCGCCCGTGCCTCTGACTGCGGCGAACAGCCTCGGTATCTGATCAGCGATCCGGGAAACGGCAAGGCAGAAACGAGCAAGGCTGCCGGATGGGCAGCCTTGCTCGGGAAAACTGGCGGAGAGAGAGGGATTCGAACCCTCGATGGAGTTTAACCCCCATACTCCCTTAGCAGGGGAGCCCCTTCAGCCACTCGGGCACCTCTCCGGGATATTGGTGTTGCTGCTGCAAAGCCGGTCAGCGAGGTTTGGCGCTGTGCCGGTCATGGCAGGTGGGGAAGGATAACGGCTAAAGCCGAAGCAGGTCAAAGGTCTATTCTGGGGCCAGGGTCAGCGTTGACGACAACGCTGCAAGCCCCCGGCCTGCAGTCACAGCTGGCCAGGGCTGTTCGATCACCGTCAGTTGTCCTGACCGGTCGAGCCCGAAGGCCTGGTCGACGCCGTCGAACCGGAGGCGGCTGTTTGGTCGCCATCGCCGGCCTGCCCGTCATCGCCAATGCGCTGGAAGATTTCTTCCCGGTGCACGGAGACATCGCGTGGCGCAGTGATACCCACCCGCACCTGGTTGCCCTTGACGCCAAGGACCGTGACGGTGATCGACTCACCGATCATCAAGGTTTCACCTACCCGCCGTGTGAGGATCAGCATCCAGGCATCCTTGCTGTGATTCGCGTGGTATCGCGTGCTGCATTGCATTGGCACCCGTGGCTGGCCTGGTGTATTCCGGGCAGATCCGGAACCGCACCGGGCAGGCACTGGCGCCGATAGTAGCCAGCGACCCGGGCAGTGGCAACAAGCTCAGCCAGGTCGCAACGGCGATCGAACGCGGCCATGGCACGATAGCCGGGCCGATGCCGACACTGGCAACGGCGGCCGACGACTGCTCATCCGATGCGCTGGCGCACCCAGTCGGGCACTGCCTGAAGGGCACCGGCCAGTGCCGGGCTGTCTTCGCCGCCGCCCTGGGCCAGATCCGGCCGGCCACCGCCGCGACCGCCGATCTGGCCGGCGACGTGAGTCAGCAACTCACCGGCCTTGACCTTGCCCAGGGCGCTGCCATGGCTGCCGGCGACCAACTGCACCTTGCCGCCATTGCGTGCCGCCAGCACGATCACGGCATCGCCCAGGGAATCCTTGAGCCGGTCGACCTGATCACGCAAGGACTTGGCATCGGCGCCTTCTATGACCGCCGCCAGGACCTTGATGCCGTCGACAGCCACCGCCTGGCCGGCCAGATCGCCGGCGGAAGCAGCACTGAGCCTGGCCTTCAGGGCGTCCAGTTCCCGCTCCGACTGCCGCTGCCGGTCCAGCAGCGCCTGCACCTTGTCGACGACATCGTCGGCCCGTGCGCCAACCAAGCCGGCGACGGTATCCAGCCGTGCCTGCTGGCCACGGACCACGGCCAGCGCCTGCGCGCCGGTCACCGCCTCGATGCGTCGGATGCCGGCGGCGACACCGCTTTCGGAAAGGATCCGGAACAGGCCGATGTCACCGGTGCGATCGACATGAGTGCCGCCGCACAACTCGATCGAGAACTCGCCGAGCCTCAGGACCCGCACCCGGTCGCCGTATTTTTCGCCAAACAGGGCCATGGCGCCGGCGGCCAGCGCCTCCTCCATGTCCATGTGGCCGATGTCGGCGGCATGGTTGGCCCGGATCTGGTCGTTGACCAGGTACTCGATCCGCTCCAGCTGGTTGGCGTCGACGGCCTGGAAGTGGGAAAAATCAAAGCGCAGCCGGTCCGGTGCGACCAGCGAGCCCTTTTGCTGGACATGGTCACCCAGCACCTGGCGCAGGGCGGCATGGAGCAGGTGGGTGGCGGTGTGGTTGAGCACGATCGCCTGGCGACGGTCCGCGGTCACTGCGGCGTCGACCAGATCATCGCGGCGCAGGGTGCCGCTGGTCAGCCGGCCGACGTGGCCATGGAACTGCCCGGCCAGCTTGATCGTGTCGGTGACCTGGAACTCGATGCCGTCGCCCAGCAGGCGGCCGGTATCGCCGACCTGGCCACCGGATTCGGCGTAGAACGGCGTCCGATCCAGGATCATGATGGCCTCGTCACCGGCCTGGATCGACGCGACCGGCTGATCGTCGTGCAGCAGCGCCAGCACGCGCACGCCATCGGCCTGCAATTGCTCCTGGCCAACAAATGCGGTCGCCGGCAACTGCGCCGCCAGTTCAGCCGGCAGGCGGGGCCCGCCGCTGAAGCGGCCGGCGGCACGGGCGGTTTCCCGCTGCTGGTTCATCGCTGCCTGGAAGCCATCCATGTCCACCGACATGCCACGTTCCCGGGCAATGTCGGCGGTCAGGTCGATCGGAAAACCGTAGGTGTCGTAAAGCCGGAAGGCATCCTGGCCTGGAATGCCGTCGGGCGAGCGCGCGGCGACCTCGTCGAACATGCGCATGCCGGCGTCAAGGGTTTCGGCAAAGCGTTCCTCTTCGGCTTTCAATGCCTGCTCGACCACGTCTTGACGGGCAACCAGCTCCGGGTAGGCCTGGCCCATCTGCGCCACCAGGGTCGGAACCAGGTGGTGGAAGAACGGCTGCCGGGTGCCCAGGATCCAGCCGTGGCGCAGCGCCCGGCGGATGATCCGGCGCAGAACATAGCCCCGGCCCTCGTTGCCGGGCAGGACGCCATCGACGATCAGGAAGGCGGCGGCCCGGATGTGGTCGGCAATCACCCGCAGCGACTTGTTTTCACGGTCGGTAGTGCCGGTGAGCTCGGCGGCATGGCCGATCAATACCTGGAACAGGTCGATCTGGTAATTGCTGTGCACGCCCTGGAGCACGGCGGCCAGGCGCTCCAGGCCCATGCCGGTATCCACGCAGGGTGCCGGCAGTGGCGCCAGGTGGCCATCGGGCTGGCGGTCGAACTGCATGAACACCAGGTTCCAGATTTCGATGAACCGGTCGCCATCCTCGTCCGGTGATCCCGGCGGCCCGCCGGCGAACTGTTCGCCGTGGTCGTAGAAGATCTCGGTGCACGGACCGCAGGGACCGGTATCGGCCATCTGCCAGAAGTTGTCCGAGGCGAACGGAGCACCGTGGTTGTCGCCTATGCGGATGATGCGGTCTTCGGGCAGGCCGATGAGGTCACGCCAGATCGCGTAGGACTCATCATCGGTGTGGTAGACGGTGGCCAGCAGACGCTGCGGCGGCAGTTTCCAGACCTCGGTGAGCAGCTCCCACGCCCAGGCGATCGCCTCCTTCTTGAAGTAATCGCCAAACGACCAGTTGCCCAGCATCTCGAAAAAGGTGTGGTGACGGGCGGTGTAGCCGACCGAATCAAGGTCGTTGTGCTTGCCGCCGGCGCGCAGGCAACGCTGGACATCGGTGGCCCGCGGGTGGTCGCGCTTCTCGGCGCCCAGGAACACGTCCTTGAACTGGACCATGCCCGAGTTGGTGAACAGCAGGGTCGGATCATTGGCCGGCACCAGCGAGGCCGAGGGCACGATCTGGTGACCCTTGTCGCGGAAGAAGTCGAGAAACTGCTGGCGGATCTGATGGGTGGAGGACATGACTTGGGGATCTAAAATAAAGATTGGGGGCCGCGCACGGTGGCAGATCGCCGACTGGATGGCGGACGGCCAGGGAACCAGGTGACGCCGGAAACGGACAAGCATGACGAAAAAGCCGGCTAGGCGCCACGTTGCGCCTGTCTCCGGCGGGACCTGGGGCCTGGCAAGTGAGCGCATTGCCGGTGCGGCATGATCCTGGAGCGGGCACGGCGCAGTGCCGCCGGGCACTTTTTCGGGGAGATCGATATCCGGCTCGCCGCGCCGTCAGGATGGCGCCGGGACAGAGCGCATGAACCGCCGGATGATCGCGGTCCATGCCGCCGCAGGTGCCGCTGAACGTGGCGCGGGTGCCGCCGCAAAAAACATTCGAACAAACCCGGCATGGCATCTGGCGCTGCCATCCCACCGGAGCGCAGCGAGTACTCCCGCCCGGCCGGAAACGCGTTCTCGCCAAGCTACATTGGAAAACCACACGCGCGCCTGGCGATAAGCGCGCTTGCCGCTGCTTTGACCGGACTACCGGCGCGACGTGCTCGCCTATGGGTCGGGTCGGGCCGGGCCACGCCGGAATGGATTGGATCGGATCAGCCAGACGATGCCGGCCTGCAGCGGTCAGTCCACTTCGGGGCCAGCGTCGACGGCGGCCCGGGCAATGCTGGCCGGAAAGCCGCGCCGGGCCAGAAAATTGGCGCGCTTGATCCGTTCGGCATGGTTGGCCGGCGGCGTCCGGTAGCGACGGCGGCACAGGTCCAGGGCCAGCGCCTGCCAGTCCGCGCCTTCCTCATCCATGACCTGACGGATCAGCGCGTCCTCGATCCGGTGCACCATCCGCAATTCGGCCTGGATCCGCACCGGCCCATGGCCTTGGCCAACGCGGCTGCGCACCAGCATGCGGGCGAAGCGCTCATCGCACTGGTAGCCGGCCGCCAGCAGGCGGTCGAGGATGGCCTCGCAGTCATCCTCGGTCACGTCGCGGGCGGTCAGCTTGTCGGCCAACTCCCGCCGTGAATGCTCACGGCGGGCCAGCAGGGACAGGGCCCGGGCATAGGCCTGGGGATCCACCTGGGCTTGCGGAAGCGATTCCCCGGCGGCATCCCACTGCAAGGCAGGCTCGGCTTCTTGCGATGCCGCCGCTTGGCGCGCCGGGCCATCGTCGCCGGGCAAAACGTCCGGCGCACAGGCTGGGTCGGGCTGGCCCTTACCGGTCATGGCCCGATGACTGTGGACAGCAGCCGCCGCCCACAACCAGGGCACAGCCCAGGACACCGGCGGTCATTTCACCGCTGCCAGTTCCGGCGCCTCTTCTTCGGCCGCCTTGCGGCTGCCACTGACCGGCAACAACAGCTTCTCACGCAGCTTGGCGTCGATCTCGGTAGCGGCGGCGGGGTTTTCGCGCAGGAACTGGCG
>CAZUZT010000146.1:0-5622 GCA_964624575.1 uncultured Rhodanobacteraceae bacterium | reverse complement strand
GTAGTGGCTTCCGAAGCCATTGGTCGGGGGTTCGAATCCCTCCAGGCGCGCCATGTAACCCATTGATTTCGTTGACCTTTTAGGTCATCCAGGGTGGGGTTGTCTATTCATGTGACGAATCTGTGCCAGATCTGTGACAGATCTTGGCAGCTTCGCCCTGCACGAAAACCGGGCCAATGACTTACGTCTCGTGTGAAATCGGGCAATTTTTGGCGGGTTTTCGAGGCCTTCTTGTCACACGGCAGGCTCGGCATCGAACACGATCGAGCATGCTCGACACGCTGGCCTTTGGGTTCTCACTTCACAGTGCGGGACGGACTGCCAGACGATGAATCCGATGGAGCTTTGGGGGCGACACCACCGCGGGCCAGGCTGTTAGAGCGGTTTGAAGAAACCCGATCCGGACGTCCGGCCCTCATCGGCGAACGATTCGCCTAAAAGCAAACCAGGTTTGTCGGCTTCGGCTCTGCGGGTTCTGTGACCCGAACCTGGATTCTGTATTGCTTACGGATGTCTGGGCCGGTCAGCCTGGCGGTTTTGCCTTGGCGAGGCCGTTCCTCGCCACTTCTTTCATGCCAACCGCTGCAGATTGTGGGTCAAGTTGATCAGGCCGATCTGGACGTGGGGTCGGGCCAGTCCGATACCCTGCAGCGAGCGATAACCTCGGAATTGATGGATGCGGGGGAAGCAATGTTCGACCCGGGCCCGTATCTTTGCGCGAGTACGATTCCAAGCTGGTTGCTGCTTGGTCAGGGGCCGGTTGCGCTGGGCCTTGTACATCGTGCGGTCCTTCCAGCCGTGCCGCTGCGAGTACTGCGTGGTGTCCTGTGACCGGTAGGCGCTGCCGGCGAACATCGCGCGTCGTGCTTCCGGATCAAGCAAAGCCTTGGTCGTTCGGGAGTCGTGGAGCGACGTCTGCGTCACGGTAAAGTGCCGGATGAAGCCATGGGCGACATCGGCGTTGGTGTGCTTGCCGCAGGTGATTGCTGCCGGCACACTAGAAGTCTTATTGAAAAATTTTGGAAAAAATGATTGTTACCGTGCATCCAAGCCAACATGTGTGATCGTCGATCCGGCACTGAAGGCCGGGCAATGAATTTGCATTTAAGTATTATTCTGCAATACGCGTACAGTTTGTGCCGGGCGGAATAGGGAGCGGAAAGATGCGGCAGCAAGGGTATCGGCAGCGGCCGGCGAGATTTTTTCGGTTGGGCACCCTGTGTGCTTGCGTGTTGTGGGTGGCGGCATTGTGCGTGGGGGCGTTACCGGCGATGGCGCAGCCCGCATGGGCTCCTGAATGGTCGGTCGTGGTCGAGGCCGGGCATGGCGAAATCCTGACCAGTTACGAATTGGTCACTGAGCAGATCGCCGCTGATCCGAACAATGGCCGTATCTATTTGCTGGGGAGTGAATTTCTCCGTCTTTCAGCAACCGGGCAATTCGAGCATCTTGGCCTGTTCAGCCCGGGGACGTGGAGCGGCTCCAATGGTCTGAGCTGGGCGAAAGTGCGGCGCGACGGGGATGTGATGGTCGCAGGAGACCGGAATTGCTGGTTGATGGCCTACAAGCCGGATGGCAGCCTGAGCTGGTTGTGGCGACCCCAATCGTTGAGGTGGTGTTCAGTGCCGGTTTTGTCCGAGGACAATTCGACCTATCTGGCGACGGTGAAGAGTATTTCCGGGGGGAGTTCCAAGGTCGTCATAGTGCGTCTTCTGGCCAATGGAATGGAGCAGGTTGTCAGGCAATGGGAGGTGCCTGGGTTGCTCACGGCACCCGTGTTGGCCAGGCATCCTGGTGGGCAGTACCTGAATATCCAGCTTATGCACAGCTCGCATACCCAGGTGCTGCGGGTCACGCACCAAGGCCAATTGCTCTGGAGCTGGGAGACCGAGGGATTGTGGCAATTTCAGATGCTGCCAGCCAGTGACGACAGGATCCTGTTGCTCGGCAGAAGGAATGGCGATGGTGCCTGGAAGCTCATCGTGCTGGATAGGTTTGGCGAAGAGGAAACCCAAAGATCGTTGTTGCCGGAAGAGGGTTCCTCGATCCGGTATGCACACCTTTCCAGCGATCGGGTGATGGTCGTGGAATCGACCCAGGCGCGGCATCGGCGGTTACGAGCGCTCGATCACGATCTTCGCGAGGTGAACCGTACCGAGCGCGACAGTCCCTTCTGTGTAGGCTGGGCGATTGCCTGCGGCAGCTGGCTGGACGAGGACGGCGACGTAGTGCTGATGGCGGGTCCGGGTGCAGAGGACACCCTGATTGAACGCTACGACAGCAATGCCGTGCTTCGCTTCCATCATGATTTTGATGCAGAACCCGGGTCTGATGGTGATGCATTCAGGGAGGTGATGCTGGTCGGTGACGGGCGGCTGGCCAGGGTGTCGCAGCTGCGGCGGCAATCGGGTGCAGCCCCGGTACCCACGGTGCAATTGCTGTCCCGGAGTGGCCAGGCATCAGCTGTCCATTCGCTGCCTTTCACGCGGCAACCAGGCACCGTTCGAGCACCGCAGAGCCTGACATCGCCCGATGGTTGGACGTTCATCGCCATCAGCGGTGAGTATTCCAGCCTGACGGCGCTGGACCCGCAAGGCGTGCAACGTTGGCGGCAGCCATTGGCGTTTATGTTCGTCCAGCAGGAGACGATGACATTGGCCGAATGTGGCGATGGGGGTATTGCCGTCGCCTGGGCAGACGGTGCGGCCTGCTATGAGCGCGCCGATGGCCGGTTACGTTGGCGTGCTTTGGAGGGGCAAATGAGGCCAGGCCTGCAGGCGCAGGGAATGAGTAATGGAAATGTTGTTATTCATGGCAGCAGCAATGCATGGGTGTTGGCTTCAGCCGATGGTCGCGAGCTGGGCCATAGCCGAGTCGTAGGGGCTATGAATCCCCGCCATGGCATGGCTTATCTACGCAGTGATGGTTCTGTGTGGCGCCTGACTCCGCAAGGTGAAGATCAGGAGTTGGCGTTGCCCGGGACGCTGGAAGCCCTCGGTGAGACGCGTCATTTGAGGCGGATGCACCTGGATGATCATCTTGGCGTGACCGTTATCGTTTACGACCAGAGCCAGGCTGACGGTGGCCTGGAGCTTTCATATGTTGTCGACGGCACGCTGCGCTGGCAGAAGAGTGTGGGTTCTGATTTCCTCGGCCCAGGATGGGGCGGGATGGAGATGAATCATCTGGCTGATGGCTCCATTCTGCTGCACTTCACGACAATCGGCAGCAGGGCTCTGCCGACAACCGGCTTTGAGCGGCAAGTGTTGCTCAGCATCGATCCATCCTCCGGCGAGGAACGGTGGCGACGCCACCTGACCCCATCCAGCCTGAAAACGCAGTCCGTGATGGGTAACTACAACGGTCTGATCCTGCTCGCCGGCGCACGCCTGAGCAATGACAGCCTGGTTCTGACGGTGATCGACGGCAGCACCGGCAGGTGGCATCGGGAAGTGGCTATTCCCTGCATCCAGCCCCATTGCTTGCCTTGGGACTGGGGTGGATTATCCCGACGCATCGGTATCGACGGCAACGGAGCAGTTGTTCTTGCCGGGCCGGTGAAAACCAGCCTGAGCCTGGATGTTCCGGTGCGCAAGCTCACGGGTTTGTTCGGGGTGACGACGACGTTGCCGGTGAGCCAGGCGGCATTGAGCGGCCACTGGCATCCGGAATACAGCAACGGGCAGGGGTTCTCTGCCACCTGGTTCGAACACGAGCGTGAGGTGTTCATGCCGTGGTTTACCTACTCCGATCAAGTGGCCAACGATCCCGCCGAGTTGCGTTGGTACGTCTTGCAGGGGCCTGTCCAGGTCGGCATGCGATCGGCGGTCTTGCCTATCTATAGCGTTACCGATGGACAATTCGATGCGCCAGGCTCGCTCAGCTCCCAAGTGGGTAGCGCTCGTCTGCACCTGGATACCTGTGACACCGCGTCGCTGGAGTATCGTTTCGATCCGTCACACAACAGTGGCGCGCAGGGCAGCATTGCTCTGGGGCGGACCGTTCCCAGGGGTGTGGAATGCGCCGAAGGTAACCTGATCCGGCCTGCTGAAGCCGCCTACGACCCGGCATTGACGGCCACCTGGTTCGATCCGCACACCGATGGTCAGGGGCTGGCCATCCAGCGCGTTGCACCGTCCGATGGTGATCCCGGTTTCCTGTTCGCCACGTGGTACACGTTCGATCCGCTGGCGCCGTTGGGAGAGGCGGGCGATCAACACTGGTTCACGCTCAATGAACAGGTTGATCCTGGTGATGGTGTCATCCGCTCCCGGATATACCAGTCGGTCAGTGGCCGTTTCGACGATCTGGGGACCGTAAATCACACTGCCATTGGTGAGGTGGAGCTGGAGTCTGTGGCCTGCGACCGGTTGTCGATGAGCTATCGCTTCCATGACGACGACCTGGCCGGTGCGTTTCGGGCGATCCAGGGCACCATCGACCTGCAGCGGATTGGCGCTTGCCCATAGCTGCAGGAAGACCGGGCCGAATTGCTCCTGCAACACCTGCAGCAGGTAGCCCTCGGGAAGGTTCATCTGGAAGACCGGGTGCTGGGCATCGTCCCAGATATGGGGTTAGGGCCGCACGTGCATGGTCAGGGAGACGAAGTCATCCGCCGCGACGTCGTCGTGATAGGTCATCGAACTTTTGAAGTCGCCTTTTGCTTCCAGCGTGGCGACTTCACGACTGAAGCACGTGGACGGACAAATTGCCCGTCGAAGTCAGGTGCCACGCCACGCGTCGAGTGTTGGGGCATGTGTCCGCCGACTAGCAGGGAATTTCGTGGCAGCCTTGCGGTGTGCAGCATGTTCGCTATGCAGGGAAGAGACAAAACCTTGGAACGCGACAGCAGCGAGACGGGCTGGGTACCGGCATCGCACCACCGCCTTGTCCGATCAGCGATCGGGCCTCGTCTGCCGGGTCTGGAGGCGCGCCAGCCACGGGCGGCCAGGCCGGATGCGGAGAATGAGTGGCTCCTGAGCACCGGCGTGCACTTTGACTTCAGGTAGCCGCTGCGAGGATTGAAGTGATCCTGCCCTTCCCCGAGGCCAATCAAGGAGGCCACTTGAAGATCCAATTGAACACAGACAACCACATCGATGGCACTGAAGCACTCCAATCGCGTGTCGTCGCGATGGTGGAACAGTCGCTGGGGCGCTTCTCCTCGCGCTTGAGCCGGCTCGAAGTGTTCCTGTCCGACACCAACTCGATCAAGACCGGGCCCAGGAACAAGCGTTGCGCACTCGAAGCCCGGCTGGAGAACGACGATCCGTTGGGCGTCAGCCACGAAGACGAGAACCTGGACAAAGCGATCCGCGGTGCGTGCGACAAACTCACGACCGTCCTCGACGCGCGGATCGAAAAGCAGCGCGGGTATTAGGCCCAGGCTGGTACCGGCATCGGACCGGCAGTGCGCGCTGGGCGATCAGCCCTCACTGCGCTACCGGATCATCCTGGAAGCCGCCGGTGTCCAGACGCCAGCATCAGGAACGAGAACACCATCAGCAGCAGTGCCCGCCCGGCGTTGCCCGGTCCCCCGGCGCCGGTCCCACGCCAGTGAGACCGTTGTCGATGTTGCCAGGTTGCGCCCACAGAATCCCGGCAACCCAAGCGTGCCGGCCG
>CAZUZT010000145.1:4140-5626 GCA_964624575.1 uncultured Rhodanobacteraceae bacterium | reverse complement strand
GGCATGGGCGTGCACCCGAACTGGTCCTTCGCCTGGCCCGCCAACCGCCGGGTGATCTACAACCGTGCCTCCTGCGATATCGACGGCAAGCCCTGGGATCCCAAGCGCAAGCTGGTGGAATGGAATGGTGAGCGCTGGGTCGGTCCGGATGTGCCCGATATCGCACCGACTGCCAAACCGCACGAGGTCGGGCCGTTCATCATGAACCCGGAAGGCACCAGCCGCCTGTTCTCGCGCCGCTTCATGCGCGATGGCCCGTTCCCCACGCACATGGAGCCGTTTGAAAGCCCGGTCGAGAACCCGCTCAACCGCAAGATGGTCGGCAACCCGGTGGCGCGCATCTTCCCCGATGACCTGGCCGGCCTGGGCAGCAGTGCCGATTTCCCCTGCGTCGCGACCTCGTACCGGCTGACCGAGCACTTCCACTACTGGACCAAGCACAACAAGGTCAACGCGGTGAACCAGCCCGAGTTCTTCGTCGAGATCAGCGTCGAGCTGGCGGAGGATCGCGGTATCACCAAGGGCGACCGGGTGCGGGTGTGGTCGGCGCGCGGGCAGATCTGGGCCAAGGCCGTGGTCACCCGGCGGATCAAGCCGCTGATTTGCGATGGCAAGCCGGTGCACGTGGTCGGCATCCCGTTGCACTGGGGTTTCAAGGGCGCCGCGCGCAAGGGTTTTGGCCCCAATACGCTGGGCCCCTTCGTTGGCGATGCCAACATCGAAACGCCCGAGTTCAAGGCCTTCCTGGTCAATATTGAACGGGCGGCGCAGCAGGAGGTGCCATGAGTACCGACAACCCGGGCGCACGCGCGCCGCAGCCGCTGACCGCGGCCGCCAACCCGCCGGTGCAACCGCTGGCCTCCAATCTTCTGGCCAGCGACGTGGTGCGGATCTCGGCCACCGCCCATGTGCCCGAACCGGCGCGCCAGTTGACCCAGGTGGCCAAGCTGATCGATGTCTCCAGTTGCATCGGCTGCAAGGCCTGCCAGACCGCCTGCGTGGAATGGAACGACCTGGATCCGGAAATCGAGACCAACGTCGGCGTCTATGACAACCCGGCCGACCTGACCCCGGACCTGTTCACGCTGATGCGCTTCAGCGAGTACGAGAACCCGGACACCGGCAACCTGGAGTGGCTGATCCGCAAGGACGGTTGCATGCACTGTGCCGACCCGGGCTGCCTGAAGGCCTGCCCGGCGCCGGGCGCCATCATCCAGTACTCCAACGGCATCGTCGATTTCATTTCCGACAACTGCATCGGCTGCGGCTACTGCGTCGCCGGCTGCCCGTTCGACATTCCGCGGATCTCGAAAAAAACCTTCGTCAGCACCAAGTGCACCCTGTGTTCGGACCGGGTCGCGGTCGGCCAGGGCCCGGCCTGTGCCAAGGTCTGCCCGACCCAGTGCATCACCTTCGGCCCCAAGGAAGACATGATCGCCCGGGCCAACGAGCGCATCGAAGATCTCAAGTCGCGCGGCTTCGACAA
>CAZUZT010000145.1:2109-4040 GCA_964624575.1 uncultured Rhodanobacteraceae bacterium | reverse complement strand
CCGGGCGGCGGCCACGATTCCCGGAGCAGCTGAGCCATGTCCACGCGCATCCACTCCGCCCCCGGCGATGCCATCGCCAGCCACCGCCCGGTCACCGTCCAGCGCTATCGCGGCCTGACCCGCGCCAACCACTGGTTCACTGCCCTGTGCATGATCGTGCTGGTGCTGTCCGGCTTCGCCTTCTTCCATCCCTCCCTGTACGGGCTCACCGCCCTGTTCGGCGGTGGCCAGACCACACGCTGGCTGCACCCCATCGTCGGCGTGCTGATGGCGGCCAGTTTCACCGGCATGATGATCCAGATGTGGCGGCTGAACCTGCCGGTACGGGAAGACCTGGAATGGGCCCGCAAGATCGGCGATGTCGTGCGCGGCAACGAAGAAAACCTGCCGCCCCTGGGCAAATACAACGCCGGCCAGAAGCTGGTGTTCTGGGCGTTTGCCGTGCTGATTGCGGTGTTGCTGGTCACCGGCGTGATGATCTGGGAACAGTATTTCGCCTGGATGGTGTCGCTGCCCGTGCGCCGCGTCGCCGTGGCGCTGCACGCCCTGTCCGCGGTCGGAATCCTGCTGGTCTTCATCCTGCACGTGTACGCGGCGCTGTGGGTGCGCGGCACCCTGCGCGCCATGACCCGCGGCACGGTCACCGGCGGCTGGGCCTGGCGCCACCACCGCAAGTGGTTGCAGGAAGTCGCCACCCGCGACAAGGCCGGCGGCAACGGTTGAGTCCTGCCGGCCGCGTGCCCCGTCGGCTGGCAAGCGCCCAGTCGGCAGCCGCCTTGCCAGCCGCCATGAAACGTTGCCTGCCGGCGCGGTTCGCTGCGGCCGCGACCGGCGTGTTTGCGTTACCTTGCACGGCATGAACCCTGCACCGGCGCACCATGACTGACCGACTGAAACCCGATCCGGCCTCGATCGGCGGCGTGGCAAAACCGCCGCTGGTTTTCCTGCCGACCCCGCTGTCGGTATTCCAGACCCGCGCCGGCCGCTTTGCCTTCCTGGCTGAAACCAGTGAACTGGCGCCGTATCTGGAATTGCTGGCCAACCTGTCCAGGCTGCAGGCGCGACTGGTGACCAGCCTGCCGGCAGTGCCAACGCTGGCGCCGGAACGGCTGCGTCAAGCGGCCGCCGCCGGCATGCCGCCGATCGATCGTGCCAGCCTGGTCACCGGCCCGGAACTGGCCGCCGTGCTCGATGCCGTGCTGGCCGAAGCCGCCGGATTGGCGATGCCGGAGCCGGCGCGCCGGGCGCTGGACGCCGTCGGCCAGGCCGATGCCGACCAGCGCCACTGGCTGCTGGCCAACGTGCTCAACGATGAGATTCCTGCCGAGGCCCCCGCCGCTCACCTGTTCGCCGCCTTGGCCGTGCAGGTGCATCTGGTCCGGCTCGCCGCCGGCCTGGATGCTGCCGCCCTGGTACCGGTCGGCATCGGCGTCTGCCCGGCCTGCGGTGGCCGTCCGGTCAGCTCCTCGGTGATCAATCTCAATGAGATCGACAATGTCCGCTACGCCACCTGCGCCGGTTGCGCCACGCAATGGAACGAAGTGCGCGTGCGCTGTCTGGGCTGCGGCTCGACCGAGGGCCTGGGCTACCGTTCCGTGGGCACCGATGAGGCCACGGTCAAGGCGGAAACCTGCAACGGTTGCCAGCGCTGGCTGAAGATCTTCTACCAGGTCAAGAACGCCAGCCTGGATCCGGTCGCCGACGATGTCGGCAGCCTTGGCCTGGATCTGCTGATGCAGGACTCGCGCTGGCATCGGCTCGGTTTCAATCCGCTGCTGGTCGGCTACTGACCGCCATGTTCCGTGCCCTGCCGTCGGTGGATCGCGTGCTCGCCTCGCCGGCCGGGCAGGACCTGGTGCAGGTGCACGGCCGCAGCGCGGTCACCGCCGCCGTGCGCAGCCGCCTGGCGGCGATGCGCCAGGCCATTGCCG
>CAZUZT010000145.1:0-2009 GCA_964624575.1 uncultured Rhodanobacteraceae bacterium | reverse complement strand
CTGAACACCTTCGGCCAGGGCCGCGAGGCGATCGTCTCGCGCGGCGAGCTGATCGAGATCGGTGGCGCGTTCCGCATGCCCGACATCATGGTCCGGGCCGGCACCCGCCTGGTCGAGGTCGGCACCACCAACCGCAGCCACGAGCACGACTACCGCCAGGCGCTGTCGCCCGAGACCGGGCTGATCCTCAAGGTGCACACCTCCAACTACCGCATCGAAGGCTTCACCGCCCAGGTGCCGGCACCGGTGCTGGCCGGCATCGCTGCCGACGCCGGCGTGCCCTTGCTCAATGACCTGGGCTCCGGGTCGCTGGTGGACCTGTCGGCGCTGGGCCTGCGCAGCGAACCGACCGTCGCCGACGCCATCGCCGAGGGCGCCGGCCTGGTCACCTTCTCCGGTGACAAGCTGCTGGGCGGGCCGCAGGCCGGCTTCATCGTCGGCCGCCGTGACCTGATCGCGGCGATCAACCGCAATCCGCTCAAGCGCGCCCTGCGCCTGGACAAGATCCGCATCGCCGCGCTGGCCGCCACCCTCCAGCTTTACCGCAATCCCGACACCGTGGCCGAACACCTGCCGACGCTGCGCCACCTGTCGCGCCAGCGCGAGGACATCGCCCGCCAGGCCGAGTGCCTGCGCGACGCGGTGCAGGAACGGATCGGCCCGGGCGTGCAAGTGGACACCTGCGACTGTGCCAGCCAGGTCGGTTCCGGCGCCTTGCCGGTCGACACCCTGGCCAGCGCCGGTCTGCGCCTGGTCGCGTTGGGCGATCCCGGCGGCGGCGCGCCCGAACGTCTGGCGGCGCGCCTGCGGGCCTTGCCGGTGCCGGTGCTGGGCCGCATCCACGACGGCGCGCTGATCCTTGACCTGCGCTGCCTGGACCGCGATGACGACCTGCTGGAGGCCCTGGCAGCGCTGTGATCGTCGGAACCGCCGGCCATATCGATCACGGCAAGTCGGCCCTGGTCCGGGCCCTGACCGGCACCGATCCGGATCGGCTGGCGGATGAAAAATCTCGGGGCATCACCATCGACCTGGGTTTTGCCTATGCCGACCTGGGCCAGCCCGGTTTGCTGGCCGGTGCCGACGATGGCGGCGCCGCCGATGCCGGTGCTGCAGGTGCTGGTCAATCCGGACAAATCACCGGTTTCGTCGACGTTCCCGGCCACGAGCGCCTGATCGACACCATGCTCGCCGGTGCCGGCGCCATCGACCTGGTGCTGCTGGTGGTGGCCGCCGACGACGGCGTGATGCCGCAGACGCGCGAGCACGTCACCATCCTGGATCTGCTTGGTCATCGCCACGGCATCGTCGCGCTGAGCAAGGCCGACCTGGCCGGCCCGCAGCGGCGTGCCGAAGTCGCCGCCCAGGTACATGGCCTGCTCGCCGGCAGCGGCCTGGCGCAGGCGCCGGTGATCGAGGTTTCGGTGCGCACCGGCGAAGGTATCGATCGGCTGCGGCAGGCGCTGGCAACGGCCTCGGCGCAGCATCGCAGCCGGGCCGGCAGCCGCGATGACCGTAGCGTCCGCCCGCTGCGTTTCGCCGTCGACCGCTGCTTCACCCTGGCCGGCGCCGGCACCGTGGTCACCGGCACGGTGCTGGACGGCACCGTTGCCATCGACGACCAGGTCCTGGTCAGCCCGGCCGGTCTGTCGGCGCGGGTGCGCGGTCTGCGGGCGCTGAACCGCAAGGCCGCCACCGGGGTTGCCGGCCAGCGCTGCGCCCTGAACCTGGCCGGCGAGGCGATCAACAAGGACGCGATCAACCGCGGCGATCTGGTCATCTCAGCGCAACTGCATGCCCCCAGCGAGCGCATCGATGCCAGCCTGGACGTGCTGGCCAGCGAACCGGCGCCGATCGGCACCTGGTTCCCGGTGCGGCTGTACAGCCACACGCTGCAGGTCGCCGCGCGCATCGTGCCCCTGGCCGGGCCGGTGGCTCCGGGCGCGCCGGGTCTGGTGCAACTGGTGCTGGCGCGGCCGGTGGCGGCCCGGGTCGGCGACCGCTTCGTG
>CAZUZT010000144.1:0-5735 GCA_964624575.1 uncultured Rhodanobacteraceae bacterium | reverse complement strand
GGTTCTTCGCCCTGCACGTGATCGCGCTGCCGCTGGTGCTGCTGCTGCTGGTGGTACTGCACATCGGCGCCCTGCATACGGTTGGTTCCAACAACCCCGATGGCATCGAAATCAAGGACGGCCCGAAGGGCAACCGCTGGTCCAGCGAGGCGCCCACCGACGGCATCCCGTTCCATCCCTACTACACGGTCAAGGACGTGGTCGGGGTCGGCTTCTTCCTGATGATCGCGGCCTTCATCATCTTCTTCGAACCGACCTTCGGTGGCCTGTTCCTGGAGAAGGACAATTTCGTTCCCTACGACCCGCTGGTGACGCCCGAGCACATCGTGCCGGTGTGGTATTTCACCCCTTATTACGCCATGTTGCGGGTGGTGCCGGATAAGCTGATGGGCGTGATCGTTATGTTCGCCGCGATCGCCGTGCTGTTCCTGCTGCCGTGGCTGGATCGCGGCAAGGTGCGCTCGTGGCGTTATCGCGGCGCCGGCTTCAAGGTGGCACTTGGCCTGTTTGCGCTCAGCTTCGTCTGGCTGGGCAAGATCGGCGGTGGTCCCGGTACCGATGCGGTTGAAACCCAGATCGGCCGCCTGCTGACCGTGATCTACTTCAGCTACTTCATCTTCCTCTGGGCGTACACGCATTTTGGTTTCGAACGCACCAAGCCGGTGCCGGATCGGGTGACCACGCATGACTAACAAGCTTTTCCGGACCTCCCGCTTCACCCTGTTCCTGGCCGGAATCCTGGTGGCTGCCGCCAGCCAGGCGGCAGGTGGCGCCGACAATCTGCTGCCGGCCAATACCCAGATCGGCAACAAGGGCATGCTGCAGCGTGGCGCGGCCATGTACATGAACTACTGCGCCGGCTGCCACTCCGCCCAGTACGTGCGCTACTCGCGGGTGGCCGAAGATCTGGGCCTGAGCGAAGAGCAGGTGATGGAAAACCTGGTTTTCCAGGCCGATGCCCGTTTTGGCGACACTATCGTTTCGGGCATGAGCGTTGAGGATGGCGCCGCGTTCTTCGGCACGCCGCCGCCCGACCTGAGCGTGGTCGCGCGTTCGCGCGGGCCGGACTGGCTGTTCACCTACATGCGTTCGTTCTACCGCGACCCGACCGCGGCCACCGGCTGGAACAACACCGTTTTTGAAAACGCCAGCATGCCGCACGTGCTGTGGGAGCTGCAGGGTATCCAGGAGCCGCATTACGGCGAGCCCGTGGACGGGGGCGATCCGCCGGTGCAGCGTCTGGAACTGGTGCAGGCCGGGCTGCTGACCCCCGGCGAATACGATGCCAGTCTGCGTGATCTGGTTTCATTCCTGGAGTACATCGGCGAGCCGGCCGCCCTGAAGCGCAATGCACTGGGCGTCTGGGTCCTGCTGTTCCTGGCCATCTTCACCACCCTGGCCTGGTTGCTCAAGCGGGAGTACTGGAAAGACATCCATTGACCGGATGCCGTGGGCCGGCAACGGCAGCAGTCTGCCAGGCCGGCCGTTCCCTGTGCGGGGTTGTCAGGTTCCGGCTCCGGTTGCACGCCGGTGGCCATGAGGTGGTGTCCCTGCTTGCCAAAAGGCTGGAGAGTTCATAGATGAGCAGTGCACGTTTGCGCAACATGCTTACCCTGTATTCGGGAAAATCCGATCTGCATTCGCATCAGGTACGCCTGGTGCTGGCAGCCAAGGGCGTCACCTATGACCTGGTCCTGGTGGACCCGGCCCGGCCGCCGGAGGACCTGATCGATCTGAACCCGTACCAGTCGGTGCCGACCCTGGTCGACCGCGATCTGGTGCTGCACGAAGTCGACATCATCTGCGACTACATCGACGAGCGCTATCCGCATCCGCCACTGATGCCGGTCGATCCCATTTCCCGCGCACGACTGCGCATGGCCGAGCGTCGCGCCGAATGGGAGTGGTTGCCCCTGGTCGAGGAAATCACCACCGGCAGCAAGGCCCAGGCCGACAAGGCGCGCCGCCATCTGCGCGATGCCATGACCACCAGCGCACCGGTATTCAAGGCCGCCAAGTTCTTCCTGAACTCGGAAATGAGCATCGCCGACTGTCTGTTGGCGCCTCTGGTCTGGCGTCTGCCATGGCTGGAAGTGCAGCTGCCGCGCGAGGCCCAGGCTATCTACGATTACGGCGAGCGCATCTTCCGCAACCCCGGTTTTATCCGCAGCCTGACACCGGAAGAGCGCCAGATGCGCGATTTGCCCGAGTCCGGATGACCAGGACGCCATCAGCGGCGCCACCGGCGATGAGTTCCAGCCGGCCCTACCTGATCCGTGCGCTGTACCAGTGGATCTGCGACAACGCACTCACGCCCTACCTGCTGGTAGATGCCGCAGCCGAAGGCCTGCGGGTACCGCCGCAGTCGGTGAAGGACGGGCGCGTGGTGCTCAATATTGCCGCCCGCGCCGTGGCCAACCTGGAGTTGGCCGACGATGTGATCAGCTTCCAGGCCCGCTTCAACGGCGTGCCGCTGCTGGTGCTGGTACCGGTAGCTGGCGTGCTGGCCATTTATGCCGTGGAAAACGGGCAGGGCATGGTGCTGCCGCCGGAGCCCGAGACCGAGGCTCACGGGGATTCGAGTGTCGAGCTGGCCGCGGTCGCCGATACGGCGGATCGGGCCGATCCCGGCACTGGCGTCGATACCGTTGCCGGCCCCGATGATGATGGCAGCGACCTGGCCAACACCGAACCGGGACCGGCCGATGGGCCGGGAGCATCGCCAGTCCGCCGCAATCATCTGCGACTGATCAAATAGCCGCCGCCCGCTGACCGTGAACCCGCTGCTGCTGTGCCCGCGCGGCTTTTCCCGGGCGCGCGGCCCGCTCTGCCCGTAGTGCGGGCGTTGTATCCCGGATCCGGGTGACCATCACAGGCCGCGCCGACAGGACGTCAGGCTGTCGGCATCGATAATGCGGGTCCATGGGCAGCGTCGTTGCGTTCTTCCCCGGCTTCCGCCGGTCAGCCGTCGGACACCTGTCATCGGGCCGGGCAGACAGCCTGGTTCATCACCCGCCATTTTCATGTTTCCGCCAACCGGTATCCGTTTGCCATGACCGTTCGTACCCGCTTCGCTCCCAGTCCCACCGGCTACCTGCATATCGGTGGCGCCCGTACCGCCCTGTATGCCTGGCTGGAAGCCCGACGCCAGGGCGGCAGTTTCGTGTTGCGCATCGAGGATACCGACCGGGAACGATCCACCCCCGAGGCGGTGCAGGCGATCAACGAGGGCATGGCCTGGCTGGGCCTGGACCATGACGAGGGTCCGCACTACCAGAGCCAGCGCTTTGACCGTTACCGCCAGGTGGTCGAGCAGCTGTTGGCTGCCGGCAAGGCCTACTACGCCTACGAAAGCCGGGAGCAACTGGATGCGATGCGCGCCGACCAGATGGCCCGCGGTTTGAAGCCGCGCTACAACGGCCACTACCGCGAGCGCAACGAACCCTTGCGCGAGGATCCCAACCGGGTGATCCGGTTCAAGAATCCCCAGGCCGGTCCGGTGGTCTTCGACGACCGGGTCAAGGGCCGGATCCAGTGGCACAACGAGGAGCTGGATGACCTGATCCTGTGGCGCTCCGACGGCCACCCCACCTACAACTTCGTGGTGGTGGTCGACGATATCGACATGGCCATCACCGACGTCATCCGGGGCGACGACCATGTCAACAACACCCCGCGCCAGATCAATCTCTACCGGGCTCTGGGCGCACCGACGCCGCGCTTTGCCCACCTGCCGATGATCCTGGGCCCGGATGGCCAGAAGCTGTCCAAGCGCCATGGTGCGGTCAGCGTGCTCGCCTACCGGGACGAAGGCTTCCTGCCGCAGGCGCTGCTCAACTACCTGGTCCGGCTGGGCTGGTCGCACGGCGACCAGGAGCTGTTCAGCCGCGACGAGATGATCCAGGCGTTCTCGATCGATGACGTCAATGTCGCTGCGGCGCGGTTCGATCCGGACAAGTTGCGCTGGTTCAACCAGAACTACCTGGTCGCCGCCGAGCCGGAAGCCGTGGCGCCGTTGCTGGCCGAGCAGCTGCGCGCCCTGGGCCTGGATCCGGCACAGGGTCCGGCTCCGGCCGAAGTGGTGACGGCCATGCGCGAGCGGGCGCAGACACTGTCGGAGATGGCCGACAAGTCGCGCCACTGGTACGGCCCGCTGGCCGGTTACGAGGAGGCGTCGGCACGCAAGCACCTGACCGACGCCGCCCGCGCGCCATTGGCCCAGGTGCGTGAAAAACTCGCAGGGCTGGCCGAATGGCAGGTAGAGACCGTGAACGCGGCACTCAAGGAAGCGGCCACGGAGCTGGAGCTGGGCATGGGCCGCATCGCCCAGCCGCTGCGCGTGGCGATTACCGGATCGGCCGCGTCGCCCTCGATCGATGTCACCGTCTACCTGGCTGGACAGCGCCTGGCGCTGGAGCGCATCGACGCCGCCCTCACCCGCCTCGGGTAAGATCGGCCGCCATGAGCAGCCCGCAACCGGCCTTTGCCCGTCACCCTTTTCGGGTACCTGCCAGCGGAGGTTTGCCGGGCGTGCTGGCCACCTTCATGACAGGCCTTGGGCGATCGTCCCGCACCGGCAGCCGGCGCTCGCGGCAGTCGATCCCGACGGCTGCGCTTGATCTCCTTGCCCGGTGCAGGCGACAACCGCGCTGATGGTTGATTCCCGCTTCGACGTTGGCCACTGGCTGGTCCGATCGGCAGCGGTGCTGGCCCTGGCGGTCGGCGCCCCGGGTCTTTGCCTGGCGATCGACAGCAGCCGCAACCCCGAGCTGCCGGAGTCGGCCATCGCCGCCACGGCCGCCGGCTCCGGGACGGCGGCAGCGGCCGCAACGTCCGCAGCCGACCCCGGCGTAGTGTCCGCATACCGTGAAGCCGGCGACGATGACACTTGGAGCCTGCTGCTGCCGGCGCCGCTGCAGGACCTGCTGGAGCTGATTGACGAATCGATCGACCATGCCGCGGGCGCCATCGCGAGTGCGACCGATCCGCCCACCGCTGGCGGCGCTGTGATGCTCGGTCCTTCCCATTTATCCGACCCGGACCTTTCCGCGCCAACGATCAACGCCGCCGTTGACGCTGCCGCGGCCGACCCGGAGGAAGACGACCTGGAAGCCGAAAATGCGCTGGCTGCCGATATTGCCGTCAATTCCCTGGCCGATGAAGACGACCCGGACCCCGGCGCTGGCCAGGCCCGGCATGAAACCGGTGACCCGGCTGCACAAGCCTCTGGACCGGACGCCGATGAGGGCGCCAGCGCTCCGCTCACCGACAGCGATGATCGGGATTCCAGCCCCACTGTTGGCCATGACCCGGAAGCGACTGCCGCCGCCGATGCTGAGGCCGACCAGGAAAACCAGGACAGCGGCGACGATCCCACGATCTGGGGACCGCCGCTGCCGGATCCCGACAGCAACGAATTCGGCGCCAGTCCGATTGACCTGCTCGGTGGCCAGGTGGCTCCCGGCGGCCGCGAACGCCTGCACTGGACCACCGGGCAATCGTTTTCCGGCAGCGTCATGGAAACCCCGGTGGTGGTCGTGCACGGTAGCAGGCGCGGGCCTCGCCTGTGCCTGACGGCCGGCATCCATGGTGACGAACTCAATGGCATCGAGGTCGTGCGCCGCCTGGCCTACAAGATCGAGCCCGAGCAGTTGGCCGGTACCGTGGTGGCGGTTCCGATCGTCAACCTGCTGGGCTTCTCGCGCGGCTCCAGGTACCTGCCCGACCGCCGTGAC
>CAZUZT010000143.1:0-5805 GCA_964624575.1 uncultured Rhodanobacteraceae bacterium | reverse complement strand
CAGATCGAACTGTGGGCCAACAAGGACAGCTACGAGCGCAAGGTCTACATGCTGCCCAAGCACCTGGACGAGGAAGTGGCGCGCCTGCACCTTGAGAAAATCGGCGTCAAGCTGACCCGGCTCAGCCAGGAACAGGCCGACTACATCGGCGTACCGGTGGACGGCCCGTACAAGTCCGACCACTACCGCTACTGATCACCGCGCCGCTACCAGCGGCCACCGCGTGATACCGAACGGGCGCCTTGATGGCGCCCGTTTGCCATTGCCGGTGCTCAACTCCAGTCCGGTGCGCGACCTTTCCACGGGCTCGACGCCGCGCCAGGGCAGACAGCGGCAGCAGTGTCGCAGCCGGTGCGACGGCGCTCGGGCACAATGTTCCGGATATGGAACAGCCCAACGATTTCCGCCTCTACTACTCCAACGCACTGGATGTGCTGGCCGGGCTTCTGGCCGAGGAACTGGCGCACCCGGTGCCCGGGCAATCGCCGCTGGAGCCGGACATCGTGCTGATTCCGCAGGCGGCGATGCGGCGCTGGCTGCAGGCGGCATTGGCGCAGCGCCATGGCGTGGCGGCCAATATCCAGTTCCTGGCGCCGGGTGAATTCGTCAGTCGGGCCCTGGATGCCAATGTGCCTGCCACCGGGCCGGATCTGGCTACCCAGGCGCTGCACTGGCGCCTCTATGCCGCGCTGCACGATGACGCGCTGATGGCGCAGCCGGCGCTGGCGCGGATCGCCGCACATCTGGACGGCCGCGCTGCCTCGGCCGGCGGGGAGGCCGGCGACGACGAAGATCCGGTCAAGGCCTGGACCCTGGCCGGCGAACTGGCGGCGGTGTTCGAGAAATACCAGGCCTGGCGCCGCGACTGGCTGCTGCGCTGGCAGGGCGGTGCCGATCCGGACGACCCGCAGGCCATCCTGTGGCGCGCCGCCATCGGCGAGGACAGCTATCGCGCCCGGCGCATCCAGCAATACCTGGATCGTTTCGAGGCCCCCGGCCAGCCGCTGCCCGCCGGTTTGCCGGCGCGCCTGTTCGCCTTCGCCACGCTCAATGTCTCGCCCGATGTGCTGCGCGTGATCGCCACGCAGAGCCGGGTCGGTGCCCTGCACTGCTACGTGCCGACCCCGGCCAGGGATTACTGGGGTGATTTGCAACGCGTGCGCGCGGCCGCCGGCGCCGAACTGCCCGAGGGCATCGGCGGCGAGAACCGCCTGCTGCAGGCCTGGGGCGCGGCCAGTGTCGATTTCATGCGCCTGATCGGCACCTATGAAGTGGTCCACGCCAGCAGCGAGATCCAGGCCCATGCCGACCCCGGCGAGGGTGGTGACGAGCTGCAGGGCAGTCTGCTGCGCCGGCTCCAGTCCGACATCTTCCACCGCCGTGATCGACCAGGCTGGCCAGTGCGCGAAGCGGTGGACCGCGGCGATCCCAGCCTGCAGTTCCATGCCTGCCACACGCGCCTGCGCGAGCTGCAGGTGCTGCATGACCAGTTGCGCGCGTTGTTCGACGATCCGCGTTTTGATCCGCCGCTGCGCCCGCGCGAGGTTGCCGTGCTGGCGCCGGATATCGATCCGTATTTGCCTTACCTGGATGCGGTGTTCGGCCAGCGCGGCCGCGATGATGCCATTCCCTACGCCCTGGCCGACGCCAGCCCGCTGGCCAACGAGCCGCTGGCCGAGGTCTTCCTGCGCTTGCTGGCGTTGCCGGTGTCACGCTTCGGCCTGCACGAAATCCTGGACCTGCTCGCCAGCCCGGCCCTGGCGCAGGCGCACGGCCTGGACGCCGCAGCGCTGGAACGCCTGCATGGCTGGCTGTCTGCCGCCGGCGCGCGTTGGGGTCTGGATGGCCGGCACCGCACCCGTTTCGATGCGCCCGACGACGACGCCTACACCTGGGCCTTCGCCCTGGACCGGCTGCTGCTGGGCCATGCCAGTGGCGCCGATGCCCTGGTCACCGGTTCCGATGACCGCCTCGTCGCGCCCTTGCCCGATCTGGAAGGCAGCGCCCTGGATGCCCTGGATGTGCTGCTGCAATTGCTGCGTGAGCTGGCGCGCCAGGCCAGTGCGTTGGCCCAGGCCCTGGCGCCGGCACAGTGGCGCGAGCGTCTGCTTGGCCTGTTGGCGGCCGTCCTGCCACAGACGCCGGCGACCAGTGCCGATGAGCGTGCACTCGACCGCCTGCGCAACCTGATCAATGCCTTCACCGAGGACGCTGCCGAAGCCGGCTTCAGCGGCCTGGTACCGGCCGAGGTGGTGCGCACGCATTTCAGCGCCGCGCTGGCCCAGGCCGATACCCGCGCGCCGCTGCTCACCGGCGGCGTCAGCATCGCGCGCATGGTGCCGATGCGGCTGCTGCCGTTCCGGGTGATCTGCGTGCTCGGCCTCAACGACGGCGACTTTCCGCGGCGCGATCCGGCGCCCGGGCTGAACCGGCTCACCGCCGAGCTGGGCACGGACGATCGCCGGCCGGGCGATCGCTCCAACCGTGATGACGACCGCTTCCTGTTCCTGCAGCTGTTCACCGCCGCCCAGGATGTTTTTTACCTCAGCTGGCAGGGTGCCGACGCCCGGGACGGCAGCCGGCGCGAGCCGTCGGTGCTGGTCAGCGAACTGCTGGCCCAGGCCGCGGCCCAGCATGCTGATCCAGCGGCGGCCGAAAAAGCCCTGGTGGTGGAACATGCCTTGCAGCCGTTCTCGGCCGAAGCGTTCGGTGCCGGCGCTGATCCGCGCCGGTTTTCCTATCATGCGCGCTGGCAGCAGGCGGCAGCGGCGGCGGTCGAACGCCGTCAACCGCTGCCGGCCTGGTTCGATAACGGCTCACTGCCGCCGCTGGCGGCCGGCACCGATGTCTCCCTGGTCGAGCTGCGCCGCTTCCTGCTCGATCCGGCCGGCGAGCTGCTCAAGCGCATGGGTGTGCAGCTGACTCCGATCCAGGATGTCGGCGAGGATCTGGAACCATTGGCCGGCCCTGGTCCCGGCCTGGATCGGCATATCCTGCAGCAAGCGCTGTTCGATGAATTGCTGCAGGGCCAACAGGGCGACGAACTGCACGCGCGCCTGTGCGCCCGCGGCCTGGTGCCCTCCGGTGCTACCGGACGCCTGGTATTGGCCGACCAGGTTGCGGCGCTGTCGCCGTGGCGGGCCGCCTTCGGCCGCTGGCGCGCGGATGCCGAACCGGAATCGGTGATGGCGCAGGTGGATATCGATGGCGTGCGCCTGCATGGCCGCCTCGATGGCGTCTGGCCCAAGGGCCTGGCCCGGCTGCGTTTCGACAAGCCCAGTGGCCCCAGCATCATCCGCGCCGGGCTGGACTGGCTGCTGGCCAGTGCCGCCGGTCTGGAGCAACCCCTGGTGCAATTCCACGATGACACCGAGCACGGCATCGGCCCGCATCCGCGTTCGCCCTTGGCCGTCGGGCAGGCGAAAGATGTCCTGCGTGTGTTGCTGAGCCTGCGTCAGAAGGGCCTGGCTGAAGCCCTGCCCTATGCACCGCGCAGCGGCTGGGCGTATTTCAACGCCAAGTCTCCGCCGGCCGGCGTCAGGGCGGCGGCGGCCTGCTGGCACGGTGGCGTCAACCGCTGGGCCGAGGGCGACAGCGATGCCCTGCGCCAGGTGCTGCGCGGCCGTGATCCCTTTGCCGAGGCCTCGCTGCTGCGCCAGTTCGTCAACATCACCTCGATCGTGTTCAAGGCCGTGACCCGCGGTGCGATCCACGATGGCGCGCTGCCCGCGGACCTGGATGAGCTGGTCGGCCTGCATGAACCGGAGGCCGAGCAATGACCCAAACCGATCCCTGGCTGGCGCAGCCGCTGACCGGCGTCCATGCCATCGAGGCCTCGGCCGGCACCGGCAAAACCTTCACCCTGGCCACCCTGTTCACGCGCCTGGTGCTGGAGCGCAAGCTGGCCGCGGGCCAGATCCTGGCCGTCACCTTCACCGAGGCAGCCACCCAGGAATTGCGTGCCCGGGTGCGCAAGCGCCTGCTGCTCGCCGCCGGCGTGGCGGCCGTCCTGCAGGAAGACACGCTGCCGCTGTACGACGCCGGCAGCGAGGAGGCACTGATGCTGGCCATGATCCAGGCCTGGCAGGCGCGCAGCGGGGAATCGGTCCGGGCCATCCACCGACGGCTGCGCCAGGCCGCCGACGACATCGACATGGCGGCCATCTTCACCATCCACGGCTTCTGCCACCGGGTATTGCGCGAGCACGCGCTGGAAAGCGGCCAGGGCTTCGATGTGCCGGAATTGCTGGCCAACGACGCCGACCTGCGCGCCGGCATCGCCGCCGACCTGTGGCGGTCGCTGGGCCAGGACGAGGTCAGCGCCCGCGACCTGCACGCACTCTGGCCAAAGGGACCGGACGATCTGGCCGGCGACCTGTCCGATCTGGTGCGCGCGCCGGTGCTGTTGCCGGCGCCGCCGGAGCAAATCACTCCCGATACCACGCCCCGGCTGCGGGCCGCCTGCAAGGAGCTGGCCGCGGCAGCGCGCGGGCATGGTGAGGGCTTCCGGGATGAGTTGCTGGCGGCGCGCATGGATGGCGTGCTGAATGGCCAGTCCTATAACGAGAACTGGATCCGACCGCTGTTCGCCGGCCTGGCCACCTGGTGCGCGGACGAGGAGCCGGAAACCACCTTCTGGCACGACAAGCTGGTCAACCTGACCGCCGGGTTCATGGCGGGAAAGACCAACAAGAAGGCTCCGCGCCCGGCGCCGGACTCACCCTTGTGCGAAGCCGTTGCCAGCTACCTGCAGGCCCTGGCCGAGATCGATGAAATCGACGAGAAGCGTCGGCTCGCCCTGCTGCACCATGTGCGCGCAGATGCCCGGCGCCGGTTGGCGCAGCACAAGCGCCAGGCCCGCGTGCTGACTTTTGACGACCTGATCGACCGCGTTGCCGATGCCCTGGACGGCCGCCATGGCGACGCGCTGGCGGATGCCTTGCGCAAGCAATACCCGGCCGCCCTGGTCGACGAGTTTCAGGACACCGATCCACGCCAGTGGCGCATTTTCCAGCGCGTGTTCGCCGCGGCCGCAGCCGACGGCGGTGATGCCGCCCTGTTCCTGATCGGCGATCCCAAGCAGTCCATTTACCGGTTCCGTGGCGGCGATGTCGACACCTACCTGGCGGCGCGCAAGTCGGCGAAACCGGCACCACCGCTGGACCGAAATTTCCGTTCCCGGCCGGCGCTGCTGGCCGCCATCCAGGCCCTGTATGAGCGGGCCCAGGCGGCCCACGATGCGGATCCGGAATCAACGCCGACACCGTTTCAGGACACCCGCATCCAGTTCCATCAGGTGCTGCCCGGGGGTTCGCGTGCCGATGACGAATACATGCGCCGCCGCCGCAAGGCGCCGGCACTGACGTTGTGGCGGGCACCAGCCACTGGCGAAGTCGACAGCAAGGGCAAGCCCAAGGCCTGGAGTTCGCCCGATTCGCACGCCGTTGCCACCGAGGCCTGCGTGGCCGCCATCCATGGCGTGCTCTCCGATGCCCGCGCCGGCAAGGCGCGCATCAACACGGAGCCGGTGCAACCCGGTGACATCGCCGTGCTGGTGCGCACGCACCGGCAGGCGGTGCTGATCCGCGATGCCCTGGGCCAGGTCGGCATCCCGGCCGTGGCCGCCGGCCGGCAGAGCCTGTTCGCCACCGATGAAGCCTGGGAGCTGCACGCCCTGCTGCAGGCCGTGGTCCACGCCGCCGATGACCGGCGCCTGCGCGCCGCCCTGGCCACGGTGCTGATCGGCGCCGATGCCGGTGAAATTGCGGCCATGGATGAAGACGGCCCGGCGCTGCAGGCCCGGCA
>CAZUZT010000142.1:0-5834 GCA_964624575.1 uncultured Rhodanobacteraceae bacterium | reverse complement strand
GCGGCCTGGCCGGGCGTGTCGAAGCTGCGCGCTTCGCGCCTGTACCGGTCGCCGCCCTGGGGCTTGCAGGCACAGCCGGATTTCATCAATGCCGTGGCCAGGTTCGGTTATTGCGGCACGGCCGTGGACCTGCTCACCGGCCTGTTGGCGATCGAGCGCGAGGCCGGTCGGGTCCGCGGTGGCGAGCGCTGGGGACCGCGGCTGCTGGACCTGGACCTGCTCGATTACGGCGGCCAGCGCATCGAACTGCCGGGACTGAGCCTGCCCCATCCCCGGATCGCCGAGCGCGCCTTCGTGCTGTTGCCTCTGTGCGAGCTCAGTCCCGACCTGCATCTGCCGGGCCTGGGCCCAGTGTTGGCATCGGTCGCCGACCTGGCGGCGCAGGTCGACCGCCAGGGTGTCGCTGCATTAGATTGACCGCCCGCGCCGGGTGCTCATGCCGGTTTTTATCTTGCCCGACCGGGTCAGCCGGTCCTCAGCCCGTGTTTGCCGGCGCCGCCGGCGGCATCGGCACTCATGCCTGATGGTGGAGCCCTGCCATGTACGTCGAGCCCGTGAATCCCACTTCCCGGCCGGTCACCGTCCCGGCCCTGCGCACGATGAAGCGGCGCGCCGAAAAGATCGTCGCCCTGACCGCATACGACTACAGTTTTGCCGCCCTGTGCGAGGCTGCCGGGGTCGACCTGGTGCTGGTCGGCGATTCGCTGGGCATGGTGGTTCAGGGCCATGCCACGACCCTGCCGGTGACCATGGATGACATGGTCTACCACACCCGCTGCGTTGCCCGCGGCCTGCGCCGCACGCTGCTGGTGGCCGATATTCCGTTCCTGGCTGATGCCAGCGTCGATACGGTGGTGCGCAATGGCGGGCGCCTGCTGGCGCAGGGCGGGGCGGCGATGGTCAAGCTGGAAGGCGCCGGCATCCGCCTGCCGATGATCCAGGCCCTGGTCGGGCACGGCATTCCGGTCTGCGCACACCTGGGCCTGACGCCGCAGTCGGTGCATCAACTGGGCGGCTTCCGCAAGCAGGGCAAGACTCCGGCTGCGGCCGCCCAGCTGCAGGCCGATGCCGCGGCGGTGCAGGACGCCGGCGCGCAGGCGCTGGTGCTGGAAAGCGTTCCCGATGAACTGGCGGCAGCGATCACGCAGTCGCTGGAGATTCCGGTGATTGGCATCGGTGCCGGCGCCGGCTGTGACGGCCAGATCCTGGTCGGGCACGACATCATCGGGCTGACGCCGGGGCACCGGCCGCCGTTCTCGCGTGACTTCCTCAAGGGCCATGATTCGCTGGCCGCGGCCGTGGCCGCCTACGTCGAGGCGGTGCGGTCGGGGACATTCCCGGAATGAGCCTGCTGCACATCGAGGACGCGGGAGCCCTGCGCGAGCAGCTGCACCAATGGCGGATGGCCGGCGATCGCATTGCCCTGGTGCCGACCATGGGCAACCTGCATGCCGGCCACCTGGCCCTGGTCGAGCAGGCCAGGCGACTGTCCCGGCGCGTGGTTGCCAGCATCTTCGTCAACCCGACGCAGTTCGGTCCGAACGAGGATTTCGACAGGTACCCGCGCACGCTCCCGGCTGATCTTGAGGCCTTGTCCGGCCACGGTTGCGACGTTGCCTTCACGCCGGGTGTTGAAACCATGTATCCGTTCGGCCCGGCACACGCCCATCGTCTGTCACCGCCGGCATTGGCCGATGTCCTGTGCGGCCGGCACCGGCCGGGGCATTTTGATGGTGTCGCCGGGGTGGTCGCGCGCCTGTTCAACCTGGTGCAGCCGGACCTGGCCGTGTTCGGCGAAAAGGATTTCCAGCAGCTTCGGATCATCGAGCGGATGAGCGCGGACATGGCTTACGGCATCGGCATCATCCGCGCACCGACCTTGCGCGAAGCCGACGGCCTGGCAATGAGCTCACGCAACCGCTATCTGGATGCCGACCAGCGGCGACGCGCCCCGGCCCTGCACCGGACCCTGCTGGCGTTGCGCCAGCAATGGCAGGCAGACGTCGAGGCGGCGGCGATTGCCGATGCCGGCGAGGAGTTGCTGGCCCAGGCCGGTTTCGTCGTCGACTACATACAGGTGTGTGACGAGGAACACCTGCAACCGGCCCGCGATCGCAGCCGGCCGGCCCGGATATTTGCCGCCGCCCGGCTGGGAAGCACCCGCCTGATCGACAATCTGGCCCTGACGCCGACCCAGGGTGGCGACTCAAGCTGTTGAATCTAAAGGAGTGATCCGGGGCTTTGGGTGGAAGCGCAACAAGTGTTGGACTTTTCGCGACGCCCTGTGGTAGATTTACAACCGCTGTCTGATTGATGCAACTCATCAGCGGCGCATGCAGGGCGCATTGCAGTAGTCATCGTCACTCCCAAGATAACCCTCGCCAATTTTGGCGAGGGTTTTTTTATGGGCGGCCGGTTTTTCCCTGCGGCCCGCCGGTTGGCGGACGGCACCTTCAGTCATCGGGGAAGCTGACAGGGTGGCCTGCGCGTTGCCGGCCCGCCCGAGGCACGGCTCCGGTGTCAGCCGATCGCCAACTGCGACTCGCCCAGCGCCACGCCCTCCGGACCGAACCGGCGTTCCCTGATCCAGCCCTTGCCGGCCTGGTCGATGGCGATCAGGGTGCAGGCACGGGTGCCGTACTCGCTACCGTTGATGAATACCGGCGACAGCCGCCGTTCCAGCGCCAGTCCGACGCCGGTGTCGGGCAGGGTTTGGTCGGGGAAGGGCTGCCGGTCCTGCAGCGCAGTCCACAGCGGTGCCAGGTCGTTGGCGTTGGCATCGACCTCGGTATCGGCCGCAGTGGCGTTCAACCAGCGTGCCAGTGCCCGGCACAGGGCCTGCGCCTTGGGCCAGTGCGAGAGGAAGCCGCCATTGGTCAGGCCGTGGATGCCCGGTGCCACGGCCTGGACTGCCGGGCGCGGGCGGTTGCTCAGCACCTGGCACTGGTCGCGGTCGGCCAGCAGCAGGTTGAACGGGGCGTATTGGTCGGCAGCGGCCGTTATCTCATCGGCCAGCGCCTGGCGTGTGCCCGGGTCCGGAGCACTGGTCAGGAAGGCGATCGGCAAGTCGCCGCGTGACCGGGCGGCCGGGGTGCCGGCATCAGCGCGGATATTGGTGACCACGGCACAACGGCCATGCTCATCGACGCCGGCCCAGGTGCCGCCGGCCTGCAGGTCACGACCGGCCAGGATGGCAGTGCCGGGCCAGGGCGCCAAGGCCGCGCTTGGCCGGCCGTGGAATTCGTCGCGGTTGCCGATCAGCACCAGGCGCCAGCGCGGATGGGCACGCCAGGCGAAAGCCACCACGCACATCGTCCGTCTCCGATTCAGTGGTGGCGTTGCCGGCTCACTGCAAGGCCCGCACAACGGCGATGTGGGTGATCACCTCGACGATCTCGTTCCGGGCGGCATCGCGCTCTTCGGGTGTCTGCACCAGCATCGCCTGGGCGGTGATCGGGTGCACGATCAGGTCCTTCATGTGGTAGCAGCCCGAGGCATGGGCATCGCCACCGTCAATGGGCGGCAGCTCGCCATCCTGGTGGTAGCCGGACTCGATCTGCGCCACGGTCAGCGACTGCCAGCGCGCACGTAGCGCCACGGCCGCCTGCAGGTAGTCGGTGCACTCGGGCCGCAGGCGCAGGAAATCGGGCAGCAGGCCGGCGGCGATGTCGGCCAGCAGTTCGCCCTGGCCGGCCAGGTCCTGCGCAGGCTCGCCGGCATCCAGGGCGCGCACGAGATCCTGCGCGACCGCTTCGTACTTTTCCAGCACATCCAGGCTTTCGTCGGTCAGGGTCGGCGGGCCGTGGTCGACATCGACAGGGTCGGCCGGTTCGGCCGGCGCCGGGGTTTGGGCGGCATTGTCGGCGCTCATGCCGGTATCGGAGCCGCCGCAGGCGGCGAGCAGCAGGGCCAGCGCGGTGGCCAGGACAACGGTGCTTGCAGATCGGGTCGTGCGCATGGATTGATTCCTCACGGGAACACTAAGGAGTGGATCAGGCATCGGGCCAGTACGGTGACAGCCAATCATCGAGCTTGTCGTCATCGAGCACGCCAACCTTGCGCGCCAGCAGCCGGCCATCCGGTCCGATCAGGACGCTGAACGGAAGGACGTTGCGGCTGTTGCCCAGTTGCATCGACGAGCCTTCGAACTGCTGGTGGCCGAGCAGGATCGGGTAGCCGACCGGGTTGTCGGCCAGGAACTGGCGGGCGGCGTCATGATCATCCTCGGCAATGCCGACGATCACCAGGCCGCGCTCGGCGTGGCGCCGGGCATAGGCATCCAGCATCGGCATCTCATCGATGCACGGCGGGCACCAGCTGGCCCAGTAGTTGACCAGGACCAGTTGCCCGCGCCATTGCGACAGGGACTGCGCGGTGTCGTCCAGTCCAGGCATGGTGAACTGGGGCACCTGCTCGCCGATGGCGATCTGTTCCACGCCCGGCGGCGAGGGCGGGTTGTCATGGAACCAGCCGCCGACCAGGAAGCCGGCGCTGCCGCCAATGATGGCAAAGGCGACGAACAGGATGGGAAGCAGATAGCGTTTCAAGTCAGCAGGCTCGTTTCACGGGTGGGCAGGCTGAGGCAGCGCGCTGCCCGTATACAGCGCGCCGGCCGGGGACTGGCACGGATCAGGAAACATCCGGGTGGATGTACTCGCGGGTGGCGGCAAAGCGCACATCCGGCCAGCGTTCCTGGGCCAGTTGCAGATTCACCCGGGTCGGCGCGATGTAGACCAGTGCCTCGCTGCCATCCAGGGCCAGGTTGGGCGCATTCTTCTCGCGGAACTCTTCCAGTTTGCGGGCGTTGTCGCAATGCACCCAGCGGGCGGTGGCGACACTGACCTGTTCGAAGCTGGCCTCCACACCGTATTCGTTGCGCAACCGATAGGCGACGACATCGAACTGCAGCACGCCGACCGCGCCCAGGATCAGGTCGTTGCTCATCAGTGGCCGGAAGAACTGGGTTGCGCCTTCTTCGGAAAGCTGCGCCAGGCCCTTGTGCAGCTGCTTGAGCTTGAGTGGATCGCGCAGGCGTGCGCGCCGGAAGAGTTCGGGCGCGAAGTTGGGAATGCCGGTAAACGACAGGCGCTCGCCTTCGGTGAAGGTGTCGCCGATGGCGATGGTGCCGTGGTTGTGGATGCCGATGACATCACCCGGCCAGGCCTCGGCGGCACGTTCGCGATCACTGGCCATGAAGGTCAGGGCATTGGCCAGCTTGACCTCCTTGCCCAGGCGGGTGTGGAAGGCCTTCATGCCGGCCTGGAAACGGCCCGAGCACACGCGCATGAAGGCGACGCGGTCGCGGTGCTGTGGGTCCATGTTGGCCTGGATCTTGAACACGAAGCCGGTGAGCTGTTCTTCGGTGGGCTGCACCAGGCGCGTGGTCGTGGCCCGCGGTTGCGGTGCCGGCGCATGCTGACAGAAGAAATCCAGCATCGGCTGGACCCCGAAATTGTTGATCGCCGAGCCGAAGAACACCGGCGTCTGGCGACCGGCCAGATATTCGTCGAGATCGAACGCATGGCTGGCGCCCTGGACCAGCTCGAGCTCGTCGCGCAGCTCGGCGAGCATGGCGGCGCCAATACGCTCTTCCAGGCGCGGATCATCGATCGAAGCGAAAATGGTGGAATCCTGGCGGGTGAAGTTGCGGCCCTGCTCGTACAGGTGCACCTCGCCGGTAAGCAGATGCACCACGCCCTTCAGGCGCTTGCCCATGCCGATCGGCCAGCTCACCGGTGCGCACTGGATGCCGAGCACGCTTTCCACCTCGTCCAGCAGTTCGATCGGCTCGCGGCCCTCGCGGTCGAGCTTGTTGATGAAGGTCATGATCGGCG
>CAZUZT010000141.1:3137-5922 GCA_964624575.1 uncultured Rhodanobacteraceae bacterium | reverse complement strand
TGCCGCATCACCACCAGGCCCTCGTCGCCGCCATCGGCATCGGCCTCGATACGCTCGTCCAGCAGCAGGGTCAGCGTCGCCAGCGGCGTGTTCAGCTCATGCGCCACCGAGGCGGCATGGGTAGCCAGGGCGAGAATCCCCTCGTTGCGGGTGAAGCGCTCGCGCAGATGGCTGATCTCCCGCTCCTGGCGGCGCTGGATCTGGCGCATGCGGGCAAAGAAAGCCAGCAGCACCGCCGCGGTAACCAGGAAGTTCACCGCCATGCCGGTCAGGTGCAGGTCGAACAGGCCGGTGTCGTGATGCGGGTGCGGCAAGGGCTCACCCAGCCACGCCGACAGGGCATAGCCGGCCAGGGCGAGCACCGCGACGGCGATCACCTGGCGGTTGGGCAAGGCCAGTGCCGCCAGCGCGATCGGCAGCAGGAACAGGGAGCCGAACGGATTGGTCAGCCCGCCCGACCAGGCGATCAGGCAGGTCAGCACCACGATGTCTACCGCCAGGTGCCAGACCGCCTCGCGCGGGCGCTGCCGGCCGCGTCGCAGGCGCACGCTGGCGAACGCCGCAAACAGCGCCAACGCGGCCACCGCCGGCCACAACGGCGTCGTATCCAGCGGCACCGCCAGAGGCCCGGTGACCAGGGCGATGGTCACCACCTGCGCCGACACCGTCACCCAGCGCAGCCGCGCCAGAAGGGCCAGGAAGGAACGGTCGATACGATGATCCATGGCCGCTACTTTAGGGCCTGGCCGGTGCCGCCGGTCCGGGTGCGGCGGCGCCATCGCCGCAGTACGACCGGCGTCGCCGGAAAAGACGTTGCCGAGTCATCGCTGGCGCCCGGCCACAGGTCCTCCGACCGCGGCGCAGGGAATGCGCGCACGGCCGGGTGTACGTGAGGGCCGCCGGTCGCCGTCAGCGCGGGTTGGCGATCAGGTCCGGGTAGCCGGTGCCTTCGTCGATGCGCCAGGTGTCGTCGAAATCCCAGCCCTGGTAGGTGGCGGCCTGCTGCATGGCGTCCAGCCGCCGGGCGGTGTCGTCGGAGCCGGGCCGGACCGACTGGTTGCCGCCCCACCAGGACGCCTCGATGCCCTCGCCGGTGCCCCAGTTCTTGCCGACCAGGCGGTGGCCGGAATAGCGCCGCTGGCCGTCGGTGCCGGCATGGCTGACCGTCCAGGCGTGGCTGATCCGCGCGCTGGCCTCGATTTCCCCGACCAGGCCGCCAACCTGGGAGCCGCTGTGCGCGCCCTCGACGCGATGATCGGGATCGTCCGGGGTGTCGACCAGGCTGTAGCTGTGATCGATACGACCGGCGCCACGGCCAACCAGGCCGCCGACAGAGGTCCGCCCGCGCACGGCGGCCAGGCTGAACGAATGGCTGATGTCGCCGTCGTTCTGCCCGACCAGGCCACCCACGCGCTCGCCATCGCCCTGCACCTGGCCGCGCGAGGAACTGTGGCTGACCAGGGCGCCATCGTGCAGCGAGCCGATCAGGCCGCCGGCCCATTCCCCGGCCGTCACCGAGCCGTCGACATGCACGCCGTGGACCTGGCCGGCGCGGACACGGCCGGCCAGAACGCCGACAAAACGGTCGCCGGTGACCTGGGCGTTGTTCAGGCGCAAGTCGCGCACGATGGCGGCCTCGTCGGCAAGCTGGGAAAACAGGCCGATATCGGCATCGTCTGCTCGGTTGATGGTCAGCCCCGAGATGGTGAAGCCGCGCCCGTCCAGGCTGCCCGAGAACGGCGCCAGCGGCCGGAAGCCGGCGCCGTCGTTCCAGTCGCGCGTGCTGCCGGCGTCGATGTCGGCGGCCAGGGCGTAATGGCCGGTGGCGGCCAACGCCTGAAGCTGGTCGATGGTGTTGATCAGGCAGGGGTCATCGGCGTTGGCCGGATCACCGCCGGCGCAGTCCACCGTGCTGCCGGAATTGTTGGCACTTCCGGCGCCGCTGGCGCTGGCCGTGCGGGCGCTATCACTGCCGTTGTTGCCGCCGCAGGCGGCCAGCACCAGGGCGGCAGAAAGGGTCAGGATTATCGGCTTGAGTGGCGACAAGACAGGGTTCATGCAGGGAGTTCCTCCGGTTGCGTGGCAGGGATCGGGCCAGTGGCCAGCCATCTGCCCGGGGGCACGGCTGCAGGGCGGGATCGACCCGCCGCCGTCCTGGCCGGGTGTGACCATGGCCCAGCCGGGCGGCCATGTCGACCGGCGGCGTGTCGCCGGTCAGGTGCCGGCGGCCGGGATCCGGCCGCACTGAGCGCACCCGATCAGTAGCTGAAATCCAGGCTCAGCCAGACGCTGCGGCCCGGTTCGTTGATGCGCACCGGGTCGGCGGGGTAGCCGAAGGCCGAGTTGCCGGCCAGGTTCAGGTGCTCGGCGTAAGCGCGGTCGAGCAGGTTGTCGATGCCGGCGGCCAGGCGCCAGTGGTTGTTGATGCGCCAGGCGGCGTTGGCCGAGAACACGGCGAAGGCGCTGCTGTCGCCCAGGTCCTGGCCGACCACGTTGCCGAAGCCGGGCGCGCTGCGGCCCTGCCCGTCGACGGCGCGCAGCAGGCCGCCGACGCTGAAGTCGCCGCGCTGCCAGTCCAGGGCCAGGCGCGCTTCCAGCGGTGCGATCTGCGGCAGCGGCTGGTGGTCGTCGCGGTTGCTGCCGCGGGCATAGGCGAGCGAGCCGGTGAGCTTGAGGTCGGGGCGCAACTGCCACTCCGCGCCCAGCTCGGCACCGGCGACGCGGGCGTCGACATTGCGCGCGCGGGTCTGCGGGCCGTGGTGGTGGCCATGGCCATCGTCGTGGT
>CAZUZT010000141.1:0-3037 GCA_964624575.1 uncultured Rhodanobacteraceae bacterium | reverse complement strand
CCTGGCCGTGGTCATCGCCGGCCCGGTAGTCGAACAGGATGAAGTTGTCGATGCGGCCGGCGTAGGCCGAGGCCCAGGCCTGGATAGTGCCGCGCTGCCAGGTCAGGCCCATATCCAGTTGCGTGCTGCGCTCGGGGCGCACGCCCAGGAAGGCGTTGACGCTGCCGTCCGGCCCTTCGCTGGCCGAGAACAGCTCCCAGTAGTCGGGCATGCGCGCGGCGTGGCCGATGCCGATGTTGAAGCCCAGCGGCCGCTGCTCGGACGTGTGTTCGTAGCGCAGGAAACCGGAGGCCAGGTTCTCGGCGCGGCGCTGGCCGGCGCTGGCATTGGGCATGTGGCCGCTGCCGGGACGCAGATCGCGCACCCGGACCCGGTCGCTGCGCGCGCCGGCCACCCAGCGGCCCGGGCCGTCGCCTTCCAGGCTGGCCTCGGCGAATACGCCGTATTGGCTGAACAGGGCGTCGGGCGTCCACGGCTGGCCCAGGTGGGCGTTGATGCCGGCACCGCCGCGTTCGCGGTGGCGGCTGTCCTGCTGGTCGATGCCGGTGACCAGTTCCAGGCGCGACCAGGACCAGGTCAGGGCGGCGCGGCCGCCGGTGCTGCGCTGGTCGACGGCATGCACCATGGCCATCGGCATCGGCCCGTGCGGGTCGGGCCGGCGCAGGCTGTAGTTGTCCATGACGTGATCGACATGGTGGTGGAACAGGGCCGCCTCGACCTGCGCCAGGGTGCCGCCGGGGTTGCTGTGCTGCAGGCGCAGGCCGGTGCTGTGGCGCTCGAACTGCGAGCCGTCCATGCCGCGGCCGGCGTAGCGGGCTTGGCCATCGCCGGTGCCGGCGCTCAGCTCGATCACGGTGTTGGCGCCCGGGGTCCAGCCCAGGGCCAGGTCGGTGTTCCACTTGCGCCAGTGCGAGGGCACCAGGTCGCCATTGCCGTCGCGGTAATCGGCGGCCTCGCCCCGGTTGGCACTGAGCCGGGCGTAGCCGCGGGCGGTGCCGGCGGCGGCGTCGACGACCTGGTCGAAGCGGTCGCGGCTGCCGGCGACCAGGCTGCCTTCCAACTCCCAGCCGGGCGCGTCGAACTGCGGCGGGTCGCGCTCGAAGCGCACCGTGCCGGCGATGCCGACCGGGCCCCAGAGCACGGTCTGCGGGCCCTTGACCACGGTCACCCGGTCCCAGGTCTGCGGTGAGACGTAGGACATCGCGTTGTCCATGCGCGCCGGGCAGGCGCCGACCAGGGCACCGTCGCCAACCTGCAGGTTCAGGCGCGAGCCGGACAGGCCGCGCAACACCGGATCGCCATTGCTGCCGCCGCTGCGGATGGCGTTGAAGCCGGGAATGGTCTTCAGGTAATCGGCGCCGTCGCTGGCCGGGATCGGCTGCCGCGGCAGCTTGGGATCCAGTTCGAACGATTGCGCCGACACCGGCGCCGCGCCGGTAACGACGATGACTTCCAGCCAGGGGTCGCCGGCGTCGGGCGCCTGCTCATCGGCGGGCGCTGCCGATGCCAGTCCAGCCAAGCACACCGCCAGGGCCAGCGCCAGCGGTGTGCCGGTGGCCGGCAGTGCCTTGACCGGCTTGGCGGCCTTGGCCGGGGCGATGGCTGCGCAGTGCGTGCGGAACAGCGGATGGCGTCGGGCTCGGTCGGTCATGTCAGGCTCGGCAACCGGGCGCGGTCTGCACGGCCGGTCTGGTCGGGGCAGGTCAATCAGGACCGTCAGTGGACCATTGCCGGGCGCCGGCGGGAATGCGACCGATTGTCGCGGCCCGGCTTGCCAGTGCCTGGGGGCAGCAGCCGGCGGCCAATTCAGCCGGAGTCGCCGCCGCCACCTTCCGGCGCCGGGCCGGGCTCCGCGCCCGGCAGCCAGGGCGCACCGTCGTCATGGATCTGGCCGATCAGCTCGCGCACCAGGCCGATGTAGCGCGAGTCGTCGTTGACCCGGTGGCTGAGGATGATCGGCGAGGTCGCGCGCGCGTCGCCAAGCAGGCGGTAATGCAGGTCCAGGCGCTGCTGGCTGGCGGCGAACGGGATGATGCAGATGCCGGTCTCGGCGGCGGTCAGGCCCAGGGCGATCTGCAGCTCGCGCACCTCGTGCACGCTGGCCGGGCGCACGCCGTGGTCATCAAGCAGGCTGAGCACCTGGTCGGCGAATGAGGGCCGCGGCTCCTTGGGGTAGACGATCAGGTCCTGGCCGGCCAGTTCCGGAATCGCCACCGGCGCGCTGCTGGCCGCCAGCGGTGAGCCCGGCGCCACCGCCAGCACCAGGCGTTCCTCGCGCAGCACGGTGCGCTCCACGGCCGGATCATTGCTGCGCACCCGGCCGAAACCGATGTCGATGCGCCCGGCCTTCAATGCCTCGATCTGCTGCAGCGACATCATCTCCAGCAGCTGGATATCCAGCTCCGGTGCGCGCTGGCGCAGCTTGCGCACCAGGGCCGGCAGGCCGCTGTACAGGGTCGAGGCGACGAATCCGATCGACAGGATGCTGCGCTCCTGCTTGCCCACGCGCCGGGTTGCCGCGGTCATCTGCTCGACCCGGCCCAGGATCTGCAACGCCTGCTCGTAGAACAGGCGGCCGGCGTCGGTCAGGCGCAAAGGCCGGGTATTGCGCAACAGCAGGGTCACGCCCAGTTCGTCCTCAAGCAGGCGGATCTGCCGGCTCAGCGGCGGCTGGGCGATGTGCAGCGTCTGGGCGGCGCGGGTGAAGTTGCGTTCCCGGGCGACGGCAACGAAGTAGCGAAGCTGGCGCAGATCCATGATTCTGGTTTGATACCCTGGCTGGATGTTGCGGCGCAACAACCGCGCCGAATCAAGAGTTGCTGGCCAATCATACCTTTTGGGTATGAAGGCAGACGGAAATAGTCTTGGACGCAGGCGCCGTTGCGGGCGATAACAGGGCCGTCATGAACATACTTTCCGGCAACCCGACCTCCCACGCCCCCGTCATCGAACGGGTCGAAACCCTGCTCCTGGACCTGCCCACCATCCGCCCGCACCGGCTGTCGGTGGCGACCATGAACGGCCAGACCCTGATGCT
>CAZUZT010000140.1:0-5927 GCA_964624575.1 uncultured Rhodanobacteraceae bacterium | reverse complement strand
TCGCCATCGGCGAACTCCATGACCGCCCGGCCCGACAGGATGTGGAAATACTGCCGCGCCCGGGCATGGACATGCGGCGTCTCGCCGTACCCGGGCGGCACCCGCTCGCGGATCACGCTCAGATCCGGCGCTTCCAGCAGGTGCCAGCCATCGCAACCGCCGCCCCAAATGTAATGGCGACCGCCGGTGCCATCGACCGGCGCCGGCGTCATGGCCCGGATCCGGGCCGGCGCCGCATCAGGCACTGCGTGGCAGCACGGTGAGCACGCGGGCAATGAACTGGTGGAACTCTTCCAGGTAATTGCCCAGGAATTTGGCGGTGGATTCGTCGGCGATCTCGCCGGCCTCGTTGAGCATGCCGTCGCGGAACTGGATGTAGGCCTCGGGCGCATTCATCTGCGGCGAGTTGAGAAAACCCAGGATGCTGCGCAGGTGCTGCTGGCCGACGGCGGTGCCGATGGCACCGGGCGAGGTGCCGATCACGCCCGAGGGGATGTTGGCGAAGGAGTTGGTGCCCCACGGCCGGCTGGCCCAGTCGATGGCGTTCTTCAGCGCGCCGGGAATGGAGCGGTTGTACTCGGGCGTGACGATCAGGATCGCATCCGAATCCTCGATCGCCTTCTTGAACCGGCGTCCGGCCTCGGGGTAGTCGGCGTCGTAGTCGTAGCTGTACAGGGGCAGGTCGGCGAAGGAAATCTCGTGGAATGAAAGCTGCTCCGGCGCCAGCTTGAACAGGGCATTGGCCAGCTTGCGGTTGATCGATCCGCTGGCCAGGCTGCCGATCAGGTATCCCACCTTGTAGGTTTTCATCACATTCTCCTCGGGTTGGTGTTTTTGGCTCCCCGTGCAGCGCAAGGTGCATGCTGCCGGCGGCGCGGACCAGTACAGAATGACACAGCCACGGCAGGCGGATTGGTTCAAAAACCGAAACAATGAAGCCGCCGCAACCGCCTTTATCCGCCCTGCCGCTGGCCCCACACTGGTGGCCATCGGGGCCTGCGTGCCCCACCCGCACACGGAGGCCAACAGCCATGATCATCACCCGTCCCGCCCATGAACGCGGCCACGCCCGGCACGGCTGGCTGGAGTCCTGGCACAGCTTTTCCTTTGCCAACTACCAGGATCCGCGCCACGTGCACTGGGGCCCGCTGCGCGTGATCAACGAGGACCGCGTCCAGCCTGGCCAGGGCTTTGGCAAGCACGGCCACCGCGACATGGAGATCATCAGCTACGTCCTCGATGGCGCCCTGGCGCACGAGGATTCGATGGGCAACCGCTCGGCGATCGTGCCCGGCGAAGTCCAGCGCATGAGCGCCGGCCGCGGCGTCACCCATTCCGAGTTCAACCACGAACGCGACAAGGTGACCCATTTCCTGCAGATATGGATCATCCCGGCGGTCACCGGCATCGAACCCGGTTACGAGCAGAAGACCTTTCCCGAGGCCGACAAGCGCGGCCGGCTGCGCCTGGTCGCCAGCCCGGACGGCACCGATGGCTCGGTCACCATCCACCAGGATGCGCGCCTGTATGCCGGCCTGTTCGATGGCGCTGAACAGGCGCAACTGGCGATCGCACCGGGCCGGCTCGCCTATGCCCACCTGGTGCGCGGCCAGGCCACGGTCAACGGCCATGCCCTGGCCGCCGGCGATGCCTTGCTCTACCAGGACGAGCCGCAGGTGAACATCCAGGCCGGCCAGGATGCCGAGCTGCTGGTGTTCGACCTGCCGCCGCTGCAATGACCACACCGTCGCCCGCGGCCGCCGCCAGCGCCCGGGCCACCCCGGCAGCCACACCTGCCCAGCCACCCCCCTTGTTACCCGATGGAGGATTCCCGATGAACCGTATTCGCACTCTGCCCCTGCTGCTGGCTGCCGGCCTGGCCGCGACATCCCTGGCCGCCGGCCCGGTGCTGGCCACCGACTACGTCCAGAACGACGGCCACCTGGGCTTCACCAGCGCCTTCCAGGGCCAGTCCTTCGATGGCGTGCTGCCCGGCTTCCAGACCACCTTGTCGTTTGATCCGGCGGCGCCGGAAGACGCACGCCTGGAGGTGGTCATCCCGCTGGCCGACGCCAGCACCGACAACCCCGACCGCGACACCACCCTGCAGACGCCCGATTTCTTCGATGTCGGCAACCACGCCCAGGCGCACTACCGCGCCACCGGCTTCCAGGCCCTGGGCGAAGGCCGTTGGCGCACCGAGGGCACGCTGGAACTGCGTGGCGTGCAGCACACGGTGCCGCTGGAGTTCACCCTGGACGGGGAAGCGCCGCTGGTGCTGACGGGTGAGGCCACCCTGAGCCGGCTGGCGTTCGGTGTCGGCGGTGGTGACTGGGCCGATGTCTCGCTGATTCCCGATCAGGTGTCGGTGTCGACCCGGGTCGAGTTCGTGCCCGCCTCCTGATCGTCAGGAATCACGGCGCCGGCACGAAGTCTGCGCCGGACGCCGCGGCACTCAGGCCCGGGCCAGAAAATCGCGCCAGCCGGCCGGGGTGCAGATGGCATCCAGGGGAATATCCCAGTCATCACGTGGCAGTTCAGGCATCGACTGCTCCTGGAAGGCGACCCCGACCAGGTGCGGTGGCGCCGGTGCCTGGCGGCGGAAGGCCAGCAACCGGTCGTAATAGCCGGCTCCGCTTCCCAGACGGGTCCCGTGGTCATCAAAGGCGAGCAGGGGCAGCAGGATCGCATCGAGCATCGGCGCCGGACATTCGGCGCGCGATGGCGGTGGCTGCAGGATCCGGTGCGGGCCTTCAATCAGCGGACTGCCGACCGGCCAGTGCCGGAACACCATGACGCCGGGCGCCAGGATCGCCGGCAGATGGATCGATACGGGCACCACCAGACCGGCGGCGACGTTGAAGAACGGTGCCAGGTCCAGTTCCGAGGCGGTGGCGGCATAGGCGCCGATGCGTTGCCAGCGATGGCGCCTGACGGCGGCCAGCAGATGGCCGGCGATCTGGCCCTGGGCGCGATCGCGACTGGCCGGATCCAGGCTGCGCCGGCGGCGGCGCGCCTGCTGGCGCAACTGCGGTTTGTCGGGCCGGTCGCTCAAGATGGGAAAAGGCATCCTCCGCCGGGCCGGTACACATCGACGACCTTGATCCCTGGAGAACAGGGGGGAAAGCTCGCCGGCCGTTCAGGCTTTCCGCAACGTGGGCGGACGTGCACACCGGGCCGATTCACTGTCCCAAGGGTCGACCTAACGGGTCAAGGCAATATGAAGCTGTGTTGCCAAACCTTGCAGAGGACGCCTGCATGGATTCTAGCGTGGATCGACGCCGATCGCCTCCCCTGCCGGCATCACCGGCAGGCGCCGTTCACCCGGCGGCGAGCACGCCATCCAGACGCTCGACCAGGCCCGCCAGGCGCTGGTCAAGATCACTGGCGCTGGCCTTGGCCTGCCGCGTCTTGAGTGATTCATTGGCGAAGTTCAGCGCCACCATCACCGCCAACCGCTCCATGGTGGCGGTGCGGGCCTGCTGGCGCAGGTCGCGCAGGCGGGTATCGAGCAGGCGGGCGGCCGCGTGCAGCGCCTCTTCTTCGCCGGGCGGACAACCCACCAGGTAATCCCGGTCCAGGATGCGCACGTTGACGGTATGACCGGACCCGCTCATGAACTCATTTCCATCTGCTTGAGCCGGGTGATCATCGCCTCGACCCGGGTCCGGGCCTGATCGTTCTTGGCCAGCAGGCTGCCCCGTTCGCTGGTCCAGGCCTCCTGGCTGGCGCGCAGCACGCGGTTCTCCTCGCGCAGCCGCTCGCACAGCACGACCAGCTGTTCAATGCGCGTGGACAGCACTCCGATCAGATCGCGTTGCTCATCGCCGGAAGCCATATTGGAAATCGCCCCGTTGGCCAGTGTCCCGGCCGAAGATTGGCCAGTGATGGGCAAGCATAGGCAGCTGGCGCCAGTGCGGTCAACGCGCGCCTGATGCCGGCCGCGCCCGGACCGGTGCGGCGGTGCCGTGCCGGCGGATATGACACACTGGACCGCTGTTGCCCTTGCCGATACCAAAAACGCTGTGACCGATTCTTCTTCCGAGCCCCTGGCCGACGCCGCTTTCGTTCCCGCCCTGCCCGATCACGACCAACTGCTGCCGGTGGCCCGGCTCCTGGCGGCAACGCCGCCGGAACTGCACGGTGGCCTGTGCGGGTATCTGTGCGCTGGTGGTCAGCCGTTGCCGCAGCATTGGCTGGAGCAACTGCAGATCCAGCCGGTTGCGCTGGATGACCAGGCCCGCGACCTGCTGGAGAGCTTGCGGCGCGCGGCCACGGTGTTGCTGGATGACCCGCAGATGCGCTTCCAGCCGCTGCTGCCCGACGACGACACCCCGATGGCGGACCGCGTGGCGGCGCTGATGCAATGGTGCCAGGCGTTCCTGGGCGGTTTCGGCCTGGCCGGCGGCAGCGACCAGGACGGCTCGGCGTCGCGTCGCGAGGCCTTGACCGACCTGCAGCGCATCGCCGGCTTTTCCTATGAGGCCGGCGAAGACGAAGAGGACGAGACGGCACTGGCCGAGATCGTCGAGTTCGTGCGCGTGGCGGCGCTGATGCTGCGCCAGGAAGCGGCACCGGCTCCGGATGCGGATGGCGCGGTCCGGCACTAGCCCCGGAGCCGCTTGTCATGAACCTGGACGAATACAGCCGCCGCCGGCGCCAGCTGATGGAGCTGGCCGGCCACGACAGCATCATCATCGTCGCCAGTGCGCCCGAGCGGGTGCGCAGCAACGACACCTTCCATCCCTACCGCCAGGACAGCGATTTCCAGTACCTGAGCGGCTTTCCCGAACCCGAAGCGGTGCTGGTGTTGGTACCCGGCCGTGACGCCGGCCAGAGCCTGCTGTTCTGCCGCGAACGCCACCCCGAGCGCGAACAGTGGGATGGCCCGCGGATTGGCCTTGAAGGTGCGGTCGAGCAATTCGGTTTCGATGATGCCTATCCGATCGGCGATATCGACGACATCCTGCCCGGCCTGATCGAAGGCCGCTCACGGATCCATTACCACCTGGGCCGGGATCCGGATTTCGACCAGCGCCTGATCGGCTGGTTGAACCGGGTCCGGGCACAGCTGCGCGGCGGCTCGGTGCCGCCGCAGCAAATGGCCACCCTGGGGCCGTTGCTGCACGAGATGCGCCTGATCAAGTCGGCGGCCGAGATCCGGCGCCTGCGCACCGCGGTCAACATCACCGTCGCCGCCCACGAGCAGGTCTGGGCGCGGATGCGGCCGGGCTGGCGCGAATACCAGGTCGAGGCCGAACTGCTCGCCTGCTTCCACCACAACCATGCCGTGGCCGCCTACGAAAGCATCGTCGGTGCCGGCGCCAATGCCTGCATCCTGCATTACCGGGCCGGCACGGCAAAGCTGCGCGAGGGCGAGCTGGTGCTGATCGACGCCGGCGCCGAGTACCGCAATTACGCCGCCGACCTGTCGCGCACCTTCCCCGTGTCCGGCCAGTGGTCGGCGGCGCAACGGACCCTGTACGACCTGGTCCTGGATGCCCATCACGCCGCCCTGGCGCAGGCGCGACCCGGCCAGCCCTACAACGCCATGCACGAGGCCGCCGTGCAGGTGCTCACGGCCGGACTGATCGGCCTGGGGTTGATCGAAGGCCCGCTCGACGACGCCATCGCGCAGCAGCGCTACCGGGCATTCTTCATGCACAAGACCGGCCACTGGCTGGGCCTGGATGTGCACGATGTCGGGGATTACCGCATCGATGGCCACTGGCGCGAGCTGGAGCCGGGCATGGTCTGCACCATCGAACCGGGCCTGTACATCCGCCCGGATGCGCCGGTGGCGGCGAAGTGGCGCGGCATCGGCATCCGCATCGAGGACGATGTTTTGATCACCCGCGATGGCCACGAGGTGCTCAGCGCAGCACTGCCGACCGCGGCGGACGAGATCCAGGCCCGGATCGGCAGCC
>CAZUZT010000139.1:0-5996 GCA_964624575.1 uncultured Rhodanobacteraceae bacterium | reverse complement strand
CGATGGAAGAAGGTCTGCGCTTCGCGGTACGCGAAGGCGGCCGTACCGTCGGTGCCGGCGTGGTCGCCAAGATCATCGAGTAACAGGCTGGCCCCAGGTTTAGGCGAAGCTTCATTCAGGAAATCAAGGTTATGGCACAGCAACAGAAGATCCGCATCCGGCTGAAGGCGTTCGATTACCGCCTGATCGACCGTTCGGCGGGAGAAATCGTCGACACGGCGAAGCGGACCGGCGCCCAGGTGCGTGGTCCGATCCCGCTGCCGACCAAGAAGGAACGCTACACGGTGCTGGTGTCGCCGCACGTCAACAAGGACGCTCGCGATCAGTACGAGATGCGCACCCACAAGCGGGTGATGGATATCGTCGATCCCAACGATAAGACCGTTGACGCCCTGATGAAGCTGGACCTGGCGGCCGGCGTTGACGTCCAGATCAAGCTGTACTGACGGAGTTTCGGATCATGAGAGTCGGATTGATAGGCAAGAAGGCCGGCATGAGCCGGGTGTTCACCGAGGACGGGCGATCCGTGCCGGTGACCCTGGTCGAGGCGAGCCCGAACCGCGTCGTGCAGGTGAAGACCGTCGACAACGATGGCTACAGTGCCATCCAGGTCACGGCTGGAAGCAAGCGGCCGGTGCTGGTCAACAAACCCCAGGCCGGGCATTTCGCCAAGGCCCAGATTGAAGCCGGTCGCGGCCTTTGGGAGTTCCGGGTTGCCGATGAGGCGCTGGATTCCTACCAGGTCGGCGCCGAGCTGAAGGTGGATCTGTTCGAGGTTGGCCAACTGGTCGACGTCGCCGGTGTCACCAAGGGCAAGGGCTTCCAGGGCACGATCAAGCGGCACGGTTTCAGCATGGGTGATGCCACGCACGGCAACTCGCTGTCGCATCGCGCACCCGGTTCCATTGGCCAGCGGCAGTCGCCCGGACGTGTGTTCAAGGGCAAGAAGATGGCCGGACACATGGGCGACGTGCGCCAGTCGGTGCAGAACCTGGAGGTGGTCAAGGTGGACCTGGAACGCGGTCTGATCGCGATCAAGGGTTCGGTCCCCGGCGCTCCCGGCAGCGACGTGATCGTACGTCCGGCGGCCAAGGCCTGAGGAGAACACGATGGAATTGCAAGTACAAGGCGGGGCCAGCATGCCTGTCTCCGAAACGATCTGGGGTGAGCGCTTCCGCGAGGACCTGGTTCATCAGGTCGTGGTCGCCTACCGCGCCGGCGGCCGTGCCGGCACCAAGGCCCAGAAGACGCGTTCGGAAGTCCATGGCACCACCAAGAAGTCCAAGCGGCAGAAGGGTGGCGGTGCCCGTCACGGCGCCTTGACCGCTCCGATCTTCGTCGGCGGTGGCCGTACCTTTGCCGCCAAGCCGCGCAGTTTCGAGCAGAAGGTTAATCGCAAGATGTATCGCGGCGCCCTGCGTTCGATCCTGTCCGAGCTGCTGCGACAGGACCGTCTGCAGGTAGTGGACAGCCTGACGGTGAGCGAGCCGAAGACGGCGCTTCTGGTCGGTCAGCTCAAGGAGCTGGGCCTGGATCGGGCGTTGATCGTGACCGAAAGCGACGACCTGAACCTGTATCTGGCCGCGCGCAACCTGCCGTATGTGTACGTCACCGATGCCGGTGCCCTGGATCCGGTCAGCCTGGTCCATGCCCAGCAGGTGGTGATGACAAAGGATTCGGTGCGCAAGATCGAGGAGTGGCTGGCATGAGCATCGAACAGCAGCATTACGATGTCCTGCGCTCGCCCGTGGTCTCGGAAAAGACCGCGCGCACCCAGGAACTGCACAACCAGTACGTGTTCGTGGTGGCGCCGACGGCAACCAAGGCCCAGGTCCGGCAGGCGGTGGAGAAGATCTTCAGCGTCAAGGTCGAAGACGTCACCGTGGTCAACCTCAAGGGCAAGACCAAGAGCTTCAGGTTCCGCGCCGGTCGCCGCAGCGATCGCCGCAAGGCCTATGTGCGCCTGGCCGACGGCCAGAGCATCGACCTGAGCGTTAAGGCCTGACAGCAAGGAATACACTGATGGCACTGATGACACTCAAGCCGACCTCGCCAGGCCGGCGCTCGGCAGTCCGCGTTACGCAGGAACTGCACAAGGGCGCGCCGCACCAGGCGCTGGTTGAACCGCAGTCCAAGACTGGCGGCCGCAACAACCGTGGCCGGATCACTACCCGGCATCGTGGTGGTGGCCACAAGCAGCATTACCGGATCATTGATTTCAAGCGTGACAAGGAAGGCATTCCGGCGCGTGTGGAGCGGATCGAGTACGATCCCAACCGCACCGCCAATATTGCCCTGCTGGTCTACGTCGACGGTGAGCGGCGCTACATCATCGCACCCAAGGGCATCAAGGTCGGTGACCAGCTGATGTCCGGGCGCGACGTTCCAATCCGGGTCGGCAACACGCTGCCCCTGCGCAACATGCCGATCGGCTCCGAGGTGCACTGCATCGAGATGAAGCCGGGCAAGGGTGCGCAGCTGGCACGCAGCGCCGGCACCTCGTGTCAGCTGGTGGCGCGCGAGCAGGGTTACGCAACCCTGCGCCTGCGTTCGGGCGAGATGCGCAAGGTGCCTGCCGAATGCCGCGCCACCATCGGCGAGGTCGGCAACAGCGAGCATAGCCTGCGCAAGCTCGGCAAGGCCGGTGCCAAGCGTTGGCTGGGCATCCGTCCGACGACCCGCGGTGTCGCCATGAACCCGATCGACCACCCGCACGGTGGTGGTGAGGGCAAGACATCCGGCGGCCGGCATCCGGTTACCCCGTGGGGTGTTCCGACCAAGGGCTACAAGACCCGCACCAACAAGCGCACGACACAGTTCATCGTGCGTCGTCGCAAGTAAGAGGTTTGCATAGATGGCGCGTTCACTAAAGAAAGGCCCGTTCATCGACCACCACCTGCATGTCAAGGTGGAGGCGGCCATGGCCAGCAACAGCAAGCGACCGATCAAGACCTGGTCGCGCCGGTCCATGGTGTTGCCGGAAATGGTCGGCTTCACCATTGCGGTGCACAACGGTCGGCAGCATGTGCCGGTTGTGATCAATGAGCACATGGTCGGGCACAAGCTCGGCGAATTCGCACCGACGCGGACCTTCAAGGGTCACTCGGGCGACAAGAAGTCCAGGTAAGGGAGAGCAGGCGATGGAAACCAGAGCGGTATTGCGCGGCGCGCAGATCTCTCCCCAGAAAGCCCGGCTGGTCGCTGACCAGGTTCGTGGCATGCCGGTGGGACGGGCATTGGAGTTGCTCAAGTTCAGTGACAAGAAGGCGGCCGGCATGATCTACAAGATCGTGTTCTCGGCCTCCTCCAACGCCGAGAACAATGACGGCGCCGATGTCGATGAGCTGAAGGTGGCGCGTATCTACGTCGATGAAGGCCCGCGCCTGAAGCGCTTCGCCGCACGGGCAAAGGGCCGCGGCACGCGGATCGTCAAGCGGACCAGCCACATCACCGTGGTCGTCGGCGACAACTAAAGGAAGCAACGATGGGTAACAAAGTTCACCCGATCGGTATCCGCCTGGGTATCTCCAAGGACTGGAACTCCAAGTGGTACGCCGGCAAGCGCGAGTTCGCCGACTATCTGGCGGCCGACCTGCGCGTGCGCGAGATGATGATCAAGGATGATCGTCTGAAGGATGCCGACATCAGCAACATCCAGATCGAACGTCCGGCCAAGACTGCCCGGATCACCATCCATACCGCCCGCCCGGGCGTGGTGATCGGCAAGAAGGGTGAGGACATCGAGCGCCTGCGCCGCAAGGCAACGCAGCTGATGGGCGTGCCCACGCACATCAACGTCGTCGAGGTGCGTCGGCCCGAGCTCAATGCCCAGCTGATCGCCAAATCGATCGCCGGCCAGCTCGAGCGCCGCATCATGTTCCGCCGGGCCATGCGCCGGGCCGTGGGCAATGCCATGCGTCTGGGCGCCCTGGGCATCCGGGTCAATGTCGCCGGCCGCCTGAACGGCGCCGAGATCGCGCGCTCGGAGTGGTACCGCGAGGGTCGGGTGCCGCTGCACACGCTGCGCGCCGACATCGACTACGGTTTTGCCGAAGCCGAGACCACCTACGGGATCATTGGAATCAAGGTGTGGGTGTACAAGGGCGAGGTTTTCGACCTGCACGCGCCACCTGCCGAAGAAAAGCCGGCACCGGGCCGTGGCCGGGGTGATCGTGGCGATCGCGCACCGCGCGGCCGCGGCGGGCGCGACAAGGAGTAAGCCATCATGTTGCAACCATCTCGAACCAAGTTCCGAAAGATGCACAAGAGCCGCAACCGCGGCCTGGCCCAGGTTGGCAATCAGGTCAGCTTCGGTGAGTTCGGCCTCAAGGCGGTCGAGCACGGCATGTTGACCGCGCGCCAGATCGAGGCAGCGCGGCGGGCCATCACCCGTCACGTCAAGCGCGGCGGCAAGCTGTTCATCCGCGTCTTCCCGGACAAGCCGGTCACCAAGAAGCCGATTGAAGTGCGCATGGGCTCAGGCAAGGGCGGGGTTGAATTCTGGGCTGCCGTGATCAAGCCGGGCCGGATGATCTACGAGATCGAAGGCGTGACCGAAGAGGCGGCCCGCGAGGCATTCTCCCTGGCCTCGGCCAAGCTGCCGATGAAGACCACCTTTGTGACCCGGACGGTGCTGTGATGAAGATTAGCGAGCTGCGCAAGCAGTCGGCCAAGGAGCTGGATCAGCAACTGGTCGACCTCAAGCGCGAACAATTCAACCTGCGCATGCAGAAGGCCTCCGGCCAGCTGGTGCAGACCCACGAGATCCGCCGCACCCGTCGCGACATCGCCCGTGTCCGGACCGCCCAGACAGAGCAGAAGTAAGGACCGTATCGATGAACACGACGGAAAAGCATCCCAACACCCTGGAAGGAAGGGTGGTCAGCGACAAGATGGACAAGACCATCACTGTCATGATCCAGCGCCAGGTCAAGCACGCGATCTACAAGAAGTACATCCGCCGCTCCACCAAGGTGCACGCCCATGATGCCCAGGGCGAGTGCCGCGAGGGCGACCTGGTGCGGATCGAAGAATGCCGGCCGCTGTCCAAGACCAAGAACTGGCGGGTAGTGGAAGTTCTCGAGCGCGTGGCGCGCTGATCGCAGGTCCGAAGCAGGAGTCTCAACCATGATTCAGATGCAAAGCACGTTGTCCGCAGCCGACAACAGCGGGGCCCGCGAACTGATGTGCATCAAGGTGCTGGGTGGATCCAAGCGCCGCTACGCCCATATCGGCGACATCATCAAGGTGTCGGTGAAGGAAGCCATTCCCCGGGGCCGGGTCAAGAAGGGCGAGATCTACAATGCCGTCGTCGTCCGCACCGCCAAGGGTGTGCGTCGTCCGGATGGTTCGTTGATCCGTTTTGATGGCAACGCTGCGGTGTTGCTCAACAACAAGCATGAGCCGATCGGGACCCGCATCTTCGGGCCGGTGACTCGTGAGCTGCGCTCGGAGAAGTTCATGAAGATCGTCTCCCTGGCGCCGGAAGTGCTGTAAGGAACCGCTGCCATGAATCGAATTCGCAAAGGTGACCAGGTCATCGTTATCGCCGGCAAGAACAAAGGCCAGAAAGGCGAGGTGCTCAAGGTCGTGGACGGCGGCGAGCGCTTGCTGGTGAGCAACGTAAACCTGATTAAGCGCCACACCAAGCCCAATCCGCAGGCCAATCAGCCCGGCGGAATCATTGAGCGGGAGGCGTCGATACACAGCTCCAACGTGATGTTGTTCAACCCGGCGACAGACAAGGGTGAGCGTGTTGGTTTCAAGGTGCTGGAGGATGGGCGCAAAGTGCGTGTGTTCCGCTCCAGTGAAGAAGTGGTTGACGCTTGAGGACTATGACCATGACCCCGCGTCTGGAAACGTTTTACAAGGATGAAGTGGTGCCCAAGCTGATGGAGAAGTTCAGCTATGGCAACATTATGCAGGCACCCAAGCTGATCAAGATCACCCTGAACATGGGTGTGGGCGAGGCCGTGGGCAACAAGAAGGTGCTCGAG
>CAZUZT010000138.1:0-6030 GCA_964624575.1 uncultured Rhodanobacteraceae bacterium | reverse complement strand
TGCGGCGGGTGTTGCGGCTCACCAGCGCTGCCCCCAGCTTTCCGAGCCGAAGCCGTGGTCCGGTGGCGGCGAATCTGCCGCAGGCTCGGCACCGTCCATGGCGGGCGCTCCCAGATCAACAATGGCCCGGTGCGGTTCTTCGAGCCGCCCCCGATGGTTGGCTTCCAGCCGATCCCAGTCGGCACGGCTGTAGCGGTGCAGGCGCAGCTCGTGGTGGTGCGTGGCGGCGTAGGCGTAGACCCAGGTATCGAGCACTTCGTTGCGGCGCACGCCACGGCGCAGTTCGAACCGGTTACGCGAGGGGTTGAAGACTTCGCTGGTGAGGCCGGTGAAGTAGCCCAGGTCCAGATCGTCGCTGAAGTGGATCATGCGCTTTTCCGGCTCCATGCCCTCGCCGCCGTCGGCGCTGAGCCAGGCGAACAGGCGGTGTTTGATGGCCACGGTGCCGACGTGCTGGATCTGCACACCGCGCTTGTCCAGGCGGCCGCGCCAGTTCACGTCCTGCAGCTTGGGCCGGGAAAGTACGGGCGCGTTGGCGGGCACGGCCCCGAAGATGCACATGGGCCGGCGGATGAGCCGGCTGCGCACGTAGTGCTTGACGTCTTCGGTGCGGTGGCCGCCGGCATCGATGGCGGTGGCCATCACGCTGAGCAGGGCGCCGTCTTCGCGCTCGATGGGGCGGTTGAGGAGCTGGGTGAGGGTGGCCCAGACCTCGGGCTCGGCGGGGTCGCCGGGCAACTCGATGTAGTCGAGCACCCAGCAGCGCAGCCCGCGTCCCCAGCCGAGGATGTGGACGGCCAGTCGGTTGTCCTGGGTGTCGACGCCTGCAGTGATTGCGAGCACCTGCCGGGGTGCGATGCGCAGGCGGTAGGGCTCGGCGCGGTCGGCGATGAGGTTGTGTTTGACGTTGGCGGTGGTGCGGTCTTCGAAGACCTGGGCGAGCCGGTCGTTGATGAAGGTTTTGAGCTTGGCGGCGTCGCCCTGGGAATCCAGCCACAGGGTGACCAGATCGGCCCAGCGCGGGCCCAGGCCGAGCGGGTAGTACAGGGCGTTGATGGTGTAGCCGCGGCGCCTTGATTCGGGGTTGTGGGCCACCCAGCGGCCGGCGGCGATGAGGTCGGTTTTCTGGTGCTCCTGGATGACGTGGGAGCAGGCGCGGCATTCGTACCAGGCCTGGCTGCCGTCTTTGGTCCATTTCAGGCCGGCCCATTCCAGCGGCTGGTCGTGGCCGCAATCGGGGCAATCCACGTGGTAGTGGCGCTGGTCCGAGCGCTTGAACAGCGTTTCGATGCGGCTGCTGCCGGCCAGGGTGGGCGTGCTGATATACAGGCGCTTGTACTGGCTGGGCCAGGCGCTGGTGCGGCCGTCGAGCATGTCGATGGGGTCGTCGCCGCTGGTGAGGTTGGCGGCAAATTCGTCCACTTCATCGACGAGCAGGGTACGCACGGTGGTGCTTTTCAGGCGCGCTGTGGAGCCGGCGTGCTCGATGTAGAGCTGGCCGCCTTCGTAGTCTTTGAAATCCTGCCGGTTGCGGGCGTCGCGGCTGGCAACGCTGTCCAGGGTGCGCTGGACGGCCGGGGTTTCATCCAGCATCGGGTTGAGCTTTTGGCTGATCCACTTGCCCATGCTGACCTCGCCAGGCAGGCAGACCATGACCGGGCCGGGGTTCTCGCTCATGGTGTAGCCCAGCCCGTTGAGGGCAATTTCGGTTTTGCCGAACTGGATGGGGAACATGCAGACGATGTCGCGCACGGGCGAGCGGGCAGACAGGCAATTCATCGGCTCAACCAGGGGCGGGTTGCGCTCGTTGCGCCAGGGGCCGGGCTCGGGGCTGGCCTTGCGCGACAGGGCCCGGTGGCGGGCGGCCCACTCGGCCACAGTGGTGTGCTGCCGCGGGGCGATGGCGCGGGCGGCGGCGGCGGCGATGAGGGCGCCGACATCGGCCAGGGCCATGCGCTGGACGGCGTGGTGGCGGCGGCTGTCAGCGGCGGCGGTCATGGCTGGTCCGGCTCGGCGGGCTGGCTGAGCTTGGCCAGCTCACGGCTGGCCGAGCGCAGCAGGTGCTCGATGTGTTCGGTCATCAGGACGCGGATGCGGGCTTCATCGCTGGTGGCGGCAATCTGTGGCGTGAGCTGGTCGGGCATGGCTTCCAGGCTGGTGCGCAGGGCGGTGACGATGGTGGCGACGGCGCCGACGACGCGGCCGACATCGGCGAGCTGGCCCTCGGCAATGAGGTTTTCGCGCAGGGCTCGGGCGGCCAGGGCTTCTTCTTTGTCGGCCAGGGCCTTGGCGCGGCGGTCGGCCCAGGCGCCGGTGGCGGGGAGGTCCAGGGGGTCGGTGCCGTCGTCGTGGCCGCTGGCCGGGCCGGGGGCCGGCGCGGGCGTGGTGGCGCTGGCGGCGCGGGCGGCGGCAGCCCGGGCGGTGGCGTGGCGTTCGGCGACGCCGGCTTTTGAGGGGTCGCGGGTGGCTTCGATGCGGGCGATGGATTCGGCGACGATTACGCGGCGGCCGGTGCCGGTGAGCACCAGGCGGCCGGCCTTGCCCAGGGCGGTGACATAGCTGGGTTTGCAGCCGATGATGCGGGCGAATTCGCTGCGGGTGGCGGTGTCGGGCAGGGTCATGGTGGCGTACCCCCGCTGGCGCCCTGCCCTTCGCCCTGGCCGGCGGCGTAGGCGCGCAGGGCGGCTTGCAGCTCGGCGCCCGCCCGACGCCACAGCAAGGCCTTGCGGGCACCGGTGGCGGCGCGCAGCAGGCCGGCCCAGCGCGGCAGGAGGATATCGGCGGATTGGCGCAGAAGCTCATGGCGCAGATCCGGGCCGGCAATGCCCCACAGGCGGACCAGGTCGTCGGTGTTGCCCCGGGCAATCAGGCCGCGCCAGTTGCCCGCGGCCCTGGCAGCCCAGGCGCGCCGGTCGGTGTCATACAGGGCGCGCTCGTCGGCCAGCATCACGGCGCTTCTCCCTGGACACCACCACTACCTTTTTTACGATCGATTCGGGGTGAGTAGAAGAGGCGCGCGCGCGTGTGCGGCATCATCCGGGCTGTGCGCCATGCTGTGCGCCATGCTGTGCGGCATGAAAGCGCGCAGGTATGCGGGTGTGCGGCATGTGCGGCATGAATGCGCGTACAGGCGGGAGACGCATGCATGCGCGGCGCACGAGTCGCGATCGCGCATACGTGCGCGTTTGATGACGCACATGCCGCACAGCCTTTAAAATCAGCCACTTGATGCCGCACAGGATGGCGCACAGCATGGCGCACAACGGTTTGATGCCGCACAGAATCCAGCCGGTGGCGGTCAATGGTCATCACGCCCTCCCCGGTAATCGCTGACGGCGTTGGCGAAAGCGCTGTAACAGCCGCCCAGCCAGAATCGCCGGGTGACACCATCAGGACACTCGGGCACGCGCATCTTGCCGTCCGGGCCGAGCGGGCCGAGCAGCAGGCGGCCGTGCGGGCCTTTGGGCAGTGCGTCTTCCTGCGGCCGGCCGTGGCTGAAATCAAGGTACCGCTCGCGGGCGTTGTCCACCTTGTGCCGTTTGGTGAGCGCGGCGATGAGCCGCGGCTCCGGCGCGGCGCGCTGGCCCTTTCGGTGGCACCAGGTCTGGTAGAGCCGGTACACATCTTTGGACAGCGCCGGCATGGCAGTGACGCCTTCGATGTCGTCGGTGACCAGCTCGTAGAAGAACCGGGTGGTGGAATCGCGGGATTGGTCGATGAGGTCGCGCCGGGCGCTGGTGTCGGGCGGCGGCGTGCCGGGGTGAAAGTCGCCCAGGTCCAGATTCAGGAGCTGATCGTGCAGGGCTTCGACCCCGCCGCTGGCGATCTCGTCCAGCACCTTGTCGTAAAACTCCGGGCCGAGCTTTTCCGGCGTCCAGATCACGGCGTGGCGCCGGTCGTCTTCTTCCAGAACCACCGGCAGGGTTTCGTTGGAGAGGAACACCATGTTGACGTGGTTGCGCTCGGGATAGCTGGCCACGTGCTTCTGGTTGATCTCGATCCAGTCGCCGGTGATCAGCGATTTCAGCTTGTTCTTGACCTGGTACAGATCGGAGCGGGCGACCACTTCGTCGGCCACCAGAAACAGCAGACGCGAGGCCCAGCCGTTGTACTTGTCTTCGATCTGGTCCTGCCCCACTACCCGACCGTAGCGGCCGTAGATCTTCATCACCGATTCGAAAAACAGGTTTTTTCCGGTGCCCTGCGGACCGTGGATCACGATGCAGGTTTTCATCTTGGCGCCGGGGTTTTGCAGCGGATACGCCAGCCAGCGCAGCACCCAGATCATCAGGCCGAGCTGGTCATGATCGCCGCCGCACATGTGCGCGAGCAGGTCGATCAGGTGGCCGCACTCGCCCTTCTTGGGCGTGGTGGGCCAGCCCGACCAGAGGTTGCAGCGAATGTTGGGATCGCGCTCGGTGGGGTCGAAACCGACTTCATCCACGCGCACGATCTGGCGGTCGGGGTGTTCGGTCCAGGCCTTGAACAGCTCGCTGCGCTGGCAGGCGTCGCGCACGTCGGTGAGCTTGGCCAGAACGCGCTCCTGGTGGTCAAACGCCGTGCCCTGGTGGGCGTAGACCAGCGCGAAGCGCTCAATCATGTGGTCCAGGTCATCAATGGGTCGCAGCGCTTCGCGCTCACCCCCGCCCCCCGGTGCCGGTAGAGCCGCGCGGGAGCGGGACGGCGACAGCCAGCCCTTGACCTTGAGCAGGGCCTCGATGCCGGCGGCCACCATGCCGTGGGTGCCGCCGGGTGAGTTGACCAGGTCGTTGAAATCGGTCCAGCGGTCGCCGCGATCGCGGGCGGCTTCGCGCTCGGCCTTGTCCGGCCAGGTGGGCACCAGCCAGGCGCTGCCGGTTTCCAGCGCGGCCGACTGGGCGTGGCTCACGCCGGGGTTGCCGTCCGTCCAGGCGTCATCGTCGGCACAAAACACCAGCCGGGCATGCTTGTAGCGCTTGCGCAGTGCGCGGCCCACGTGCACGAGGTTGCCGCAGTCAAAGGCCACGGCCACCGGAAACTGGGTGGCTTCATGCAGCGTGGCCGCCGTGGCATAGCCCTCGGCCACCAGGATGATGTCTCGGGGCACGCCGATGAGGTGGAAGTGCCCCTGCTTTTGCATGCCGACCGGCCAGAATTCCTTGGCCGGCTTGCGCGCCGTCTTGGCCACCGCGGCCGATCGAATGATCTGCAGCCCCTGAATCACGCCGGCCGCGTTGACCACGGGGATCACCACGGATCCGGCAGAGGTGTAGCGCACACCGTGGCCGCCCACGCCCTTGTCGCGCAGGTAGTCGCTGTCGCCGGACGGCAGGTATTTTGCCCAGACCCGCGCCGCCACCTGGGCGGCCTTGCCGGCCGCTTTCTTTCGGATCAGATCGGCGTGGCGGCGGTCCTCGGCGTAGCGCTTTTTCAGTGCCTCGCGCTCAGCCGGCCCCAGGGCCTTGCGGTCGTCCAGTTCGATTCGATGCGTCGTCTTGTCCGCGCCCTGCCAAACCCCGAACGAGCCGACGATGATTTCCTCGCCGCTGCGCGCGCGCACCAGGTGCAGCGCGTACCACCCCGCCTTGCCCTTCCGGCCCTCAACCGGGCAGCGGATGATGCGCCCGAACTCCAGATCATGGACCAGCAAGCCGACCCCGCGCAGCTGCTCCAGCACCGCGTCGTAATTGGTCATTTCAGTAACCCACCTGCCCACTAACTACACGGGAATTGCGGCCGCCTAACCCGCATGACCGACCCGCCAGGGAGGACCCACCCGGTTCATGAACCTGAACAACCCGAACAAGCTGAACAGCCTGAACGAAACCCGCCGACTGCAAACGCCGCGCCTGCTTCCCTGCCCAGGGGGTACGGGGATCAGCGCCGGGGCCGGCGCGAGAGTGAACCCGGGGTGGCAGCATCAGAACAGCCGCCCTTGACGGTCGCCGCCAGGGCGCGCCAGCTCAGCCAGCAGGCGGCAGCGCTCGTCCTCGGACTGCCAGCCGGTATCAAGGGCCGCGGCCATCGCCTCGAAGTCGGGTGCGGACTGCG
>CAZUZT010000137.1:0-6104 GCA_964624575.1 uncultured Rhodanobacteraceae bacterium | reverse complement strand
GGTCGGGGTGGTCGGACGGGCCCTGGCCGCAGATGCCGATGTACTTGCCGCGCTCACGGCAGGCCTTGATCGCCATCGACAGCAGCTTCTTCACCGCCGGGTCGCGCTCGTCGAACAGGTGCGCGATGACGCCCGAGTCGCGGTCCAGGCCCAGGCACAGCTGGGTCATGTCGTTGGACCCGATCGAGAAGCCGTCGAACAGGTCCAGGAACTGGTCGGCGAGCAGGGCGTTGGAGGGCACCTCGCACATCATGATGATCTTCAGGCCGTTCTCGCCCCGGCGCAGGCCGTTGGCGGCCAGGGTGTCGATCACCTGCTGCGCCTCGCCCAGGGTGCGCACGAACGGGATCATGATCCAGCAGTTGTCCAGGCCCATGTCCTCGCGCACGCGGCGCACGGCCCGGCATTCCAGCGCGAAGCAGTCGCGGAAGTCGTCATCGACATAGCGGCTGGCGCCGCGGTAGCCGATCATCGGGTTTTCCTCGATCGGCTCGTAGGCGCGGCCGCCAACCAGGTTGGCGTATTCATTGGATTTGAAGTCCGACAGGCGCACGATCACCGGGTAGGGCGCGAAGGCGGCGGTGAGGGTGGCGATGCCTTCCTTCAGGCGGTCGACATAGAACTCGACCGGATCGTCGTAGCCGGCCATGCGCTCGTCGATCTGCGCGCGGATCTCGGCGCTTTGGCGGTCGTACTCGAGCAGGGCGCGCGGATGCACGCCGATCTGGCGCTCGATGATGAACTCAAGCCGGGCCAGGCCGATGCCGCTGTGCGGCAGCATGGCGAAGTCGAAGGCACGCTCGGGGTTGCCCACGTTCATCATGATCTTGAGCGGCGCTTGGGGCATGTCGCCCACTTCCACCTCGGTGCGCCGGAACGGGATCAGGCCTTCATAGATGTAGCCGGTGTCGCCCTGGGCGCAGGACACGGTCACTTCGCTGCCATCGGCGATGGCGGCGGTGGCATTGCCGCTGCCGACCACGGCCGGAATGCCCAGTTCGCGGGCAATGATCGCGGCATGGCAGGTGCGGCCGCCGCGGTTGGTGACGATGGCGGCGGCGCGCTTCATGATCGGTTCCCAGTCCGGGTCGGTCATGTCGGTAACCAGGACGTCGCCGGCCTTGACCTTGTCCATCTCCTTGATCGAGGACACGACCCGGGCGGTGCCCTGGCCGATGCGCTGGCCGATGGCGCGGCCTTCGCAAACCAGCGGACCGGTGCCTTCAAGATGGTAGCGCTCGATGCTGTTGGCGCGGGCGCGCGATTTCACCGTCTCCGGACGGGCCTGGACGATGTAGAGCTGGCCGTTGTTGCCGTCCTTGGCCCATTCGATGTCCATCGGGCGGCCGTAGTGTTCCTCGATGATCAGCGCCTGCCGCGACAGGGCCAGGATCTCATCGTTGCCGAGGCAGAATTGGCGCGCCTGGTCATCCGGCACCGGTTCGATCCGCACCCGCTCGGTTGAGCCGGCTTGCGCATAAACCATGCGGCTGTGCTTGCTGCCCATGGTCCGGCGCAGGATGGCCGGCCTGCCCTTGGCCAGGGTCGGCTTGTGGACATAGAACTCGTCCGGGTTGACCGCACCCTGGACCACCATTTCGCCCAGGCCCCAGCTGCCGGTGATGAAGACCACGTCGCGGAAGCCCGATTCGGTATCGAGCGTGAACAACACGCCGGAGCTGGCCAGGTCCGAGCGCACCATCTGCTGGATGCCGGCGGACAGGAACACGTCCTCGTGCTTGAAGCCGTGGTGCACGCGATAGGCGATGGCGCGATCGTTGTACAGGGAGGCGAACACCTCCTTGATCCGGGCGACGACCTCATCGGCACCCTGGACGTTGAGGAACGTTTCCTGCTGGCCGGCGAAAGAGGCATCGGGCAGGTCCTCGGCCGTGGCCGAGGAGCGCACGGCCACGGCCAGGTCGGTGCTGCCGGTTTTCCGGCACAGCTCGTCATAGGCCAGGCGGATGCCGGCCTCCAAGTCGGCGGGCAGGGCGGCACCGGTGACCCAGCCGCGGATTTCCGCGCCCACCTTCATCAGGGTCTGGACATCATCGACATCCAGGCCAGCCAGGCGGTCGGCGATGCGCTGTTCCAGCCGGTTCTCGGCCAGGAACTGCTGGAACGCCAGCGAGGTGGTGGCAAAGCCGCCCGGTACCTGCACGCCCATGGCGCCCAGCTGCCCGATCATTTCGCCCAGGGAGGCGTTCTTGCCGCCAACCCGGGGCAGGTCGGACAGGCGCAATTGATCCAGCCAGACAATCAGCTCGGACACGGTTTGATCTCCACGAAAACGGCACAAGGACGGACGGGCGGCAGCGCCACGAAGACGCGTATGATGATGCGCCGCCCCGGCATCGGCAACACGACAGCGCGGGCGGCAACGATTCCCGGGCCGTGGCAAATGACCGTAAACGGCTCCGGTTCCGGTCGCGGCGGCGCCTCTGCAAAGGGCGCGGCTATCCTGCCACGGCACCGGCAAACCCTCCGCATCCCGCGTTCCGGGAGCGCGTGATGCAGGCTTATCCCTCCACGGCCAATCAGGTTCCCAATCCATGACCCGCACTGTCTTCTATGTTTCCGACGGCACCGGCATCACCGCGGAAACCATCGGCAATACCATCCTCACGCAGTTTGGCGATGTCCAGTTCCAGAGCTACCGGCTGCCCTTCATCGACAGCGTCGAACGGGCCCGGGAAGTGGCGCAGCAGGTGCGCGACCAGGCCGGCAACAACGGCTCGCGCCCGATCCTGATCTCCTCGATCATCGATCCGCAGATCAATGCCGCCCTGGCCGACAGCGGCGCCCTGATGCTGGATGTGTTCGCGCCCTTCATGGCGCCGCTGGAAGAAGAACTGGGCACGGCACGTTCACCCAAGGTCGGGCGGGCGCACGGCATGGTCGATTACGGCCGTTACGAGGCGCGCATTGATGCCACCAACTATGCGCTCAGCCATGACGACGGCATCAACATCAACTACGAGGATGCCGAGGTGATCCTGGTCGGGGTCTCGCGCTCGGGCAAGACGCCCACGTGCCTGTACCTGGCGCTGCACTTCGGCATCCGTGCCGGCAACTATCCGCTGACCGAGGAAGACCTGGACAGGCAGGAGCTGCCCAAGCACCTGATCGCCTTCCGCGAACGCCTGTTCGGCCTGACCATCGACCCGCAGCGGCTGGCCCAGGTGCGCGAGACCCGGCGGCCGGGCAGCCGCTATGCCACCTTGGAGCAGTGCCGCAGCGAGGTGGCTGCCGCCGAAAAGCTGATCCGCGCCGAACGCCTGCCCCTGGTCAGCACCACCCACTCCTCGATCGAGGAGATCGGCAGCAAGATCCTTGAGACCTTGAACATCCACCGCCACATGTTCTGATTCCGGTCATGTCGTCCGGTTTCCGGCGCAGCGGGCAGTTGCCGCAGCGCGCCGCTCCCGGGCCGTCAACGGCGCGGCCGGCCATCCCGTATCCTTCCAAAGCCATGAGCCAGATCCTGACCACCTGCCACCAGCTCCTGCCCCGGCGTTTTGCCTGGTTGATGGATCTGTACGAAGAAAACCACGCCCGGCTGGAGCGGCTGTTCGCGCCGGCCAGCCTGGTGCCGGACAGTTACCGTTCCAGCGTCGGTGATGGCCTGGATGTGCTGCTGGAGATCATCGAGCGGCACGCCTACACCACCGAGATCCGCCTCAGCTACGACCTGGTCGATCCGGAAACGGGCCTGAACACGCCCTCGGCCATCCTGCGCGTCTATGCCGATGCCCGTGTCGCCGAGGCCACCCACTGCCTGCCGGGGCGACAGATGATCGATGTCCTGGGACCGTTTCCACCGGTCCGCGTCGTTGCCGACCATCGTCTGCGGATGAACTCGTTTCTCAACCGCTGGCTTTCCTACCTGGGCGAGCACGGCCACAGCCATCACACGCTGACCATTGATGATCGTGCCGGCCAGGACAAGGCGTCCGGCAGCCAGGCGCGCAGCGGCACTACGGACCGGGATTGAACAGTCGGCAGGGCGGTCCCGGGTCCCGGCGAAACCGGCCGATCATGTGAATACGTTGTTGACTGTCTGTCGCAGGGCCCGTATGATGCGCATCCCTTGGATGGGGCCATAGCTCAGTTGGGAGAGCGCTACAATGGCATTGTAGAGGTCGTCGGTTCGATCCCGTCTGGCTCCACCACAGTACAATCCGGCAGCAAGCCCGTTTCATCTTCAAGCGTCCCCATCGTCTAGAGGCCTAGGACACCACCCTTTCACGGTGGATACAGGGGTTCGAATCCCCTTGGGGACGCCATGAGATCAAGCAAGCCCCTGAATTGAGTGATCAGTTCAGGGGCTTTTCTTTGTGCCGCACTTTATCTCCTGCCCGGGCAGCCTCTGCCTACGGCGCCTGGCGCACGTCGGTGCCGCCCGGTCACGGCAATCGTTCTTCCGGTGCGGTCAGGAACCCGGCGATGGCCTGTGCCAGCTCCGGTTCCAGAAGATCGAAATTGTGGTCGCTGCCCGGCAGCACCCGCACCCTGGACGGTCGTGGCAGGGTGTCGACCAGGGCTTGGCTGCGGGCAGCGGGAATGATGGCGTCGGCCCGGGCGTGGATGGCCAGGACCGGCCCGTCATGGCCGGCCAGATGGTGCGCCGATTCATAGCGTTCGCGCAGCAGCCAGCGCACCGGCAGCCATGGATAGTGGTGACGGGCGACCGCCATCAGGCTGTCGAACGCCGAGACCAGTACCAGGCGGTCAACCCGGCGCTGGCCAGCCAGCCAGGCGCCGACGCCACTGCCCAGGCTGCGGCCGACAACGTGGATCGGCGCTTGCGGATGCCGGCTGCGGATGTGGTCGTACAGGGCCACGGCGTCGTCGAACAGAAGCTGCTGCGAAGGCTGGCCGTCGCTGGCGCCGTAGCCGCGGTAGGGCAGCAGGTACAGGTCGTGATCGGGAAACAGCTGCCCGGCATGCGGCAACAGCCACTGCACCGCCTCGGCATTGCCACCGAAATAGATCACCACCGCGCGGCCGTCGGCCGGCAGGTGCCAGCCGCGCAGCACGATGCCGTCCCCGCGCTGCAGCTCGAAGCTGGTTTGGTCGGCGGGTACGAAGGTGAACTGCGGCAGGTAGATCAGGGTGCGCTGCTGCAAGTACATCAGCGCGCACAGCCCGGCCCAGATGAGCACGGCCAGCCCAAGCACGGCGAGCAGCAGGCGCATCAGGCCTGCCGTCCGCCGCCGGGGCGATGACGGTGTTGCCGGTCGTTGTGCCAGTCCGATCGGTCAGGCGGCATCCCGCCAGTCCCGGTTGGCGAAATAGGCGCGGGTTTCGCGCACGACCACGCCGGATAGCAGCAGCAGGCCGATCAGGTTGGGCAGGGCCATCAGGCCGTTGGCGATGTCGGAGAAGGTCCAGACCATCTCCAGCGAGAGCACGGCGCCGACATAGACGAAGATCGAGAACACCAGCCGGTAGGGGATCACACCGCGGCGGCCGAACAACCGCTCGATGCAGCGCTCACCGTAGTAGCACCAGCCCAGGATGGTGGTGAAGGCGAACACCAGCACGCCCAGCGCCACGGTCACGTTGCCCCAGCCGCCGCCCAGTGCCTGCTCCAGCGCCCAGGCGGTCATCGGCGCCCCGGCCAGGCCTTCCTGCAGCCAGGCACCGGTGACGATGATCGCCAGCGCGGTCAGGGTGACCATGATCAGGGTGTCGATGAAGGTCTGGGTCATCGAGACCATGGCCTGGCGCACCGGCTGGTTGGTGATCGCCGAGGCGGCGGCGATGGCCCCGGTGCCCAGTCCCGACTCGTTGGAGAAAATGCCGCGCGCGACCCCCATCTGGATTGCCAGGATCACCGCCGAGCCGGCAAAGCCGCCCGCCGCCGCGGTGCCGCTGAAGGCATCGCTGAAGACCAGGGCAAGGGCCGTGGGCAAACGGTCGGCGAACACCGCCAGCACGGCGATATTGCCGGCCATGTAGAGCACGCACATCAGCGGCACCACGCCGGCGGCGACCCGGGCAATGCTCTTGATGCCACCCAGGATGACGGCTGCGGCGCAGACCGCCATCACCAGACCACTCCAGGACGGGGCGATGTTCCAGGTGGCCTGCAACTG
>CAZUZT010000136.1:4576-6195 GCA_964624575.1 uncultured Rhodanobacteraceae bacterium | reverse complement strand
CCCGGCGAGACGCTGGAGTACACCATCACGCTGGCCAATACCGGCGGGCTGGATGCGATCGGCTTCCAGGTCACCGACCTGCTCGATGACCACACCGTGTTCCAGTCAGCCAGCCATGGCGGTAGCCACGATGGTGCTGCGGCGGGTGGTCTGGTGGATTGGACGGTGACCGTGCCGGCCCATGACGGGACCGATCCGGGCACTGTCGAGCTGACTGTGACCGTCCAGGTGGTCGATGACATCCCACAGGATGTCACCGCGATCATCAACCTGGCCTTCGAGACCGGCACCACGCCGCCGGTGTGTCCGCCGGCCGGCCCGGCCTGCGTGGTCACGCCGACGGCACCGGATCTGGTGGTGACCAAGACGGTATCGGCCCACAGCATCGATGACGACGGTGTCGCCGAGCCGGGCGAGCAGCTCACCTACACGATCACCCTGGTCAACCATGGTGGCGTGGCGGCGATCGACACCATCGTCAACGAGATCGTGCCCGAGCACACGAGCTTCGTCGGCGGCGCGCCGATCTGGACCTGTGCTCCCGGCGATCCGGCCGGAACGCCGTGCGACAACCTGATCGATGTGCCGGCCAGTGCCGGCGCCGGCAGCCCCGGACAGGTGACGCTGACCTTCATTGTCCAGGTCGACGATCCGCTGGCCGATGATGTCCAGGCAATCCGCAACGCGGTCGTGATCAATGACGGCACGCCGCCGGATTGCGAGCTGGATCCGGGCAACCCGGCCTGCGCGGTGACGCCGACGATCAATGTCGACCTGCGCAAGGCCATTGCCGTGGTCGAGCCGACCGGCCCGGCCAGCTGGCGCGTGAGCTACGACATCGAAGTGGTGAACCTGGGCGGCTCGCTGGCCCAGTACACACTGGTCGATACCCTGGGCTACCCGGCCGGCGTGGTGTTCACCGGCAGCGGCCAGGTGGCCAGTGCCGACGGCGAACTCAACCCGGCGCTGACCGGCGGGCACTTCACCCCGGCCAACGGCACGGCGTTGCAACTGTCGGCAGCCGATGTGCTGCTGCCGGTGGGCGCCAGCCACGTCTACACGGTGACCGTGCCGATCGGTGTGCAGCCGGAGTTGCTGGTCGATGGCCAGTGCGCCACCGGCCCCGGTCATGGCCTGTACAACCTGGCCACGGTGAGCGGTTCGTTTGATCTGGAGGCCTCGGCCTGCGCCGATGTTGGCGCGGATGTGCCACTGATCCGCCTGGTCAAGACCGTTGAGCTGGGCGTCGACAACAATGGCAACCACTACGGCGATGTCGGTGACGTGCTGCACTACCAGTTCGTCATTTCCAACCCGGGCACGGTGCCGCTGACTGCAGTGCAGCTGGTTGATCCGCGGGTGAGCGACCTGCAATGTCAGCGCACGACCGCCAACGGCGAGACGTTCTATGTATTCCGGGGCGATGAAGTGTTCGATGATGCCTTCGAGGGCGTGCCGCGTGGCGGCATCCTCGATCCGGGCGATTCGGTTACCTGCGTGGCCACGCATATGCTCAGCCAGGCCGATGTCGATCGTGGCCGGGTGGTGAATACCGCCACGGCGATTGGCAGCACCACTGCCGGCCAGGCCGTGAACTCGGTCAGCACCGCCATCTACAC
>CAZUZT010000136.1:0-4476 GCA_964624575.1 uncultured Rhodanobacteraceae bacterium | reverse complement strand
GTGGTTGCCGTCGCCCGTGATGGCAGCGGCTGGCAGGTGGACAGGCGCAGTCTGGCCGTGCTTGGCGGTGCCGCCACGCCCGACCAGGGCATCGTCGCGCTGCTGTCCGGCTCGGAGCACAACGACGGCAACGGCAACGGCCAGTGGGATGCCGGTGAGAGCATCGATTTCCACTACACGGTGCTCAACCTGGGCACACAGGATCTGTCCGGCCTGGCAGTGACCGGCAACGCCGGGGCGGTCAGCTGCCCGGGCAACAGCCTGGCGACCGGTGACAGCATGGTCTGCACCGCCGCTCACGCGTTGACCGCCGGCGACATCGCCGACGGCCTGCTGATCCATGAAGTGGAAGTGCAGGGCCAGGCCGCCGATGGCAGCCCGGTACAGGCGGCAGACGTGGTCGTCCGCCAGAACCTGGATGGCAACGCCGCCCTGGCCGTGTTCAAGAGCCCGATGCTGCTCGATGACGCCGATGACAGCGGCTATGCCAGCACCGGTGACCTGCTGCAATACACCTTTGCGGTCAAGAATGCCGGCGTCCAGGCACTGTCCCAGGTGGATCTGGTGGAGCCGGATCCGAGTTTGATCGACACGCCGATCAGCTGTGCCAGCCAGAGCCTTTCCGGCGCGCCGTTCAGCGGCCTGGGCACGGGCCAACTGGCCTCGTTCGATGTCGTACTGTGCAACGCGCAGTACACCATCACCGCCGCCGATGCCGCCTACGGCCAGGCGCTCAACCTGGTCGAGGCCCATGCCCAGCCCGGGTTCGGCGCGCCGGTCTATGCCACTGGCGCTTCGGCCGTGGTCATCCCGCGGCCGCCGGAAGTGGCGGTGGCCAAGGCGCTGATCGAAGAGAGCGGCAGTCGCCCGGGCATCGCCGAGCCGGGTGAAATCCTGACCTACCGGATCACCGTGGCCAACGTCGGCAGCATCGACGCCTTCAATATCGGCATCTCCGACCAGCTCGATGGCAACACCAGCTTCCTGGATGCCAGCCACGGCGGCAGCCATGCCGCCGGCATCGTCACCTGGAGCGGGCTGACGGTTCCGGCCGAAGGTGCCGTTCAGTTGCAGGTGCGTGTGCAGGTGGCCGATCCGCTGCCGCCGTCCACCCTGCAGGTGGCCAACCTGGCCTTCGAAACCGGCACCACACCGCCGCCGTGCCCGCCGGCCGGCGAACAGTGCGTGGTCACGCCGACCCCGGCCGCAGTCGCGGTCAACAAGGAACTGGTGGCTGAAGATGGTTCGGTGCCCGGCCTGGCCGAGCCCGGCGAACAGCTCACCTACCAGATCACCCTGGCCAACAGTGGTGGCAGCCCGGCCCAGAACTACGCACTGGTCGATGTGCTCGATGCCAACACCGTGTTCGTCAGTGCCAGCCATGGCGGTATCCACAGCGGCGGCCTGGTGAACTGGACGGGATTGACCGTGCCTGCCAACGGCAACCTGCAGGTGAGCGTTACGGTGCAGGTCGTGGATCCGCTGCCGGTGGGCACCACCCAGGTCGCCAACCTGGCCCATCAGGCCGGGACCACGCCGCCGACGTGTCCGCCGGCTGGCGATCAATGCGTGATCACACCGACGCCGGGCACGGTCACCCTGGTCAAGACCGTGGCCGATGCCAACGGCAACGGCCTGGCCGAGCCGGGCGAGCAGCTGACCTACAGCATCGCGCTGACCAACAACGACGACCAGCCGGCGATCAACATCGATCTGGTCGACGTCATCGACGCCAACACCCTGTTCGTCAGCGCCGACAACGGCGGCAGTTATGCCGGCGGCGCCATCACCTGGACCGGCCTGACCGTGCCGGCCAACAGCCAGCTCGTGCTGACCGTGGTGGTGCAAGTGGTTGATCCGATTCCGGCTGGGGTCACCGATATCCTCAACCTGGTGCACGATGCCGGCGGCCCGCCGCCGGACTGTGGCGCCAATCCCGATGCCGACGGCTGTGCCGAGATTCCGGTCGGTGCCGGGCCGCTGCTGGCGGTGAGCAAGAGCGTAGATCCGGCCGAAGCGCACCCGGGCGAGAGCGTTCTCTACACCATCACCGTGGCCAACGTCGGCTCGGTGCCGGTGACTGATGTCGTCATCTCCGATCCCTTGCCCGTTGGCGTGGTCGGCTTTGCCTGGGAATGCCAGGCCAGCGGTGGCGCCGCCTGTCCCGCGACAACCGGCACCGGTGCACTGAACGAGTGGCTGCCGACCTTCCCCGTCGGTGGCCAGCTGACCTACACCATCCTGGCCGAGCTGGCCGACGACATCCTGGGCGAGGTGCTCAATGTCGTCATGGTCACGCCCGAAGGGGCGGTCTATTGCGCCCCGGACAACAGCCCGGCGCCGTGCCAGCAGCAGGCCACCGTTACGGTGCGGCAGGTGTTGCCGACCTATGTCCCGGTACCGGCGACCGACCGCTGGGCGCTGATCCTGCTGGCCTTGGGTCTGTTCGGCGCTGGCCTGTTTGCCGCCCGGCGCCGGCTGGCAGCCTGATCCGGGGTTGCAGGCACCCGAAGAATACCGGGACGGCGGTCGATGCCGTCCCGGTACCTGCTACCGCCCATAAGCGGCGGTGCCAAGGCGCAGTGTGGCGATACCGGCAAAGCCGATCACGGCTGGCCGCCAGGCGATAAAGCGGGCGGACGTTGCCATCGTCCGGCCTGTCAGCCGCCATCACCGCATGGCCGGTCGATGACCGATGCCGACCAGCGCGGCCCCCTTGCGGTCGCAAAGTGATCTGGAAGTTCGCGTACCCGCTGCCGCCATGAATACATCTGTGTCGTGATGCCGGCCGGGCGCGGGCAGTGCCCCGCCTCCGGAGGTTGCGGAATGCAGAATGGCTCACGCCGCCCGGAAACTACCCCTTCGGATGAGCCGCACGCAGTGAACCTAGACCTGGCTGCGCAGTACCAGCTTGACGCCGAAGTAGCCCACCAGCAGCAACGCCATGCCGGCCAGGGCCAGCCAGGCTGCGCGCCGGCCGCGCAGGCCCAGGCGCCAGCGGGCCAGCAGCAGGACGCCGAAAACAATCCAGGCAGCGACGGTCAGCACGGTCTTGTGCACCAGGTGCTGGGCGAACAGATCCTCAACGAACAGCACGCCGGTGACCAGGCTCAGGCTGAGCAGGGCAAAGCCGGCACCAATGAGCTGGAACAGCAGCGCTTCGGTCAGTGTCAGCGGCAGCGTATTGAGCAGCGGCAACGGCCGGTGGTTGCGCAGGGCATGCTCCTGTAGCGCCATCAGGATCGCCACAAGACTGGCCACGCCCAGCACCGAATACGACAGCAGGGCCAGGATGCCGTGCAGGCTGATCTGCCAGCTGTCCGGCCGCGTCATCGGCTGGTCCGGGCGCATCAGCAGCATCGCCAACAGGCTCAGGGCGGCGATCGGATAGACCAGCAGGCCCAGCGGCTCCAGCGAATTGCGCCGGCCCAGAAGCAGCAATACCGCCGCCATGCCCAGGCCGACCAGCGACAGGGAGCTGCCAAAATGCAGATTCAGGCCGCCTGCCATGCCGATACCGATGGCCATGACCGCGACGTGGGCCAGCAAGGCGGCGAGGGCCAGGGCGAACAGCGGCGCGCGCGGTACCGACCGGCCATTGCGGTCCAGGCGCAGGGCGGTGAGGCTGGTGGCAGCCAGATACAGGAACATGGCACAGGCGGAAACGATGGACATGGGGTCACTCTGTCGAAGGGCGGCCAGCGCGATGGCGGCGATGCCCGGGGGGCGTTCGCACGGCGCGGGCATGGCTGCCTGCACGCCGTCCTGCAAGCTGGCTGCAAGCAGGCCGGAGATGCTGGCAAGTCGTGTTGCATTCTACGCCCTGGCAAAGTAGGGGAACATGCCCGCCGTCGCCCCGGCAATCCGCATCAATCCTTGAATATCCGCGTCCCGGCCCGCACCTGATCAGCCATGGGCGGCCCGTGCTGTCCGGGATTTCAAGCAAGGATCAAAGCCATGCGGATGGACAAACTTACTTCGCGCTTCCAGCAGGCCCTGGCCGACGCCCAGTCGCTGGCGCTGGCCCGCGACCACAACATCATCGAACCGGTGCACGTGTTGGTGGCCCTGCTCGACCAGCAGGGTGGCAGTGTGGCGCCGCTGCTGGCGCCGGCCGGCATCAACGTGCCGGCACTGCGCCAGCGCCTGGGCGCGCTGCTGGACGGTCTGCCCCAGGTCAAGGGCCAGGCAGGCAGCATCAACATCGGCAATGACTTGGCGCGCCTGCTCAATGTCACCGACAAGCTGGCCCAGCAGCGCGGCGATGCCTTCATTGCCAGCGAGTTGTTCCTGCTGGCGGCGCTGGATGACCAGGGTGGCGCCGGCCAGGCGCTGCGCGAGGCCGGTGCCCGCAAGGAAGCCCTGGAGCAGGCGATCAGCGCCATGCGCGGTGGCGAATCGGTCACCGAGCAGGGTGCCGAGGAGCAGCGTCAGGCGCTGGAAAAGTACACCGTCGACCTGACCGCGCGCGCCGAG
>CAZUZT010000135.1:0-6213 GCA_964624575.1 uncultured Rhodanobacteraceae bacterium | reverse complement strand
GCAGACAGTCATCATGCCGCCTATTGTGACGTAATCGGCCACCGTTGCGGTCGCTGCGATGGCCCGTGCAACCGTGTGCCCGGCACAATCACCACCGCTTGCAAGACGCCCCGGCCCGGCGGTCAGGTTTTCAGTGCCGCCTTCAGCGCCTTGCGGATCACCGCTTCGGCATCATCGCCTTCGGTCATCGCCTTGCGCGCCATGCGCAGGGCATCGGCCGGCTTGTAACCCAGCGCCTGCAGGGCGGCCACGGCTTCGGTTTCCGGATCGGATGGGACGGCCGGGCCATCTACTGCGCTGCCGCCGGCGGCCGCTACCGGAATCCGGTCGACCTTGTCGCGCAATTCGACCAGGATCCGCTCGGCGGTTTTTTTGCCGATGCCCGGAACCCGGGTCAGCGCCGCCATGTCACCGGCCTGGATCATGCCGACGAAGGCGTCGACCGTGACGCCGGAGAGGATGCTCAAGGCGGTCTTGGCGCCGACGCCGGAGACCCGGATCAGGGTCCGGAACAGCACCCGCTCGGCCTCGCGGTGGAAGCCGAACAGCGCCGCGGTGTCATCCCTGACCACATGATGGATGGCCAGGGTCACCTCGCCACCCACGGCCGGCAGCTCGTAGAAGGTCGACATCGGGCACTCCACCTCGTAGCCGACGCCGCCGACATCCAGCAGCAGCCAGGGCGGCTGCTTGCTGACCAGGGTGCCGCGCAATCGTCCAATCATCTGACACTGCCTCCATGCAGTGGAAACCGGCTGCGAACCATATCAGGCACGCGTCGCCCCCGGCCGTTCGGCCTGGTTGCCCCCGACACCTCGGCGGGCTTCCGTCAGCCCATCGATGACCGTCGCCAGCCGCGCCTGCGCCAGGGAATCCAGGGCGGCGCTGACCGGCACCTGGAACCAGTGCGGCCGGGCAAAAGCCTGGCACTTGACCGCATCCTTGGCGGTCATCAGCACCGGCAGGGAATCGGGGAAATCCAGGTCCTGGGACTGGAAGCGATGATGATCCGGAAACGGGTGTTCGATGGGTTCCAGGCCGGCCTCCCGCAGAGCGTTGAAGAATCGTGCCGGATCACCGATGCCGGCGACGGCATGTACCGGTGCGTGGCAGAACTCAGCCAATGGCCGGGGGCGGTCGTCGATCAGGCTGCGGGCCTGTTCCATCACCAGATCGAAACCGGCTTCCCCGGCCTGGCGCGGGCCATTGACCAGGACCAGATTGACTGTGTGCAGGCGCGCGGGCGTTTCGCGCAGTGGGCCGGCCGGCAGCAGTCGGGCGTTGCCGAACCGGCGCCGGCCATCGACGACCACGATCTCGACATCGCGTGCCAGCGCCAGGTGCTGGAGGCCGTCATCGCACACGACGATGTCCACCCCGTCACCTTCCAGCAGCGCCTTGGTTGCGGCAACGCGGTCGGTCGCGACAACCACCGGGGCGCCGGTGGCCCGGACAATCAGCAAGGGCTCGTCGCCGGCCAGAGCGGCTTCGTCGGCAGGATCCACCCGGTGCACGCCGCCGCCACGACGGCCGTAACCGCGACTTGCCACGCCCGGTTGCCAGCCCGCCTGGCGCAGTTGTTCAACCAGTGCCATCACCAGCGGCGTCTTGCCGCTGCCGCCAATGCCGATGTTGCCGACCACGATCACCGGCACCGGCAGGCACACCTGGCGCGCCCTTTGCCTGCGGCGGTCGCGCGCCGCCAGCCAGGCATACACGCGCTCCAGCCCGGCCAGCCAGAACGGCACCGGCGCCGCGCCGTACCAGCGCGCCTCCAGCCAGTGTTGCAGGCGCCGCCTCACCCTCGCCTCACACACCCAGGCGGCAATGGCGAGCGCAGGCGCGGGCCATGTTCACGGGCTGTCAGGACCGGTTGAAAACTGCATCCGGTGCAAGCTGGCATACAGGCCATCGGCGGCCAGCAGCTGCCGGTGATGGCCGCGTTCGACGATGCGGCCGGCATCCATCACCAGCACCTGGTCGGCATGCTCGATGGTGCTCAGCCGGTGGGCAATGACGAAAGTGGTTCGGTTGCGCATCACATGCGCCAGCGCGTCCTGGATCTGCCGCTCGGACTCGGTATCCAGGGCGCTGGTGGCCTCGTCCAGGATCAGGATCGGCGCATCCTTGAGGATCGCCCGGGCAATGGCCAGGCGCTGGCGCTGGCCGCCGGACAACAGATTGCCGACCTCGCCGACGCGGGTATCAAAACCTTCCGGCAGCGCCTGGATGAACTCCAGAGCGTTGGCGGCACGGGCCGCCGCTTTTATATCCGCCATGTCGGCACCGGCCAGGGCACCGAAGGCGATGTTGGCAGCCACGGTGTCGTCGAACAGCACCACGCTCTGCGATACCCAGGCGATCTGCTGGCGCAACCGGGCCAGCCCGTAATCGGCCAGCGGCCGGTCATCCAGGAGCACCTGGCCGCGGTCAGGCTCCAGCAACCGCGGCAGCAGCCGGATCAACGAGGTCTTGCCGCTGCCGGAGCGGCCGACGACGGCGGTGACCGTACCCGGCTCGGCGACCAGATCGATGTCGCTGAGGGCGTCCTGGCTGGCGCCGGCATAGCGCAGGCTGACCTGCCGGTACTCGATCCGGCCGCTGAGCCGGGCCGGGGCGGCGCCGCCGTGGTCGGATTCGGGGGTCGAGTCCAGGATCTCGAACAGGCTCTCGGCCGCGGTCAGGCCCTTTTGCATCGTGTCCTGGACGCTGGTGATGCGCTTCAGCGACGGCAACATCGCCGCCATGGCGATCATCATCGAGGTGAAGGCGCCGGCGGTCATCGTGCCTTCGGCCGCCTCGCGGCCGGCGATGTAGATCAAAATGCCCAGGGCGATCGCGGCCGTGAGCTGCACCAGGGTGGTGCTCAGCGACTTTGCCGCACTGCCCTTCAGGTGCAGGCGCCGGCGCCGGGCCGACAGCACCCGGTAACGCTCTTCGGCCGCCGCCTCGCCGCCGTAGACCTTGACCGCATCCAGGCCGGCCAGGGCCTCGCCGGCGACCCGGGTCGCTTCGCTGACCGTGCCCAACATGCGCTGGCTGATGCTGCGAAAGCGCCGGCCGGCAAACCAGACCACGACCGCGATCATCGGCATCAGGAAGGCCAGGGTCAGGGTCATGCGCACGCTCTGCATCAGCATCACCACCACCATCGCCACCACCAGCAGGGTGTCGGTGATGATGACCTTGAGCGATTCGGCGCTGGCATCGGCGACCTGTTCGGCATTGAAGGTCAGGCGCGCCACCAGCCGGGCACTGTTCTCGCCGGCGTAGTAGCTGACCGGCAGGCGCAGCAGGTGGGCGAAGGTTTCCCCACGCAGGGTCTCGACCACGCGCCGGCCGACATAGGCCATACCGTAGCCGGCCATGAACACGCCAACGCCGCGCAGCAGGAACAGGGCGACCACTGCGAACGGCATCCACTTCAGCACCGTGGGATCGCGCTCGACGAAGGTGCCATCAATCAACGGCTGCATCATCCAGGTGAAGGCACCGGCGGCCACCGCTTCGATCAGCATGCCGATGATCGCCGCGACCAGCACCGGCCAGAAGCGCCGGGTATAGCCCAGCAGGCGGCCATAGCCCTGCGCCACGCGGCCGCTGTCAGTGCCGGCGTCGGGCCGATCCTGGGCCACGGGCGTCGCGCCGTGCTTCAACCGCCGTCACCTGCGGGCACAGTGGCGATTTCGATGCGCGAGTAGCCGTGTCGCCCGAGCACATCCAGGGCCGTGACCACCGACTGGTGCGAAGCCCGCGCCGCGGCACGCACCACCACCCGTTGCTCCGGATCGGCGTCCGCCACTTCGGTCAGGGCCGCGGCCAGCGTGGCCGGGTCGACACCCATCACTTCGCGCTCATTGAGGTAGTACCGGCCGTTGTCATCGATCACCACGGTCAGCGCCTGCGCCGGTTCGCCGGCAACCACGCCACCGGCTTCGGGCAGGTCAACGCGCAGCAGCGCACGCTGCTCGAAGGTGGTGCTGACCATGAAGAAGATCAGGAGGGTGAGGATGATGTCGATCAGCGGGACGAGGTTGAACTCGATCTCGTCCTCGACCTGGACCGGCAGGAAGTTCACGCCGCCGCCTTCGCCGGCACCGGCTGCTCACAGGCCTCGACCACCTGCGAGGCCTCGCGTGCCAGTGCCATCGCAAGATCCTGCACCTGGCCGCGCAGATAGCGGTGCATGATGTAGGCCGGAATGGCGATCACCAGGCCGAAGGCCGTGGTCATCAGGGCTTCACCGATGCCGCCGGCCAGGCGGGTGGCGTCACCGACGCCGAATTCGGTGATCACCAGGAACATGCGGATCATGCCGGTGACGGTGCCCAGCAGTCCGACCAGGGGCGAGATGATGGCAATCGTGCCCAGGGTGTTGAGCCACAGTGACAGGCCATGGACGACCTGGCGTCCGGTTTCCTCGACCCGGCTGACCAGCACATCGTGGCCCTGGTTCCGCTCGCGCAGCACCGTGGCCAGCACCCGGCCCAGGGGCGAGTGGCTGCGCAGTGTCTGCAGATGGCTGTCCTGAATGCGGCCACCGCGGACCAGACCCAGCACTTCGCCAGTCAGATCCGGCGGCACGATCACCGCACTGCGCAGGCTCCACAGCCGCTCCAGGACAATGCCCAGGGCGACCACGCCCAGGCCCAGCAGTGGCCACATGATCGGGCCGCCAGCGTTGAACAGTTCCCACACGATCGTCACCCCTGTGCTTCAAAGGCCCGAATCATAACCGTTCAACCACCGGCCGCGCGGCTTCGCCGTGGCCGGGTCACGGTGCAGCGATGGCGGACAGCGGCGTGGTCAGCGGGTCTGGGTCGGGATCGCGTGCTTGAGCTCGCGCACGCGGTTGTCGCCATCGACATAGACCAGGGTCGGCTGGAACGTGTCCAGCTGCGCCTGGTCGAGCACGCCGTAGGCGCAGATGATCACCAGGTCGCCGACCTGTGCCCTGTGCGCGGCCGCGCCATTGACCGAGATGATGCCGCTGCCGGCTTCGGCACGGATCGCATAGGTAATGAAGCGCTCGCCGTTGTCGACATCGTAGATATGGATCTGCTCATACTCGCTGATGCCGCTGGCATCGAGCAGATCGCCGTCGATGGCGCAGGAGCCCTCGTAGTGCAGCTCGGCGTGGGTGACGGTGGCGCGATGGATCTTGGCCTTGAGGATGTTCAACTGCACCTGGCGACTCCGCAAATCAGCATGGCGGCAGTGTAGGCAGGGCGCTGCCGCATCGCAACATGACGCTTCCAGCGGCGCCGGGCGGTGGCGCCGCAGCACGGGCGTGATTGCGGCCCTGTCGGCCCGGGGGTATTGTTCCGGCACGAGTGGCGCCCGTCCGGGCCGTCGCCGCTTCCCCCGCCCACCACGGTGCCGGGGCTGCAAGAAGCCAGGCGACATTTCCAGGTCGTGCCAGGCCGCACCGCGGTCGGCGCGGCCTGTTGCCGGTTGCCGGGAGCAACCGGCCGCGTCCGGACGTGCGTCATTCGACCAGCCGATGCTTGCCCGCAGCCGGGCTTTTCAACAGCCCGGCTTTCCCGTAGCCCCGCTTTCCCGTAGCGATTTCCTGTTCCGGAGTGACATGTCCAGTTCCCTGCCCGCCCTCAACCAGTGGCTTGCCGAAGTTGCCCGCCTGACCCGTCCCGAGCGCATCCACTGGTGCGATGGTTCCGAGGGCGAAGCCCGGGAACTGACCGCGCAGATGCTCGCCAGTGGCGAGCTGACCGCCCTCAACGGGGAATCCCATCCGGAGTGCTACCTGCACCGTTCCGATCCCGAAGATGTCGCCCGGGTCGAGCACCTGACCTTCGTCTGCACGCCGCAGCGCGAGGATGCCGGTCCCAACAACCACTGGCTGGAACCGGCCCAGGCCCACGCGAAGATCGATGCCCTGTTCGACGGCTGCATGCAGGGCCGCACCCTGTACGTGGTGCCCTACTGCATGGGCCCGATCGATTCGCCCCTGGCGCGCTGCGGCGTGGAGATCACCGACAGCCCGTATGTGGTCGCCAACATGCGCAAGATGACCCGCATGGGCGCGTCGGCGCTGGCCCGGATCGAACGCGAGGGGCACTTCGTCCAGGGCCTGCACTCCACCGGCGAGCTGGACCCCGAACGTCGTTACATCATGCATTTCCCGCACGAGCTGACAATCAAGTCCTACGGCTCGGGCTACGGCGGCAACGCCCTGCTGGGCAAGAAATGCCA
>CAZUZT010000134.1:3854-6240 GCA_964624575.1 uncultured Rhodanobacteraceae bacterium | reverse complement strand
GCAGTGCCACTGGCAGGTGTCCGCTTACTTGCGGCCCGCTGGCCGGTGGCAGGTCGCAGGCTGCAATCAATCCTTCAGGTTCAGTACCCGGTTCTCGCCCAGATCCTGCGGGCCACCACCGGTTACCGCGTGCATCAGCTGCAGTGCCTGGTGCACCAGGCCGCTGGTGTTGCGCCAGAACTCGGCGCTGTCCACTTCCACCTTGAGCAGCACCAGGTGCGGATCGTCCTTGCCTTCGGGGAAGAAGGTGCGCGCGCGTGGATGCCACAGCTCCTCGATGCGGGCGCGGTCACGCTCGATGCTGGCGGTGCCGACCACCGAAACGTAGACATGGTCGTCGGGATCGGCATAGGCGACGTTGATTCGCGGGTTGCGCATGATGTCGTCGACCTTGCCGCTGTCCAGGCTGGTGAAAAACCAAAGGTCGCCGTGGAAGTCGGTCTGCAGGGTGGCCAGCGGCCGGCTGACCAGGCTGCCATCGGCGGCGGTCGAGGTCAGCATGGCGATCTCGATATCGTCGATCAGTTCGCCCAGAGTGCGGGCGTTGGCATGGGCATTGGCGTCATTTTTCATCGTCGGGTTTCCTTCGGGCAGGTGGGAACGGTCGCGGTCGCCGTCGCCGTCATTGGCGCGGCGTGGTGGATGCGGGACCAGGAGGCTGTAGATGGCGCTCGTGGTGTTCCCGGGCGGGTCTGGCGGGATGCGATGGCGGCTCATTCGGGTGGAATCAGTTCCAGGAAGCCACCGGCGTTGCGCACCTGCTGCTCGGCCTGGCGTCGCACCAGGTTGATGATCCTGTCGTCATCATCGGTCTCGACCAGCATCTCAATCACCTCACCCTGCGCGTTCTCGGCCAGGCCCAGGGAACTGGAATCCTCGTCGTCCATGCGCGGCACCAGGTCGGCCACTTCCTCGGCCCACTGCACGCCTTCAATGCCGCTCAGCGCCTCGCTGAGGTTCTGGAAAGCCTGGGTCGGGCCGGTGATGCGGAATCTGAGTTGCGCCATGGCGGGCTCCTGTGGTGCGGGATTGCAGTCGTGCCAGATGACTTGCACACGCCATGCCATCGGCGTGGGCTCGCAACCGCGAAGCCCGGCCAGACGTTGCCGGGTGCGTGGCCGATGACACGAGGCCGCGCAGCCATGGCGGCAAAACAACCGGCGCTCCGGGCAACCGGCACGATGCCGATGCCGGCATCATGCGCCCTGCACGGCCGCAGGCCCGTTGTCGCCGCTGCCTTCACCTCGTCCGGGGGGCGGCACGGAACATGCATGTTCCAGGCCATGGACACGACAACGACACGACGCAAGAAAATGAGCCGATCGCGCAAGCTCGGCTTGCTGCTGCTGATCCTGGTATTGGCGCTGCTGCTGTTGCGGCTGATGCTGCCCTCGATGATCGAGCGCACGGTGAACCGGCAACTGGCCGACATGGGCGAGTACAGCGGCCAGGTGGCCGATGTCGATGTCGCCCTGTGGCGCGGCGCCTATGTATTGCATGGCCTGCGTATCGACAAAGTCTCCGGAGAAGTGCCGGTACCGATGCTGGATGCGCCCCGCATCGACATCGCCCTGAGCTGGCGCAACCTGCTGCGCGGCGCCATCGTCGCCCGCGTGGCATTCGAGCAGCCGGTGTTGAACTTCGTCGACGGCCGTGGCAGCGACGACAGCCTCACCGGCGCCGGCGTCGACTGGCGCCAGCAGTTGGAAGATCTGGTGCCGATCCGCGTCGACGAGGTGCAACTGCGCGATGGTGAAGTGGTGTTCAACAATTTCGTCTCCGATCCCCCGGTGGATCTGCGCGCCACCGCGGTCAATGCCGACATCGAAAATCTCACCAATGTCCGCGATGAGGACGGCCAGCGCGTGGCGCAGATGAGCGGCACCGCGCACCTGTTCGACAGTGCCGACCTGGAGGCCGAGGCCAGCTTTGATCCGTTCGGTCGCATGGACGAATTCACGCTTGCCATGCGCGTGCTGGCCATCGACCTGACCCGCGTCAACGATCTGGCCCAGGCTTACGCCAACCTGGATTTTGAATCGGGCAATGGCGAATTCGTGATGGAATTGGAGGCCGCCGATGGCCAGCTCAGCGGCTATGCCAAACCGCTGTTCCAGAACCTGTCGATCTTCAGCTGGCGCAGCGATGTCGTGGAAGACGACAAAAATCCCCTGCGTCTGGCCTGGGAAGCGCTGGTCGAAGGCGTGACCACGGTGCTGCGCAATCAGCCCGCCGACCAGTTCGGCACCCGCATCGAGATCAGCGGCCGCATCGATAATCCCGACCTGGGCGTGTTCGGCGCCGTGATCGAGGTCTTGCGCAACGCCTTCGTCCGCGCTCTGGAACCGTACTTCGAAGGCACGGCACTGCCCGAGCGCGAGTAGGC
>CAZUZT010000134.1:1636-3754 GCA_964624575.1 uncultured Rhodanobacteraceae bacterium | reverse complement strand
TCATTTTTGCACTGCGCGCCACCCTCCGAGGGCCGAAGAAAACGCCGGACTGCCCGCAAGTTCGAAAACTCAGGCCGCGGCGCCGTGGCGGCCTTCGGCGACTTCCTCGACCAGCTTGGCGCAGAAGGCGGGCAGGTCGTCGGGAGTGCGGCTGGTGATCAACCCCTGATCGACCACCACCGCCTCGTCCTGCCAGCGGGCGCCGGCACGTTCGATATCGCGGCGGATGTTGGGCACGGAGGTTACGGTGCGGCCGTTGAGGATATCGGCGTCGGCCAGCACCCAGGGGCCGTGGCAGATCGCGGCGACCGGTTTGCCGGCCGAGACCATTGCCCGGGTGAAGGCCAGGGCATCGTCATCGACCCGCAGTGCGTCGGGATTGAAGTGGCCGCCGGGAATCACCAGCGCGTCGTAGTCGGACGGGTCGGCGTCGGCGACGGTGCTGTCGACATCTACCCGGTCGGCTTTGTCCATACCTTTCAAGCCCTGGATGCTGCCGGCATTCGGCGAGATCACGTCGACCTCGGCGCCCTGCTGGCGCAGCGCCTTGACCGGTTCGACCAGCTCGGACTGCTCGTAACCATCGGCGGCCAGGACGGCTACCCGCTTGCCATTGAGATTGCTCATGGCGCTCTCCTTTGCATGTGTGAGTGGACCAACCCCCAAAGCAGTGCCCATGCCATGGCGTGAGGTTCGTGCCGCGCACCGGAACCAGGCGGCAACGCCGGCCGGGTACAGCTTGATATGCAATGACGATCGATCGGCATCGTGCAGATTGAGCCTTGGTGACAGTCCGCTGGAGAGCAGTCCGGCCGCCGACCGCCATAAACAGCGCGGTCCTGATGGTCGCAGCAACAACAGCCCGGCTGGCACGCCGGATGCATCGTCACCGTCCCGTTGCCATTGCGCGCCGATGCCGCGCCAGCAAACCCAAGGACCCAGACCATGACCAGCAAGGACCGCCCGAACCCGCCACAGAGCCAGGACCAGCAGCCCGGCCGGGAAACGAAGATGGACCCGCAACCGGTATTCATCCGCGACAACTACCGCGGCAGCGGCAAGCTGGACGGCAAGGTCGCCCTGATCAGCGGCGGCGACAGCGGTATCGGCCGCGCCGTGGCCGTGCACTTCGCGCGCGAGGGCGCCGATGTCGCCATCATCCACCTGGAAGAAGATCAGGACGCGCGCGAAACCCGGCGCCTGGTCGAAGACGAGGGCCAGCGTTGCCTGGTGATCAAGACCGACCTGTCCAGGGCCGGCAACGGCCGGGACGCGGTGAAGAAAACCGTGCAGGAACTGGGCCGGCTCGACATCCTGGTCAACAACGCCGGCGAGCAGCACACCGTCGACCGCCCCGAAGAGCTGGGCCGCGAGCAGTTCGAGCAGACTTTCGCCACCAATGTTTTTGCCGGCCTGGAGCTGATCGACGAGGCCCTGGAGCACATGAGCGAGGGCGCCAGCATCATCAGCACCGGCTCGATCACCGGCGCCCGCGGCCATGCCGAGCTGATCGACTATGCCGGCACCAAGGGCGCCATCCACGCGCTGACCTTCTCGTTTGCCCAGCGCCTGGCCGGCCGCGGCATCCGGGTCAATGCCGTCGCGCCAGGGCCGATCTGGACGCCGCTGATTCCGGCCAGCTTCGATGCCGACAAGGTCGCCGAATTCGGCGCCGACACGCCATTGGGGCGGCCCGGCCAGCCAGCCGAAGTGGCGCCCGCCTACGTGCTGCTGGCCAGCGAGGACGGCGCCTACATCACTGGCCAGATCATCCACATCAACGGTGGCGGGTATATGGGCGATTGAGGTTCTTGGACCCTGCTGCCGGCATTTCAGATGCGGCGAACGGATGGATCAATCATCGAAACGAGGAGGCAGCCATGCCCTACGACAAACGCTCGGAACTGCCGGACCAGGTCCGCGACAACCTGCCCGCACACGCCCAGGACATCTACAAAGAGGCCTACAACAGCGCCTGGGATCAGTACAAGGATCCCGACGAACGCCGCGACGGTGCGTCGCGCGAAGAGGTCGCGCACCGGGTCGCGTGGTCGGCGGTGAAACAGTCGTATGAGAAGAACGACGATGGTAAATGGGTGCGCTCGTGAGATGACGGCG
>CAZUZT010000134.1:0-1536 GCA_964624575.1 uncultured Rhodanobacteraceae bacterium | reverse complement strand
GAACGACGATGGTAAATGGGTGCGCTCGTGAGATGACGGCGGATTGGCGCCGCGCGGGATGAACTGAGCTCACCGCAGGTATCAGGCGACTGTGCAACAGCGCCTGCTTCTCCAGGAGAAGATGCCTGCGACGGGTTGCGGGCTGGGGCCTGCGCGCCCTCACCCAACCCTCTCCCGGGGGAGAGGGCTTCAATTTAGGAATTGTTGTGGTGTTCGGTTCTTTCCCTTCTCCCCCCGGGAGGTGGCGCGAAGCGCCGGATGAGGGCGTACTGGCCGGTGCGCTGTGCGCTCAGTCCGTATCGGCAATGCACTGCGGTAGATGATCAGGCAGGGCGGTCATGCGGGCGGCGAGCACGTCCAGGCGCAGGTCGCCGCAGGCGCCGGGCGACACGCGTTCGGCGAGACTGGCTTCCGGGCTGCGGTGGGCCAATGCCGGTGGCGGCGCACCGGCAGTCATTTGCGAAATCGCATCGGCGACCTGGCGGTAGGCGTCGCGGAACGGCACGCCGTCGCGGGCCAGTTCGGTGGCCAGGTCGGTGGCGTACATGGATGGTTCGATCGCGGCGCGCATGCGGGCGGCATCCCAGTCCAGACCGGCGAGCATGGCCGGCAGCAGGGCCAGGGCCTGCAGGCCGCGTCCGAAGCCGTGCACCAGGGCGCCCTTGCCCGGTTGCAGGTCGCGCTGGTAGCCGGACGGCAGCGACAGCAGTTGCTCCAGTTCGGTGCGCGCGGCGGCGACCGAAGCATGGCTGGCGCGCATCAGTTCGACCACATCGGGATTGCGCTTGTTGGGCATGATCGAGCTGCCGGTGGTGTAGCGGGCGGGCATGCGCACGAAGCCGAATTCGGCCGTGGTGAACAACGACAGGTCCCAGGCCAGCCGGCGCAGATCAAGCGTGGCCATGGCCAGCGCCTCGATCGCGGCCAGCTCGAACTTGCCGCGCGAAAGTTGCGCGTAGGCTGGGTTGAGTTGCAGGCGGTCAAAACCCAGGGTGCGGATCGTGTGTTCGCGGTCCAGCGGCAGGTTGACGCCGTACCCGGCGGCGGTGCCGAGCGGGTTGGCATCCAGCCAGCGCCAGGTGTCGTGGGCGCGCACGGCATTGTCGATGAAGGCCTCGGCCCAGCCGGCGTGCCAGTGGCCCAGGCTGCTGACCACGGCCCGCTGCAGATGGGTGTAGCCGGGCATCGGCACCTGGTCGTGACGGTGCGCCAGTGCCAGGGCGGTGCCGGCAATCGCCAGGCAGTGCCGGTACAGCTCGGCCAGGCGGTCCTTCAGCCACAGTCGGGTGGCGACCAGCACCTGGTCGTTGCGGCTGCGGCCGGTATGGATGCGCCGGCCGGTTTCGCCCAGGCGTTCGCTGAGCCAGGCCTCGATCGCCGAGTGGCCGTCTTCGTAGCGCTCGTCAAGCACGAAGCTGCCGTCGGCCAGGGCGGCATCCAGGGCGTCCAGCTCACGGCTGATCGCCGCCAGTTCGCCGGCATCCAGGATGCCGATCCGGTGCAGCCCCTGGGCATGGGCCTGGCTGGCGCGGATGT
>CAZUZT010000133.1:0-6266 GCA_964624575.1 uncultured Rhodanobacteraceae bacterium | reverse complement strand
CCGGCGTCAGCCGGTCGGGGAACTGGGCCAGGATGCGCCCCGACAGCGAGATGTCGCGCGTCTCCACGTCGATGCCCGCCGTGGCGGTGAACGCCTGCACGATCGGCAGCAGCGACTGGGTGGCCAGGTACGGCGCTTCGTCGGTAAGGGTGTAGATGATCTTGGAAGACTTCGACATGGGCTGGGGATCCTCGAGAAGGCGGACGGGACACACCGCGGCCGCCGCGTGCGACGGCCGGGCGGGGCAGGGCGAGCCGGAAGGGGGCGGCACTGGACTTCCCATTGTCGCGGTTTGGCCGGGCCCGGGCAAAGGAACACAGTCTTCCACCCCCGGCCATCCTCATCCCCAACCCCGCTACTCCGGCAAAGGCGGGAGATTGGCGCGGCGGCCCCGGCGCACGCGGGGCGCCGGAGCGGGGCAGCCCCGGGTCGGCAAATGAGCGCAAAAGGCTCAAAGGACAAGGTGGTGCTGCTCGCAGGCGGTAATCCGCAGATCCCAAAGGCTACGGCGACAAGTCAGTGCAGCAGTACATTGCGGCCATGCCGGACTGGAAGCGAGGTGTTGGCGAGCAGCTCGACCGGCTCATCACCGCTGTGATGCCGAAGGTGGAGAAGACGGTGAAGTGGAACTCGCCGCTCTACGGCACCGAGCGGGGCAGCTGGTTCCTCGGCTTCCACTGCCTGACCAGGTACGTGAAGGTCGCCTTCTTCCGCGGCGCCCAGCTTGAGCCGGCACCGCCGGGCGAGTCGAAACAGGAGCACGTCCGATATCTGGACATCCGCGAGGACGCCGGACTGGATGAGAGACAGTTCACCGACTGGGTGAAGCAGGCCGCCCGGCTACCGGGCGAGCGGATGTGAGCACCGGGCGGACGGTTTCGTCGAATATCGTATGCAGCGCCCAGAAGGCGCTTTTCGCCGGGATTCCGACCCTCACCCCAAACCCAACCGCACCGCCAGCGCCGCCAGGGTGACCAGCAACACCGGCAGCGTCAGCACGATGCCGACCTTGAAGTAGTAGCCCCAGGTGATCCTGATGTTCTTGCGCGCCAGCACGTGTAGCCAGAGCAGCGTCGCGAGGCTGCCGATCGGGGTGAATTTCGGCCCCAGGTCGCTGCCGATGACGTTGGCGTAGATCATCGCCTCGCGCACGGCGCCTTCGGCCTGGCTGGCGTCGATGGACAGCGCGCCGACTAGCACGGTGGGCATGTTGTTCATGATCGAGGAGAGGAAGGCGGTGAGCAGGCCGGTGCCCATGGCGGCTGCCCACAGGCCGTGCTTGGCGAAGGCATCCAGCAGCACGGCCAGATGGTCGGTGAGGCCCTGGTTGCGCAGGCCGAACACCACCAGGTACATGCCCAGCGAGAACACCACGATCTGCCAGGGGGCTTCCCGCACCACCTTGCCGATCGGGATCACCTGGCCGTGCGCGGCCACCGCCAGCAGCACCAGCGCGCCGGCTCCGGCCACCGCGCTGATGGGAACTCCGAGCCGTTCCAGCCCGAAGAAGCCGACCAGCAGCAGCGCGAGCACGCACCATCCGGCATTGAACGTGGTGCGGTCCCGGATCGCCGAGCGCGGCTCCTGCAACTGGCTCGCGTCGTAGCTGGGCGGGATTTCCCTGCGAAAGAACCACATCAGCATGACCAGCGTGGCGCCGACCGAGACCACGTTCACCGGCACCATTACTGACGCGTATTCGGCGAAGCCGATGCCGAAGTAGTCCGCCGAGACGATGTTGACCAGGTTGGAGACCACCAGCGGCAGGCTGGCGGTGTCGGCGATGAACCCGGCCGCCATCACGAATGCCAGCGTCGCCGCGGTGCTGAAGCGCAGCGCCAGCAGCATGGCGATCACGATCGGTGTGAGGATCAGCGCGGCGCCATCGTTGGCAAACAGGGCCGACACCGCCGCGCCCAGTAGTACCAGCAGCACGAACAGCGTGCGTCCGCTGCCCTGGCCCCAGCGCGCCACGTGCAGTGCGGCCCATTCGAAGAAGCCAGCCTCATCCAGCACCAAGCTGATGAGGATGATCGCCACGAAGGTGAAGGTGGCGTTCCAGACAATGCCCCAGACGGTGGCGATGTCCGCCAGCGCCACGACTCCGGTCAGCAATCCCAGCGTGGCGCCCGCCATGGCGCTCCAGCCCACGCCCAGGCCCCTGGGCTGCCAGATGACCAGGACGATGGTGACGATGAAGATCAGAAGCGCAAGCAGCATGGTCAGGCGCCGTCCGCCGGCGTGCCCTTTGAACCAGGGCGGGAGGTTGGCGGGCAGCGGCTGTCATCACCGCCACAACAGTTGCGCGTAAGGAACTCGATCAGGCCGTTCATGGCGGCGAAATCGGCGCGATAGGAGATGTTCCGACCGTGCGCCTCGCCCTCGATCAGGCCCGCCGCCGTCAGCTCCTTGAGGTGGAACGACAGCGTCGCCCCGGGCAGCGACAGGGTGTCGGCGATCTCGCCAGGCGTGCGCCCTTCGGGGCCGGCCTCGACCAGCAGACGGAACACGGACAGCCGCTTGGGATGTCCCAGCGCGGCGAGTGCGGTGGTTGCATCATTCAGTTCCATGTTTCTAGAATACTCGAATGAAATTGAATGAAGCAATACGGCCTGATGTTGACGACCTGCCCAACGTCTCCCCTGCCGCCCTGGAAACACCAACTGCCGAGCGCCTTGGCGTGGCCGGCTCCGGGCATCCGCCGCGGATCCTGACCCTGTACGGATCGCTGCGGCCGGAGTCGTACAGCCGCAAGCTGGCGCTGGAAGCCGAGCGTCTGCTGCGCCACTTCGGCGCACAAACCCGGGTGTTCGATCCGCATGACCTGCCGATCCAGGGCAGCTGCAGCGCGGATCATCCCAAGGTGCAGGAGCTGCGCGCCTGGTCGCAGTGGTCCGAAGGCCAAGTGTGGGTCAGCCCCGAGCGCCACGGCACGATGACGGCGGTGTTCAAGAACCAGATCGACTGGTTGCCGCTGGAGGAAGCCGGGGTGCGCCCGACCCAAGGCCGCACCCTGGCGGTGATGCAGGTCAGCGGCGGCTCGCAGTCGTTCAACGTGGTCAACGCGCTGCGCGTGCTCGGCCGCTGGATGCGCATGGTCACCATCCCCAACCAATCGTCCGTGCCCAAGGCCTGGCAGGAGTTCGACGAGCACGGCCGGATGAAGCCATCGCCCCTCTACGACCGCGTGGTCGATGTGATGGAAGAGCTGGTGAAGTTCACCGCGCTGGTGCGTGAGCGCAGCGACTACCTGACCAGCCGCTACAGCGAGCGCAAGGGCGACCTGGTTGCAGCGGCGCTGGCGAACGCGTCCGGCGCCGTGGATGCGCTCGCGGTCACGGCGATCGCCTCGGCGCAGAGCAAGGCGAGTCGTGCAGACGCCCAACCCGAGGCCACGGACAAAGCCGTCACATCAACCGGCAACTGAGGAGCCAATCATGCACGCGACCATCTATCACAACCCTGCCTGCGCAACCTCGCGCAACACGCTGGCGCTGATCCGGCACGTCGGCATCGAGCCGACGGTGATCGAGTACCTGCGCGAACCGCCCACGCGCGAACGGCTGGTCGAACTGATCGCGGCCGCCGACCTGCCCGTCAGGGAAGTCCTGCGCCAGAAGGGAACGCCCTATGCCGAACTGGTCCTGGATGATCCATCGCTAACGGACGAACAACTGCTCGATGCCATGATCGCCCACCCGATCCTCATCAACCGGCCCTTCGTGGTCACGCCACAAGGCACACGACTGTGTCGGCCATCGCAAGTGGTGCTCGAGATCCTGCCGCCGCTGAGCCGGCCGTTCACCAAGGAAGATGGCGAGCTGATCACCGCCGCGCAGTGACAACAGTCCCCAGCCTGTCGCTTCCGCGCATACGGGAGGCCAGTGGCTTTGCTTTTCCGGCAAACACCGGGGAGACTCGGCAGCCATGAAGCTTCTTCTCCTGGGCGCCACCGGCCTGGTCGGCAGCCACGTTCTCGACCTTGCCAGCGCCGACCAACGCATCGACGAAGTCATCGCCCCGGTGCGCCGGCCGTTGCCCGAACGCCCCGGCCTGACCGCCCCGAAGGTAGATTTCGAGAACCTGCCCGATGACGCGCCCTGGTTGCGCGCCGACGCCGTCATCTGCGCCCTGGGCACCACCATGAAGAAAGCTGGTTCGCGCGAAGCCTTCGGCCGCGTCGACCATCACTACCCGCTGCAGGCTGCCCGCCTGGCCTACCGCCACGGCACGCCCACCTTCGTCCTCAACTCGGCGATGGGCGCGGACCCGCACTCGCGCTTCTTCTACAACCAGGTGAAGGGCAAGCTGGAGCGGGACCTGCGGGAAATCGGCTTCGCCTCGCTCACCTTCGTGCGGCCGGGGCTGATCGGCGGCGAGCGCGAGGAAGTCCGCCTCGGCGAGCGCGCGGTCGAATTGGTGCTGAAGGCAACCGGGCCGCTGCTGCCTCGGAAATGGCGGGTGAATCCAGCCAGGAACATTGCCGTGGCGATGATGGCGGCGGCAGTCGAGGGCAAGGTAGGTACGCGCGTGGTCGAATCGGATCAGCTTGCCTGAAAGGCGATTGTCACCCTCATCGTTATGGCTCAGTGGCCGAGCCTGGCCGATGGCCGCCTGCGCCGCCCGCCCGGTCCCGACCTTGCCTATCGCAGATCACGCGACTTCCAGCCTCACCGACCTGGCCTACGGCAGAACCGCAGGCAGGGCCGGCCAGGCACTTACATCAACGGCTGATCAACGTCCGCGCCAGCACTGCCTTTCGATCACTTGATCGCGGTCGCCGTCTTGGCGGTTGCCCTGCACCGAGCGACCAAGCGCGCCACCGGCAACCGCGCCGCCAACCGTTGCCGCGGTGCGGCCAGTGCCGCTGCCGACCTGGCTGCCGACCACGCCGCCGATCACCGCACCCGCGGCGGTGCCGACGATGCGGTTGGGGTCGGCCTGGTCACGGGACACCGCAACGTTCTCGCAGATCACGCGGGTACCGTCGGCGAAGGTGCGGCCTTCGTCCTGCGGGCCATAGGCCTGTGTCCGGTTCGGTGAGTTCGCGCATCCGGCGGCTGCAATCGACAGCGCGGACGCGATGGCGATGTGATGTAAACGAATCATGACGTTCTCTCCTGGTTTTTAGTACAGGCCGATGGTCGGGCGCACTGTGCCGACAGGCCGTGAATCCGGCGCGTATTGGTGGACAGTGTTCAGGCGGTCGTCATCAGCGGGAACTGCCTCCCAGCCGCTGCTGCGTACTCAAGCCACGCACGACAGGCGCTTGCGCAATCCAGGCACGCCCGACCGTTTCGTTTGCCGCTACGCTGCGGCCACGGGCCGGCCCGGCATCTTGCGAAAGGATTTCCAACCATGCGAAGGATCGGCTGGAAGCTCGTCCTCATTGGATTGCTGACATGGCAGTCGGCGCCCGCAGCAACGTCGCCCTCGCCTGCCGAATTCGCGCGCTATGCGGAAACGCTGCTGGCCGACGCCTACCCCGCTGACGCCCCGGGCGCGGCAGTACTGGTCATGCGCGGGGACGAGATCCTGTATCGGGGCGCGCACGGCCAGGCCGATGTTGCCGCCGATATGCCGCTCAAGCCGGGCGACCGGTTTCCCATCGCCTCGGTCACCAAACAGTTCTCCGCGGCCGGTCTGCTGACCCTGGTCGACGCCGGCAAGGTCGCGCTGGATGATCCGCTGTCCAAGTACCTGCCAAGCTATCCGGACGGCGCGCGCATCACCATCGAGCAACTGCTCAACCACACCTCCGGCATCATGGAATACACCGCCATTCCGGGGACGTTCGAAGCACCGATCAGGCGCCACGTGACGACCGGGCAGTTGGTCGACTACTTCAAGAACGAAGCGCCGGACTTCGCGCCCGGCGAAGGGTGGATATACAACAACTCCGGCTATGTGCTCGTTGGCGCCGTGATCGAAGCGGCCAGCGGCCAGCCCTGGTACCAGTATCTCGACCAGGCCCTGTTCAAGCCACTGGCGATGCACGATACCGGCTACGGCGCGGACCCGGCCGTCATCGCGGCTCAAGCCAAGGGCTACATCACGATTGGCGGGGCGCCCGCGCCTCCGCTGCGGCTGAGCATGACCCAACCCCATGCCGCCGGTGCGCTGGTGTCAACGGTCCACGACCTGGCGCGCTGGAACCGCGGCCTGCACCAGGGCCACATGCTCAAGCCGGAGACCTACGCGCGCATGATCACGCCGGTCGGCCAGGCCAAGGCCAACGATTACGGCTACGGCATCTGGACCACGAC
>CAZUZT010000132.1:3880-6279 GCA_964624575.1 uncultured Rhodanobacteraceae bacterium | reverse complement strand
AACCAGACCCGGCCACCGGCGGCCGCCGTCATCGCCTCCAGGCGCTGGCGCAGGCGCCGGTTGGCGCCGACGCCACCGGCCACCACCAGGCGCGAGTTGCCGGTGGCCGCCAGTGCCCGCTCGCACTTGATCGCCAGGGTATCGACCACGGCATCCTCGAAGCCGCGGGCAACGTCGGCCCGGTCCTGCGGCGAGGGTGCTTCCAGCTTGCGCCAAGCCAGCAGGACCTGGGTCTTGAGGCCGGAAAAGCTGAAATCCAGGCCCGGCCGGTCGGTCATGGGACGCGAGAAACGGAAGCGCCCGGGCTCGCCGGTCTCGGCCAGACGCGCCAGATGCGGTCCGCCCGGGTAGGGCAGGCCAAGCAGTTGCGCGGTCTTGTCGAAGGCCTCACCGGCGGCATCGTCCAGGGTCTCGCCCAGCAGCCGGTACTCGCCCAGCGCCTGCACCTGCACCAGCAGGGTGTGGCCACCGGATACCAGCAGCGCGACATAGGGCGGGGGCGGCGGATCGGGCTCCAGCGCCGGCGCCAGCAGGTGGCCCTCCATGTGGTGCACGGGCAGTGCCGGGATGCCCAGCGCCCAGGCCATCGAGCGCGCCGTGGCGGCGCCGACCAGCAGTGCGCCGACCAGGCCGGGGCCGGCGGTGTAGGCGATGCCATCCAGCTCGGCGGTGGTGATGCCTGCCTCCTCCAGCACCTGGCTGATCATCGGCGGCAACCGGCGCACGTGGTCGCGGCTGGCCAGTTCCGGCACCACGCCGCCATACAGGGCATGCAGGGGGATCTGGCTGTACAGGGCATGGGCCAGCAGCCCGCGTTGCGAATCGATCACCGCCACCCCGGTTTCGTCGCAGGACGTCTCCACGCCCAGGATGATCATGTTTTTGCTTTCCTGCCTGTCCATGCGTATAATCTTGCGCCCTTGTTTTCGTCGCGTCGGCAGCCGCCGGGTGCCGGAATCAAGAGTCACTGTAGAACACATCCTGGAGATTTCATGCCTTCCGTAAAAGTTCGCGAGAACGAACCGTTCGAGTACGCCCTGCGCCGTTTCAAGCGCACCTGTGAAAAGGCCGGTGTCCTGGCCGAGACGCGCAAGCGTGAGTATTACGAAAAGCCGACCACCGAACGCAAGCGCAAGCATGCCGCTGCCGTGAAGCGCAATCTGCGCCGCATGGGCCGCGACGTCACCAAGCGGCAACGGCTCTACTGATTTGCCGCCACGGCGCCGCCGGCCCTGTGCCGGCCCGGCTGCCGTGATGCGGGCACTCTCCAGTTGATGTCCAAAGGGTCCGGCGGCGAACGCCCCGGACCCTCCGGCCGGCCCTCGTGGCCGGCTTTCGGCTGTGCGCAGGTTTTTTCCGCCATCCGGGACGGCCAGCGGTAGCCACCGTCACTGTGGTCGCAAATGCGGCGGCGTACATTGGTCACCACCACTCACCACGGAGCATCGATCATGAGCCTGAAAAACCAACTGGTCAGCGACATGAAAACGGCGATGAAGGCCGGCGACAAGCCGCGTCTTGGCGTGATCCGCCTGATCCTGGCGGCGGTCAAGCAGCGCGAGGTCGATGAACGCATCGAGCTCGACGACGGCCAGGTGCTGGTGGTGCTGGAAAAGATGCTCAAGCAGCGCCGCGACTCGGCGGTCCAGTACCAGGCCGCCGGCCGGGCCGACCTGGCCGGGCAGGAGCAGTTCGAGATCGCCATCGTGCAGGAATACCTGCCCGAACCGCTGTCCGATGCGCAGCTGGACGTTATTTTGGCCGAAGTCATCGAGCAGACCGGGGCTGAAGGTCCGCGCGACATGGGCAAGGTGATGGCGGCCCTGAAGACCCGCACCGCCGGACGCGCCGACATGCAGGAGCTTTCGGCCCGGGTCAAGGCGGCACTGGCCGGCTGAGTTCCCAACTCGGGTCGCCAGGCGCAGGCGGCCTGCTTCGATCCACCGGCGGCAGGCCGGCCAGCAGGTGCCGGGCCACCGCCTGCGGCTGGCGCATCCAGGCGAAATGATCGGCGCTCACGCCCAGTTCATCGGCGTCGAGCACGGTGTGCCGGTCCCGGGTGGCTGCCAGCCGGGCAACCAGGCCGGCCAGGGAGCTGGCCGGTGCCATCCAGTCGCGCGCCAGGGTGACGCCAGCCACCGGCAGCCGCACCCTGGCCATGGCGGCGTCAAGATCCACCGCCAGGCCGGCGGCCCGGTAGCGGCCACTCTGGCCGACCAGCGACCAGTCGGCAATCAGGCCGCGCGCTTCGTTGCCGGCAAAGCCCAGCCGGCGCCCGGGCAGATGGCCGCGTAGCTGGGCCAGCCAGCGCAGGCCGGCGTAGACCGCCGGCAACAACAGACGCTGCGGGTGTCCAAAGGCGCGCCAGTACGGTGTGCCGGCGGCGACCAGCCACAGTT
>CAZUZT010000132.1:0-3780 GCA_964624575.1 uncultured Rhodanobacteraceae bacterium | reverse complement strand
GCCGGCACCTTCTGCATGCGCCCGAGTCCGTCACCGGCCGGCAGCCAGCCAGGGGCCGAGGCCGGCCGCGTCGAACGGCCAGTCCAGTTCGCGCCCGGCAGCATCGACGAGCACGGGAATGCGGCTGCCGTAACGCGCTTCCAGGGCCGGATCGCGCTCGATGTCGACGCGCAGGAACTGTTCGATGCCGGCCTGGGCCAGCACCCATTCGGCTTCCAGGCACAACAGGCAGGCGGGGCGTTGCAGCAGGCGCAGGCTTGCTGCCGGTACGGCGGGGTCGGGCATGGCGTCAGAGTGGAACCGGGGAGGCAGACCTTAACCCGCCGGCGTGGTCGAAGGCAGTTCTGATGGTGCCGACCCGGGTGGCCGGACCGCGGACGGGCTCGAGGTGCAACCGATCCAGGTTACCGCCGATGCGCGTATCGGACTGATCCGGTTGCCTGCCCGGCCGGAATGTGCCGGCGCTGAACGGCAGGGCCGCGCTGGGCAAAGGCGGCCGGTGCGGTGATGGTCGGATCCGCCTGTGCGCCGGGCTGTCGTGCCGCATCGTGGCGCAGAGCCGCGTGGGTCGCCGTGCCCGATGACAACCGGCACGGCGGTGGCAGTGCGGGTGGTCAGTGTGGGAAAAAAACTTCCTCCGGGGCTCTCCTTCCCCGGAGGAAGTCAACCGTGGCCGGCTCCGATGCGGAATTGCGGCCCACTCTCCTCCTTCCTGTCATGGATAGCGGCAAAAGTGGGGCGATCCCATCACGGATCTTTCATTGGCTTGCAAAGCGGCTGCCACGGCGGTGTTTCCGGGGCGCGATCCGGGCTGCGGGCGAGACCGGAAAGGCCGTCACCCGCAGGGTTTCAAGGGCTCAGCCGCAGCGGAACAGCGGGCGTTCGCGCTGGTCGGCGTAGTGGTGGCTTTGGCCGTAGCCGCTGCTCTTGCCGTAGCCGGTGCCGGGCTGGCGCGGCTTGCGTTCGCCGTCGCGGTAGCCGGAGGGAACGGGCGCCGCGGCCTGGGCCTCGTGCAGGGGCGGGGTGATGACGCTGGAATGGCTGTGCGGGAGGTTCATGGCGGGCTCGTGGTCAAGGTTCATGTGGACTTCGGGGCCTACATTACGCAGTGGCCGCAAAGGCGCCGCGGGCCGGAAGTCATTGCCTTGCCGATGCCGGGAAAATCATTCAGCCGCCAGCAAGCCTGGCCAGGTTGCGATCCAGCGCACACCTCTGGCCAGCGCCGGGCCGGCTCAGCGCGCTCCCGGCTCAGCCACCGGAGCCGCTGCCGCCATCACCGGTCATCACCGGCGTGGCCAAGGTATCGCGTGGTGCCAGCCAGCCGCGTTCGGCCAGTGCGGTGATCAGGGCCCGGGTCAACGCCGGCCGGTCGGCGGCATCGACATGGGAATGATCGGGCAGGGGCAAGGCACGCAACGCCGGCACGTCCAGCCAGTGCAGGGCATGGATGCCCGGCCGGGCGGCGAAAGCATCCCAGTACTCCGGCCGCGGCATGTAGCCGGTTTCCAGCTCGGTAAGCCGGCCGGCCACCGGCAGGTTGACGAAGACCACGCGGCCACCCCGGGCCTGGATGGCAGCGGCCCAGCGCTCCACCGGCGCCAGATCAGCCAGCCATTGCGCGGGCGATGGTGGCGGGAAGGCGACCAGCTTGTCGGCGGCGCCGGCATCGAAATGCGCCGCCAGGCCGGCGGCGTCGGTGCGCTCGAAATGCAGCGCGCCGGTGCGGTCGCGGTCATGCTCGACGTAGCCCGGGCCGTGTCCGCCGTGCTGCCCCGTCGCCAGCCGTTTCAGGCTCGGCCACAGGCCCAGGTCCGGCCGCGCCAGCACGCTGGCTTCCTGCCAGGGCGTGAGCAGGCGCCGGTGCAGCTTCCAGGCCCGCGTCCAGTCGCGGTGCCAATAATCCAGCCAGGGTTGCTGCATGTCCCAGTAACGGGGCAACAGGCCGTGGCTGTCGACATCACAGATCACCAGGCCGGAAAAGTCCTCGTCTTCGGCCAGATCGCGCAGCGTGGCAACCGGGTGATGGCCGTTGATTGCCAGCATCACCGGCCGCTGCGCCGGCGCCAGTTCGCGCCAGGTATCCAGATCGATGCCATAGACCGTGCGTGAGGCGCCAAGGAAGACCGCCGGCCAGGCATCGCCGGACTTGCTGGCGCGATCGCGGTGCAGGGCCCACAGCTGGCGCGAATCGGTCACCTCCGGCACAAAGCCGCGCCCGCGCCAGCCAGCTTCCCACGCCGCCAGCAGCATCACTGCCAGAACCGGTGCCAGCAACCAGGCCCGTGCCAGGCGCCGGTTGCCGGTTTCGGGCCAGTGCGGCAGATCGTTGCCCGGCTCCGGCAGCCGGCCGGGCTGCCGCTCAGAACTGGAAGTAGATGAAGGCATGGGTTTCCCCCGGCGACAGGACGGTGGCCGTGAGCAGGCCGGCCAGCAGCAATGCCAGCACCGGCGCCGGCAGACGCATCGCCACGGTCTCGAAACTGGTCCGGCGGCCGAGCACGTGCACCAGCACCAGTGCCGCGAAGCCGGCGATGGCGAATTGCTGGTCGATGGTCATCGCCGCCGTGGCTGGTGCCAGCAATTGCCCGGCGTAGGCGGTGGCATGGGGCAGGTCCGGCGCCCGGAATGGAATCCAGGCCAACACCACCAGCAGCAGCGTGAGCAGGCCGTAGGCCAGCGCCGGCACGGCGGTCAGCGCTTCCGGGCGGAAGCCGGCACGGTCGCGGGCCAGGCGTTCGCCCGCCAGGTACAGGCCATGCAAGCCGCCCCAGGCGATGAACTGCCAGGCCGCGCCATGCCACAGCCCGCCCAGCAGCATCGTCAGCATCAGGTTGCGCCACGTGCGCCACGGCCCGCGCCGGTTGCCGCCCAGGCCGATGTACAGGTAATCGCGCAGCCACGAGGACAGGGTGATGTGCCAGCGGCGCCAGAAATCGCTGAAGCCCAGCGCCGCATACGGCTGGCGGAAGTTCACCGGCAGGAAGAAGCCCAGGCAGCGCGCGGCACCGATCGCACAGCAGGAATAGCCGGCAAAATCGCAGAAGATCTGGCCGGAGAACGCCAGCACGCCGGCCCAGGCCGCGCCCGCGCCCCCGGGCAGGGCATCGACGGCGAAGGCGGCATTGGCCACCGGCGCGAACAGCCCGTCGGCCAGCACCACCTTCAGGAACAGGCCCCAGGCCAGCAGCATCAGGCCCGGACCCATGCCCGCCCAGGATGGACCACGGGCCACCTGCAACTGCCGCTCGAACTGCGAATAGCGCACGATCGGCCCGGCCACCAGCTGCGGAAAGAACGCCACGAACAGGCAGAAATCGCGCAGCGAGGGCGTCGGCTGCACCTGCCGCCGGTAGACATCAATCGTGTAGGACAGCGACTGGAAGGTGTAGAAGGAAATCCCCACCGGCAGCACCAGGCTCCAGCCCGGCGCCGTCAGTTCGATCCCGGCGCCCTGCAGCAGCCAGGCCAGGTTCCCGTGCAGGAAGGCCCCGTACTTGAACAGCGCCAGCACGCCCAGGTTGGTCGCCAGGCTCAGCGCCAGCCAGCCCTTGCGCACCCGCGGCGCAGCGGCAGCGGCAATGCGCCGTGCCAGCCACCAGTCCAGCACGCTGCTGCCGGCCAGCAACAACACGAAAGCCGGACTCCACGCCGCATAGAACACATAGCTGGCCGCCAGCAGGAAGTTCTTGCGCAGCCCCCAGCCACGCGCCAGGCCCGCCCCGGCCAGCACGCAGGCAAAAAACAGCAGGAAGGACAGGGAATCGAACTGCATGATGGCGG
>CAZUZT010000131.1:5203-6286 GCA_964624575.1 uncultured Rhodanobacteraceae bacterium | reverse complement strand
GCAGGCTCTTTCGCCGTGCGCTGCGCGCCCGGCGCATCCCCCTCACTCCCCCTTCGCGCGCGAAGGGGAAGCTTTTTACTCCCTCCTTCTTCCACAAGGAGGGCCGGGGTGGATGCTGCGACGCGCTGCGGCGCAGGCTTTTTCGCCGCGCGGCTCAGTCGCCGATGGCCTGGCCGGGCTGGAACTGCCAGACCAGCTCCGGCGCCGCCGGCAGCAGGTAGTGGTCCATCAGCAGGAAGGCGAACAGCGCCATCAGGTAGATGATCGAGTAGCGGAAGGTCTGCATCGCGAACTGCTCGTCGGGCGGGTCCAGCAGGCGCACTGCGTAGTACAAAAAGCCGGCACCGAGCACCAGCGCGCCGCCCAGGTAGAACAGCCCGCTCATGCCGGTCAGCCACGGCAGCACGGTCACGATCACCAGCAGGATGGTGTAGAACAGCACGTGCCAGCGGGTGAAGCCCTCGCCGTAGATCACCGGCAGCATGGGAATGTCGGCGCGGGCGTAATCCTCGCGCCGGTACAGGGCCAGGGCCCAGAAGTGCGGCGGCGTCCAGACGAACACGATCAGGAACAGCAGCAGCGCGTGGGCGTGGACCTCGCCGGTGATCGCGGTCCAGCCCAGCACCGGCGGTGCGGCGCCGGCGGCACCGCCGATGACGATGTTCTGCGGCGTGGCCCGCTTCAGATACAGGGTGTAGATGACGGCATAGCCGATCAGCGAGACGAAGGTCAGCCAGGCCGTCAGCACATTGACGAAGACCACCAGGATGGCCATTGCCAGCGCGCCCAGGGCCAGGGCGAAGGTGAGCACCTGGCGCGTGCCCAACTGGCCGCTGGGCAGGGGCCGGTGCGCGGTGCGCGCCATGATCGCGTCGATGCGCCGGTCCAGCAGGTGGTTGATCGCGGCGGCCGAGCCCGAGGCCAGGCCGATGCCCAGCAGGCCCCAGACCATCGCCGGCAGCGGCGGCAGGCCGGGCACCGACAGCAACATGCCGACCAGGGCGGTGAACACCAGCAGGGCAACGACGCCGGGCTTGGTCAGTTCCAGGTACTGGCTGGCCAGGGACGGCGGCTTGCGGGACA
>CAZUZT010000131.1:2266-5103 GCA_964624575.1 uncultured Rhodanobacteraceae bacterium | reverse complement strand
TTCAGGGTATTGGTGCCGCCCAGGGCGCCGGTGTGGTCGCCGGTGGTCAGGATCACGCGCTCGCCCTGCGCCAGGCGGCCCAGGTCGAACAGGCGCTGGACGGCGGCGCGGGCGGCCAGTTGCGGGTTGCCCGGCGGCGCCTGGAAATCGATCGGGAAGACATCGCGCAGCAGCGACATGCGGCGGCGCGCGGCGGCGGTGCGCGACAGGCCGTAGATCGGCACCTGGCTGCGGTAGCGCGACAGCCAGCGTGCGGTGGCGCCGGATTCGGTCAGCGCCAGGATCGCCCGGACCTCGATCTGGCGGGCCAGGAACATGCTGGCCAGGGCGATGGCCTGGTCGGTGCGGGCCAGGTCGCGGTCGCCGGGGGCCAGGTCCAGCGGCGGTTCGAACTGGCGTTCGGCGGCGGCGCAGATGCGCGCCATGGTGGCCACCGATTGCACCGGGTGCCGGCCGATCGCCGACTCGGCCGAGAGCATCACCGCATCGGTGCCGTCGATCACGGCATTGGCCACGTCCAGCACTTCGGCGCGGGTGGGGATGGGCGAGTCGACCATCGACTGCAGCATCTGGGTGGCGGTGATCACGGCCCGGTTGCGGCCGACGGCGACGCGGATGATCTTCTTCTGCAGGCCGGGCAGCTCGGCGTCGTCGATCTCCACGCCCAGATCGCCGCGCGCGACCATCACGGCATCGCTGGCATCGACAATCTCGTCCAGGTTGGTGATCGCCTCGGCGCGCTCGATCTTGGCGATCACGTCGGCATCGCTGCCGGCGGCCTGCAGCAGCGAGCGCGCCAGTTCGATGTCGGCGGCGCTGCGGCAGAAGGAGACGGCAATGAAATCCATGCCCAACTCGGTGGCCAGCAGGATGTCGTCGCGGTCCTTGTCGGTGAGGGCATCCAGGGACAGGCCGCCGCCGAGCCGGTTCAGGCCCTTGCGGTCGGAGAGCACGGCGTCGGCGAGCACGTGCGTGTGCACCTGCGAGCCGTCCACCGCGGTGACCTCCAGGCTGACCAGGCCGTCATCCAGCAGCAGGGTGTCGCCGACGGCGACATCGCCGGCCAGGCCGGCATAGCTGACGCCAACGCGGCCGGCATCGCCGGGCGGTGCATCGGGGCGGCCGTCCAGGATGAACCGCTCGCCGGCCTTGAGCGCGACCGGGCCGTCGGCGAAACGCTCGACGCGGATCTTCGGGCCGCTCAGGTCGCCGAGCACGGCGACTTCCCGGTCCAGCGCGGCGGCGGTATCGCGCACCAGCCGGCAGCGGCGCCGGTGCTCGTCGGCATCGCCGTGGGAGAAGTTGATGCGCACGACATCGACCCCGGCATCGAGCAGGCGGCGCATCCGCTCCGGGCTGTCGGTGGCCGGGCCGAGGGTGGCGACGATCTTGGTGCGGCGTTCTTGACTGGTCATGGCGCCGATTCTAGCCGCTGCCGGTGTCGGCGCCGTGACCGGCGCCGGGGCCGGGCGGCCGTTGCCGGGCTTACCCGGCGGTAGCCGCGATCACGGCGTCGGGCCACGGGCCAGGTGCTCGCCGCGGCACCAGGCCAGGGCGCCGGCGGTGAGTTCCAGGCCGGTGCGCAGGCCCAGCTTGTGCTTGATGTTTTCCCGGTGCACCTCGACCGTCTTGACGCTGCAGCCCAGGCCGGCGGCGATCTCGCGGTTGCCCTGGCACTGGCCGATGAGCGCGAACACTTCGCGCTCGCGCGGTGACAGCGGCAAGGGCGACGGCTGCAGCGATGCCTTCAGCGGGCAGCGGCGGCAACTGCCATCGGCGCGGCTGACGGTGGTCCGGCAGCCGGCCATGCGTCGCAGGGCGGCATGGATCGCCGCTTCTTCGGCATGCAGGCCGAAAAAGCCGCAAATGCCGGCGGGGTCGTAGCCGGGCCGGATGCCGGCATGGCTGCGGTGGGAGACGACCAGCACCCGGCGCGCGCGCAGGGTGTGGTCAAGGCCGGGCAGGGCGGCGGCGATGCACTGGTCGGCGAGCAGGATTTCCGGCCGGTGCCGGGCCATGGCACTGGCCAGCCCGGCGGCCTGGCCGAGCACCGCGACCAGATCCAGTTCGCAGTGTTCGGCAACCAGGGCTACCAGGGCCTTGCGCAGGAAGACGCTGGCGGCGGCCACGAGCACACGCGGCGCGTCGCCCGTGGCCGGTGCCGCCGATGTGCCGGTGATCGCCAACGGCGTCACCTCGTCATGGAATGCCATCTGAACCTGTTCCCCGGCTATGGCCGGCCACGCGTTGTTGGTGGCGGCGGCGGTGGCGCCGGGCTGCGAACGGCCTGCCTGGCTGGGGCCGGACCCGGGGCTGCCGGGCCGCGGCCTGCCACGGGGGAGGCCAACTCGCCGGCACCGGGCCGGCTTGCAATGCAGCCGGTGATGGTAGCCAGAGCGCGCCGCCGCTGCATGCGGGATTCCCTTATGCCGGCCGGCCGGCGGCCGTGGGGCAGGTCCGGGCATCCGGGCCACGGCCGGCGCATGGGTGCATGCCGGCCTCTGCCGGCGGCGGTTTGCCCGGCAGGTAACGCGGTAAGGGAACTCCCCATGTTGCCAGCGCCATCGCTGGGCAACAATGTTGGCGACGGGGAAAGAACACGGCTGTGGACTTTCCCGTCTACACATGACGATGACAGCCAGGGTGCGCCGGACCGCACGGGGCGAGGCGCGGCGGCCACTGGCAACGGGTTTGGGAGTGGCTACGGGGATGGGCGCACTGCGCACCGAAGTGATGGCAAGGAATGCCGGCTGCGGCGGTTGGCCGGGCGCAGCGCGATGGCCGTCAACGGCATGAATGCCGCCCGCATCGCCGGCGTGGGTTTCGACGAGGCCGAC
>CAZUZT010000131.1:0-2166 GCA_964624575.1 uncultured Rhodanobacteraceae bacterium | reverse complement strand
CCGCCGCAATGCCGGCCGCCGCTCCGGCTGCGGCCGGACCGACCATGGCCTACCGCCTGGCCGCCTGGCCGCTGGATTGGCAGGACTGGCCGGAATCATGCTGGCCGCTGCTGGCGATGCTCGCCGCCAGCGCCCGGACGGTGGTGGCCCTGCGCCAGGAGTCGGGCATGGCGGCGGCGACGGTGGACCAGTGCCTGCGACGGTTGCTGGCGGCCGGCCTGCTGCAGCCGCAACCGGCCCCGGTGGCGGTACCGGTTGCCGACCTTGGCGACATGACGGCGGCACGGGCGCGGCCACGCCGTGATGGCGGTTGGGCCCGGTTATCGGCACGGTTGGCACGCGCCTTGGGGCTGGCCTCATGAAGCCGTTGACCGGCCAGCGCCACCGCGGTGGTGCTCAACACGATGCGGTTCCTGGCCAGGCCGGCGCCGCGCATGCCGGACGTGAGGGTGCCCGGCGCTGTGCACCCCAGCCGCGCAAGGCGGTGCACAAGATCGCCTTCATCGGCGCTCCCGGTGCCGGCAAGACCACGGGTATCGGTGCGGTCAGCGATTGCGAGCCGATCGTCACCGATGTGCCCTGCAGTGATGCCCTGGCCCTGGTCAAGGCCACCACCACCGTGGCCATGGATTACGGCGAGATCCACCTGGAGGATGGCGAGCGCGTGCGCCTGTACGGCCTGCCCGGGCAAAGCCGTTTCCGCTTCATGTTCGATGTCATCAGCCCGGGGCTGCTGGGTGTGATCGTGTTGGTGGATGCCCAGGCGGCGGATGTTCCCGGCCAGCTTGCCGGCGTGCTTGCCGACTATGGCGACGAGCTGCGCCGGCGACCCTGCGTGGTGGCGCTGAACAAGTGTCCGCCGATGGCGCCCGGGCCGGCGCCGGTGCCGAGCCTGCTCAGCCAGTGCCAGCAGGTGCTGCGCGGGCATGGCCTGGTGGTGCCGCTGCTGCGTGTCGATGCGCGCCGGCGCGAGGACATCGCGCTGGCGTTCAAGCTGCTGGCCTTGCAGGGCGAGCATGGCGTTGGCGTGGCCGATGACGATGCCGGCAAGGTGCCGGCCGTGGCCGGCCCAACCGGGCCGCAGTCTGTGCGGCGCTGAGCCAATGATGGGCCGATGATGGCCCGGTGATGGGCTGATGCCCGGTCTGGGCCTGGCGCTGGCCGCCGGGCACGACAGCCGGAGCCATGATGTTGGGCGCCATGACACCGCCGTGTGCGGGCAGGCCGAAGCCACCCGGTGCCGGCGGCTACTTCAGTGCCGGAAGTGGCGCACGCCGGTGAACACCATGGCGATGCCGTGCTCATCGGCGGCGGCGATGACCTGGTCATCGCGCATCGAGCCGCCGGGCTGGATCACCGCCGCGATGCCGGCCTGGGCGGCGGCATCCAGGCCGTCGCGGAACGGGAAGAAGGCATCGGAGGCCATCACCGATCCGGCCACCTCCAGCCCGGCGTCGGCGGCCTTGATGCCGGCGATGCGCGCCGAATAGACCCGGCTCATCTGGCCGGCACCGACGCCGAGGGTGCGCTGGTCGCGGGCATAGACGATGGCGTTGGACTTGACGAACTTGGCCACCTTCCAGGCAAACAGCAGGTCATCCAGTTGCGCCGGGGTGGGCGCGCGCCGGGTCACCACCTTGAGTTCATCGCGGCCGACCACGCGGTCGTCGGCGCTTTGCATCAGCAGGCCCGAGCCGACGCGCCGGACATCGATGAAGCCGGGCGAAGGCGGCGCCAGCGGGATCCGCAGCACCCGGACATTGGCTTTCTTCGCGGCGTATTCCAGTGCGCCTTCGTCGTAGTCCGGTGCGATCAGCACTTCCACGAACTGGCGGTCCAGGATGGTCTTGGCCGTGGCCGCATCGAGCCGCCGGTTGAAGGCGATGATGCCGCCGAAGGCGCTGGTCGGATCGGTGTCGTAGGCCTGCCCGTAGGCCTGCGACACGCTGGCGGCCACCGCCACGCCACACGGATTGGCGTGCTTGACGATGACGCAGGCCGGCGCCTCGAACTGGCGCACGCATTCCCAGGCGGCATCGGCATCGGCGATGTTGTTGTAGCTCAGCGCCTTGCCCTGGAGTTGCTGGAAGGTGGCCAGCGAGCCCGGCGCCGGATGCAGGTCGCGGTAGAAGGCGGCCTGCTGGTGCGGGTTCTCGCCGTAGCGCA
>CAZUZT010000130.1:0-6424 GCA_964624575.1 uncultured Rhodanobacteraceae bacterium | reverse complement strand
TGTTCCAGCACCACCCAGGATTGTGGCAGCGCGCGCATGGACGGATCGAACTGACCGGACATCGGCAGGCTGGTGTACAGGCCGACCACCGGCAGGCTGTCCTGGCCCAGTTCGTGGATCAGCTTGGCGACGTCATATTCCAGGAACGCTTCCTTGTCCATCTGGAAGAACGGGATCACCGCCGTGCCATCGGTGGAGTTGCTGCCGGCCAGGCCGAAATACAGGTTTTCGCCAGCGGCGCCGACCGGCACCGGGGTGATGCCGAAGGCGGTGGCACGATCCTCTTCTTCGGAGAACGGCAGCGGATCGACCACGCGCAGCTGGATGTTGCCGCCGGCCTTGCTGGCCAACTCCTGCAGCAATTCGCGCACGCGGGTGGCGTAGGTGCGCAGTTGCTGGCCCTGGGCCAGGTCGGCACTGACCCGGTCGGAGAAGAAGTAGTACAGGGTGATCGGCTCATCCAGATTGCCGACGATCTGGCGGGTGCCCTCCGACAGCGTGTACAGCCGGTTCTCGGTCAGGTCCAGGCGCGCCCCGCGCAGCAACGCATTGCTGATCAGCAAAATGGCCAGGACGAGGACAGCCAGCACCGCCAGGGTGGCGATGGTGGCCGAGCGACGGTTCAGTGCAGACATGGCTTGCGTTCTCCTCAGTCGGCTTTTTTCAGTTCGACAACCACGGTGCAGGCATACAGCCAGGCCCCGATCATCAACCCGAAATAGACCAGGTCGCGCAAGTCGATGACGCCCTTGCTGATGGCATTGAAGTGGGTCAGGAAACTGAGCGAGGCGATGCCGTCGACCAGGGCCTGCGGCGCCCAGCCGCTGAAGGCATCCAGCACCAGCGGGTAGCCGGCCAGCAGCAGCAGGAAGCACACCACCACGGTGATGATGAAGGCGATGACCTGGTTGCGGGTCACCGCCGACAGGCACGAACCGATCGCCAGGAAGGCGCCGGCCATCAGCAGGCTGCCGATGTAGCCGGCCAGGATGGCGCCGTTGTCGGGGTTGCCCAGGTAGTTGACCGTGATCCAGACCGGGAAGGTCAGCGCCAGGGCGATGGCGATGAACGCCCAGGCGGCCAGGAACTTGCCCAGCACCGCCTGGCCCATGGTCACCGGCAGGGTCAGCAGCAGCTCGATGGTGCCGGACTTGCGTTCCTCGGCCCACATGCGCATCGCCACGGCCGGCACCAGGAACAGGTACAGCCAGGGATGGAAGGTGAAGAACGAGCTCAGATCGGCCTGGCCGCGCTCGAAGAAGCCGCCCAGATAGAAGGTCATCGCCCCGGCCAGGATCAGGAAGATGGCGATGAAGACATAGGCCACGGGGGTGGCGAAATAACCGGCCAGCTCGCGCCGGAAGATGCTCATCGTGGCCGATTTCATGCCCGGGCCCTCTCAATCTGTGCCGGCACCGTGATCTGCCGGAAAACCTCGTCCAGACGACCCGATTCCAGGGCCAGTTCGTCAACCGGGAAATTGCGGTTGCGGATCAGCTCGCTGACCACCGGGAACAGTGGCCGGCCCTGCTTGGGGAAGGCGGTGATACGGCCGTCCTGGGGATCGATCTCCACCTGGTCGACCTCGGCCAGGCCGCGCAGCGCCTCGACCACCGCCGGCGTCTCCGGCGTAGTCAGCGAAACGGCGCCGTGGTAGCGCGAACTGCGCGCCAGCTCGGCCGGCGTCGCATCGGCCAGCAGGCGGCCCCCGGCGATCACGATCGCGCGTGTGCAGACCGCGTGCACCTCCTCCAGGATGTGCGTGGAAATGACGATGATCTTGTCCTTGGCCATGGCCTGGATCAGCGAGCGCACCTCGTGCTTCTGGTTCGGATCCAGGCCGTCGGTGGGTTCGTCCAGGATCAGCACCTGCGGATCATGCAGGATCGCCTGGGCCAGTCCGACCCGGCGCTTGAAGCCCTTGGACAGGGTTTCGACGCTCTGGTCGAGCACCTGATGCAGGTTGAGCCGGGCCACGACCTCGTCGATGCGCTGGCGGCGCTGGTCACCGGCCAGGCCACGGATGTCGGCGATGAATCCCAGAAAACTGCGCGGCGTCATCTCGCCGTAGGCCGGCGCACCTTCGGGCAGGTAGCCGATGCTGCGCTTAGCCTGGATCGGATCCTGGCCAACATCGAAGCCTCCGATCCTGATCGAGCCAGCCGTAGGTGTCAGGAAGCCGGCGATCATTTTCATTGTGGTCGACTTGCCGGCGCCATTGGGGCCCAGGAAGCCCAGCACCTGGCCGGGCTCGACGCTGAAACTGATGTCGTCGACGGCCAGCAGGGCACCATAGCGTTTGCTCAAGCGGTTGATCTCGATCATGCGCATCCCTGTACAGGTGGTTGTTGTCTGATGGGTAATGTTTTGCGATCCGGACCGGAAACACCCCGTGCTGCGGCCGGCAAAGTCCGGGCTGCCCAATTGGTCACGGTTGCGTGCAGGTCATGGACGCATCCGGTCGGGCCGTCCGCGCCGGCCACGGCGTGTCCGGCTACTGGCCGGCGACACCGGTGTTGGCACCTGCCCGGTACATGGCTGCCGTCATTGTGGCAGCACTGGCGGTTGATCGCGCCGACCGGCGATAGTTCCCTTGCCGATGCATCCTGCGCTGTCGCCGCCGGCAGCGGGCAACAGCGCCGCCAAACCGGTTTCCAGACTGCCGATACCGTTGTCGGCCTGCAGCCACCGGCGCAGACGGTGTCGCCGTGCAGCGCCCCGTCCTTCAGCCGTTGTCATCATCGCTGGCTGGCAGCCCCGGGCCGGCGCAGGCCGGGAATACGCTGCTGCCTGGCCAGACAGCCGTGCGCTGGCACCAGGTCCTTGCCGGCACCGGCGGCCGATGGCCGCATTACAGCTCCGACAGCGCGACCACGGCCAGCGACCGTGGTCCGTCATGGTCCGCGTCAGCGGTCAGTCGGCAGCGTCCGGCGCCGGTTCGCCATCGGCTGCATCGTCCGGGTCAGCGGCATCACTGCCGTCGTCTTCGCCGCCCGCACCGTTGCCCGCCACCGGCTCCTCGGCGGGCAGTTCGTCGTCTTCCTCGACATCGCCAGGCTGGCGCAGCGGCAGGTAGATATTGGTTTCCAGGTCGGCATCACGGATCGCGTCATCGCCTTCGCCACCACGGTCATTGAGGAATTCCTCGATGAAACCGGTACCCGCCCGGTAGCCGTGGGCGCCGGCCCAGGCCAGCAGCATGTCGCGCTGGCGCGGCAGGTCCCAGCGGGCGCCCTGGTAGTTGATCTTCAGATAGCGGCCCTCGCCGATGGTGGTGAACACCACGTTCTCGGGCAGCTCGTTGGCCTCGGTCTCGGCTACCGGCACGGCGGCATCGAAATCGTAGTTCTGGCCCCAGCGCTTGAGCATGGCCAGGCGCGGGCCGGTCGCGGTCAGGTTCTGGATGTCGATGGTGGCGGTCAGGATGCGGGTGAAGTTCATCACCGTCGGCTGGATCGAGTACGGCTCACGCGTGGCCGCCTGGCCCGGGATCAGCAGGACGTTGATCGGCGCCATGTCCACCTCGATCGGCGGCTTGCCTTCGAAGGCTTCCGAATAGTCCACGTCCGGCAGGGCCTCGATCCGGTTCTTCAGCTGGCCCAGCGCAAAGTTCAGGTCATTGCCCAGATGACCGTCCAGATAGCGACCGGTGACCCGGCCGAACAGATCCCAGTCGTAATCCACGTCGACCCGGAAGGTGGTGACGATGGCACCGGCCTCGTTCTCCTCCATGCGGATACGGGCGCGCTTGTCGCCGCGCCAAGGCGCATCCAGTTCATACTGGATCCGCTCCATCGGCACCTCTTCGACGATGCGCAGCGCGCCATCGCCGACACGCTTGTCGCGCTGGCTGTGCCAGGCGATCTCGGCGCCGGGACCGCTCAGCTCCTGGCTGACAGCGGTGTATCGGGTGGCCGGATCACGCACGCCCCAGGGCGACCAGGCAGGGAACTGCTTGAACGAGGAGGCGACGTCATAGACCTGGACCAATGGACGGTTGATCTCGATCGAACGCTCAACCACCACGCTGCTGGGTAGCATCACCATCAAGATGGCGAAGAAAACCACTGTAATTACAGCGGCCAGCAGCAATTCCTTGATTACACGCATTAGGACGTCTCCGGACTCGCGGGGCGTAAGTGAGCGGGAATGTTAGCGTCGCGTGGAGCAAATGCCAACGTCGGCTGAATATTCCGGACAGATCGTGTCGGCATCGTGGCCACCCTTTCCCGCCAGCCCGCGGTGCGGTATCGGTCGGCGGCAGGCCGGTTTGAAGACGCGCCATCGCGCCCAGCATCACCCGTTCGTGCGGCGCCGCCTGGCAGCGGGCCACCGGCATCGGTGCCGGCGGCTCCTGGATCAGATCAGACCCAGTTCGAACGCCTTGAGTACGGCCCGGGTGCGGTCGCGCACGCCCAGCTTGGACAGGATGTTGGAGACATGGTTCTTGACCGTGCCTTCGGCCACCGACAGCGAGCCGGCGATTTCCCGGTTGCTGTAACCACCGGCCATCAGGCGCAGGATGCTCGTCTCTCGCCCGGTCAATGGATCGGGACGGTCCAGGCTGGCGAAGTCGTTGCTCAGTCGGTCGTCCAGGCCGGTCAACAGGCGCTGGGTGACTGCCGGCCGTACCAGCGAGCCACCGGCCGCGACGGTGTGCACCGCCTCCACCAGCTGCTCCAGGGTCACGTCCTTGAGCAGATAGCCGCGGGCACCGGATCTGAGGCCGGCCAGCAACAGCTCGTCATCGTCGAAGGTGGTCAGGATGATGGTCGGTGGCAGCTTGCCGGCCGCCGACAGCTCGCGCAGGACATCCAGGCCGGACTTGCCGGGCATGCGCATGTCCAGCAGCACCACGTCCGGCGCCACCTGCGGAATCATCGTGATCGCCTGTTCACCGTCGGCGGCTTCGGCAACCACGCGGATGTCATCGGACAGCTCAAGCAGGCTGCGGATGCCCTGGCGGACCAGGGTCTGGTCATCGACCAGCAGGACGGAAATCATGGGTGTTCCTCCGTGGGCAGGATGGCCCGCAGGCGAAAGCCCTCGCCCGGGGCGCTGGTGAAATCCAGGGTGCCGCCGAAGCGCGCCAGGCGCTCGGCCATGCCGGTCAGGCCGTTGCCGGCCTGCGGCGTGGCACAGCCGGCGCCATCGTCACGCGCCTGGACCAGCAGGCTGCCATCGGCCTGGCGCGCGAACTCGATCCAGATGTTGGCCGCCTTGCCGTGGCGCACGGCATTGGTGATCGCCTCCTGCGCTACCCGCAGCAGCACCTGGGCGCGCTCGGTGTCGTGCACGGTGACGTCTTCGGGCAGCGTCAGCCTGACCTTGACGCCCGGGAAGCCTTCAACCAGGCGCGCCAGGGCCTGGCCCAGGTCGACCGCAACCTCCTGGCGCAGGGTGCTGACCACTTCGCGGACATCGGCCAGCAGCAGACGGGCCAGGGACTGCGCCTGGCGGACATGGGCCTGGGCGTTGCCTGTGGTCTGGTGCCGGGCAACCTCAAGGTTCAATGACAGGGCGGTCAGATGGTGGCCCATCAGGTCATGCAACTCCCGCGAGATGCGCAGGCGCTCGTTGGCGCGGCTGGACTCGGCCAGCAGCATCCGGGTCGCGCGCAGCTCGGAGTTCAGCCGGCGCAGTTCGTCGCGGGCCTCGGACTGGCGCTTGGCGACCAGGGAGGTGACGAAGGTAAAGCTGGAATAGCCGAAGAACAGCGCCACCTGCAGGAACGCCAGCAGCACCGTGTAGTCCTCGCGGATGGCAAATACCGGCACCAGCAACAGGCTCTGGGTCACCAGCCAGGCGATACCGGCCAGAACCGGCAACAGCCAGGGCAGCACGCCGGCACTGACCAGCAGCAGGACGCCGCTCAGGCCGGTCTGGCTGAAATGGCTGATCGCCGCCGGGGTCAGCGCCATCACCGTCAACAGCACCAGGCGCAGGATCGCCGGCGTGCGCCGGTTGATCTGGCGGGAGACCAGCCAGTAGGCCAGGCCGAAGGCCAGATAGGCGGCCAGCCAGGCCCAGTAGTGGCCACGGCCGATCTGCTGGTCGGCATCGACGATCAACGGCAGGCCGACACAGGCCCAGGTGAACAGGCCGGCATAGCGCAGCAGGGCGATGGAGTTGATCCGCAGGCTGGCCATGGTCAGGGCGGTTTCGGGAAACAGGCTCGGGCACGAAATGACATGGCGCCATCGTAGAAGACGGGGCCGGGTCGGCGACAGCGTCCAAAGTCATGGTTGGCGGGCGCTCATGCACCGCAGCGGAAGATGTCGCCTCAATAGCCAGCCGGGCAGTCGGGCCGGCAGCCCGCGTGCCGGGCCCGGCACTGATCGACCGCGGCGGCAGTCGGTGGGATAATGCCGCGCCGGTCCCGGGCACTGACCCGGGACCACCTTGAAAATACTGGCGGCCCGGA
>CAZUZT010000129.1:2107-6506 GCA_964624575.1 uncultured Rhodanobacteraceae bacterium | reverse complement strand
GCGATCGACACCATGTTTCCGGCCTTTCCGGCGATGGCCGCCGATCTGGGCGTGTCGGAGCTGGCGATCCAGCAGACGCTGAGCGTGTACCTGCTGGCCTATGCCGCCACCGCCCTGTTCCACGGGCCCTGGTCGGATGCCTGGGGCCGGCGCCGGGTGATCCTGGCCGGCACCGCGGTGTTCACCCTGGCCTCGATCGGCTGCGCGCTGGCGACGACCCTGGAATGGCTGCTGGTTTTCCGGGCGGTGCAGGGCATTTCCGCCGGTGTCGGCCTGATCGTGGGCCGGGCGATCATCCGTGACCTGTACGCCGGGCCGGAAGCGCAACGGCTGATGTCCCTGGTGGCGATGATCTTCGGCGTCGCCCCGGCGCTGGCGCCGGTGATCGGCGGCTGGGTGCAGGCGCTGGCCGACTGGCACGCGGTGTTCTGGTTCCTGGCAGCGTTCGCGGCCTCGTTGTGGCTGGCATGTTTCCTGGCCTTGCCGGAGACGCTGCCGCCGGCACGGCGGGCGCCGGTATCGCTGCCGCGGCTATGGCGCAGCTATGGCCAGATGCTGGCCGATACCGGTTTTCGTCGCCTGGCGCTGTCGGCCAGTTTCAACTTTGCCGCCCTGTTCCTGTTCATCGCCTCGGCGCCGACCTTCGTCATCCGCCACCTGGGCCTGGGGCCGCTGGATTTTGGCTGGTTCTTCGGCATCATGATCGCCGGCATGATGCTCGGCGCGATGGTTTCCGGCCGCCTGGCCGGTCGGGTCAGCCTGGAGCGCTGCGTCGGCATGGCCTATGTGCTGATGTTGCTGGCCGGCATCGCCAGCGTTGCCTATGCCGTGTCCGACCTGCCGTTCGTGATTCCCTGGGCGGTGCTGCCGATCTCGCTGCTGGCGTTCGGCATCGCCATCGCCTTCCCGGCGATGACCCTGATGCTGCTGGACCGCTATCCCGGCCACCTGGGCGGCGCGTCGTCGATGCAGGCGTTCATGTCGCTGGTCTGCAATGCCGCCGTCGCCGGCCTGCTGGCGCCGTGGCTGATGGCCGATCGCCGCTGGCTGGCCCTGGGCGCGTTGACGCTGACCGTGATCGGCTACCTGTTCTGGCAATTGCGGCCGCGCCCGGACGGCACACCGATGCCGGTCGAGCCTGCCGCTTTGCCGCTGCCCAACGAGGGCCAACAGTAGGTATTGACTGTCCCACATCACAGCGGTGGTGCCAGTTCCGGCAGCCCGCCGGCCGCCCTGCCCGGGGAGCGCCGGTATGCCCGCGCCCAGGTATGTAAACTTTTGTGACACGATCCGCATTATTGCGCTGCGTCATCTATAATCCGGCCGTGCAGATTGCACGCCATCGTTCCCGGCGCCGCATCGTCCCGTGTATCGGGGCGGGACGGTTAGACCGGCGGAGCTCGTCAGTGCAGCGGCAAAAGTGGGTCGAATTTCGGGGCAACCCGAAAATTCCTGTGCTCAATATGTAAACATTTGCCACAACTTCGGGCAGTTTGCACTTTTTCGCCTATCGTTATCGCTTCTTGTACGGCCTCATCGGCGGTCCGGCCTGCTCGCGCCCGCTCGCTACGCGTAGTTGCGCCCGCCAGAAACTCCATAGGGATATCAAATCAATGATTCATCGCTATCTTGCTGCAGCAGGCCTGTTCCTGCTCGCTCTGGTTGTCTTGCCTGCCTCCGCCCATGCCCAGGCGATGTGCGGCCTTCCCGGCAACGATGGCGGTGGCACCGTCAGTGGCGTAGTCAACACCTACTACGCGGGTAGCGGCACCGTGCCGGCAGGTGCCACCCAGGTGACCCTGGGCACGCGCCACGCCGGCAGCGCCATTGGCAACATCCAGGCCGGTGACCTGCTGCTGGTGATCCAGATGCAGGATGGCCAGATCAACAGCGCCAACAATGCCAACTACGGCAGTGGCACCGGCGTGGGCTCGGGTACGACCAGCATGGGCAATGCCGGTCGGCATGAGTTCGTCCGGGCCAGCAACGGCGGCGGTACCGGCAACACCATCAGCTTCCAGCCGGCCTTGAGCCACAGCTATACACAGGCCGCGGCCAGCACCAGCCGGGGCCAGCGCAGCTATCAGGTGATCCGGGTTCCGCAGTACGCCTCGGCGACCCTGGCCGGGGTGACAGCGCCGGCCTGGAATGGCGGCAGTGGTGGTGTTGTCGCGGTTGATGCCGCCGACACCCTGACCCTGGGTTCGGCCACGGTTGAAGGGATTGCCAACCGCGCTGTGTTTCTTGCCGGGCGCGGCTTCCGCGGCGCCGCAGGAATCGCCGGCAGTGCCAGCAGCAACGACCTGGCATGGCGCTTCGTCGATGCCACCAATGTCGCCCATGGCGGCAAGGGCGAGGGTATCGCCGGCACGCCCCGCTACATGGCGCGCAAGACCAATGATTTCGGCCTGGCCGTGACCACGACCGGCCAGTTGCAGGTGGTTGATTCCGGCATCCAGGGCTACCCGCTGGGTGACCGTGGGCGCGGTGCGCCGGGCAATGCCGGTGGCGGCGGTACCGAGGGCAGCTATTCTCCGGCCACGTCCAACAACACCCGCAACGCCGGCGGCGGCGGCGGCGGCAACCACGCCCCCGGTGGCCTGGGTGGCCGGCCCTGGGATGCACCGCTGAACGACACCAACGGCCGCGGCGGCGCCGGCTATGCCAGCCAGATCAGCTTCAGCCGGGTGATCCTGGGTGGCGGTGGCGGCTCCGGCGGCAACAACGACGGCACCGCTGATGCCGCCTGGTACGAGAACCTGGGTATTGCCTGCGGCGTGACCTCAGGCGGTGGCTCCAGCGGTACCACTTTCGGCAACGGCATCTGTTCGTCCGGTGGTGCCGGTGGCGGCGTCGTCATCCTGCGCGCGCGCAGTATCGACGGCAGCGGAATCATCGATGTCCGCGGCAGCGCCGGCTACAATGTGCGCAATGACGCCGCCGGCGGCGGTGGTGCCGGTGGCTCGGTGGTCCTGTACGCCACTGAAGGCGGCAGCGCCCAGGTCGATGCCCGTGGCGGTGACGGCGGCAACGCCTGGGCCGGCAATACCCTTGGCGCAATTGAACGTCATGGCCCTGGTGGTGGTGGCGGCGGCGGCTTCGTGGTCTTCTCGCCAGCGGCGATGGCCGTCACGGCCCTGGTCGAGGGCGGGGCGCCTGGTCGTTCAAGCAATGGCGCCACCGATACCTATGGCTCGTTCGGCCACAACGGCGGTGTCGCCACGTTCATGGCACCGGACACGCCTGGCGTGCCTCCCGGTGCCCAGTGCCAGCCGGATCTGGTACTGACCAAGACCAACGGCAGCGATGTGCTGCTGACTTCGGGCGCCACCACGTACGCGCTCACCGTGGGCAACCAGTCGCTGGTACCGACCACCGGCACGATCACGGTGGTGGACGTGTTGCCGGCCCAGCTTTCCATTGCCGATGGTGCGGTGCCGCTGGCTGGCCCGCAGGGCGGTGACTGGAGCTGTAGCGCGGCCAGCGATGTGCTGACCTGCACCAGCCCGGTGGTGATTCCCGCCGGCGGCGCCAGCGTGTTCAGCTTTACCGCGATCGTCGATGCACCCTCGGGCAGCGCCATCATCAACCGCGGCCGTGTCGGCGGCGGTGGTGATCCCGACAAGCCGGTTCCGACGCCCGGCAATACCGGCGCCTGTATCGACAACAATGTCGCGCCGGGCTGTGCGATCGACATCGACATCGTCGAAGCCCCGTTCCTGGCGCTGAGCAAGTCCAATGCCGGCCCGCTGCTGGCCGGTGGCAGCGGCCAGTACACGCTGACCCTGACCAACCTGGGTTCGGCACCGACCAGCGACCCGATCCGCATCGTCGACGTGCTGCCCGATGGCATCAGCTTCGACAGCGGCTTCACCACCACCGGCGGCTTCAGCTGCAGCCATGCCGCCGGCGTGGTCGAGTGCAACAGCAGCGCGGTGCTGGCGGTGGGCGCCAGCGCCACGATCGGTTTCACCATCAGTGTCGACGCCGATGCGCCGACTTCGGTCACCAACCGTGCCATCGTCGGTGGCGGCGGCGATCCGGCCAAGCCGGGCCTGCCCGATGCCGGTGATGCACAGGCTTGCCCGGCACCGGTTGCGCCGGCCGACAATGCCAGCAGCACACTCACCGGCTGCGCCTCGGTCACCGACCCGGTGCGCCGCGTGCAGCTGACGCTGGAGAAGACCGACCATCAGAACTCGATGCCGATCAACGGCCAGACCACCTACCACTTCACCGTGCGCAACAGCGGTGATGCCGATTCGGTCGGCACGATCCATTTCCGCGACGAACTGCCGGCGCCGATGACCTGGTCCAACCCGCTGGTCAAGGGCGGTGCCGATGGCGCCGACTGGACCTGCGTGCGCGAGGACAACGATTCGGCCACCTGCCAGAGCAC
>CAZUZT010000129.1:0-2007 GCA_964624575.1 uncultured Rhodanobacteraceae bacterium | reverse complement strand
CCGCCGGGCATGACCTATGTCGGCAGCAACAGCTTCAACAGCGGCGGTTTCAGCTGCACCTTCACGGCCACGCCGGCGCCAGGCTATCTGACCTGCAACCGCAACACGTCCCTGGCCGCTGGTGCCAGCACCACCATCACCTACACCGCGCAGGTGGCCGCCAATGCCAGCAACCCGCTGGTCAACCGCGCCCAGGTGGGTGGCGGCGGTGATCCGGGTCTGCCGGGTGCGACCGGCATCACGCCGGCCACCGCACAGGAATGCTCGGCGCACATGGCGCCGCATCTGGGCTGCGCCATCGACCCGGTGCCGCTCAATGCCGATTTGCAGATCGACAAGAGCCAGCGGCCGGGCACCAGTGGCGCCTTCCAGCCCGGTCCGCTGACCGTGTTCCATGGCGATACCGTCCAGTTCAGCATTGTCATCGGCAACAACGGCCCGTCGACCGTGACCGGTGCCACCTTCACCGACATCATTCCGGCTCAGTTCTCGACGCTGTCGATCGTCAGCGCCAGCGGCAGCACCTCGCCAGTGTGCACCCTGGGCAGCTATGGATTGAGCGGCAACACCCTGTCCGGCACCGTCACCACCATCGCCCCGGGCGGCAGTTGCACCCTGATCGTGGAAGGCACGGCCAGCACCCTGGGTGTGGGCATCACCAATACCGCCACGGTGGCCGTGCCGCCGGGCGTGAACGACACCGATCCGGGCAACAACAGCTCCAGCACAGAAACCGACATTGTTGCCATGGTGCCGGCGCTGGCGATCACCAAGACCAGCCCGGACACCCTGCTGATTCCGGGTGGCAGTGCCAGTTATTCGGTTACGGTCAGCAATACCGGCAACATCCCGCTCAGCAATGTGGTCGTGACCGACCCGGTGCCCACCGGCCTGACCGGTTTTGCCTGGACCTGCGCGGCCAGCGGCGGTGCCACCTGCCCGGCGGCCAGCGGCATTGGCGCGTTGAACGAGACCATCGCCAGCCTGCCGGTCGGCGGCCAGGTGACGTGGGCGATCACCGCCCAGGTAGAGAGCACACCACCCAATCCGGTGGAGAACACGGCCACCGCCAGCGCCGATGAAACCTGCACCACGCCGTGCCCGGCCACGGTCACCGTGCCGTCGAGCACAGTGCCGGCCGTGGCCAAGCAGTTCGACCCCGACAGCATTGATGTTGGCGGCAGCAGCACGCTGACCATCACCCTGAGCAATGCCAATGCCGCCGCGGCGACCTTGACCGCCGACCTGGTCGACACCCTGCCTGCCGGTGTCACGCTCACCGGCGCGCCGGTCACCACCTGCGTCGGCACCGTTGCCGGTACGGCTGGTGGCTCGGCCATCACGCTGCAGACCGGCGCCCAGATTCCGGGCGGTACACCGGGCTCGTGCACGATCACCGCGCCGGTCACCGGCGATACGCCGGGCACGTTCACCAACACCATCCCGGCTGGCGGCCTGGTCACCGATCTGGGCAGCAACCTGCTGCCGGCCGAAGACGACCTGACCGTGACCGCCACGCCGCCGACGGTGGTCAAGGCATTTGCGCCGGACACCATCAACAACGGCGGCACCAGCATCCTGACCATCACCCTGGGCAACAGCAATGCCGTGTCCGCGACGCTGACTGCCGATCTGGTCGACAACCTGCCTGCCGGTGTCACCCTGGTCTCGCCGCCGACAACCACCTGCGCCGGCACGGTCGCCGGTGTTGCCGGTGGCAGCACCATCACCCTGGCCACCGGCAGTGAAATTCCGGCCGGCGGCTGCACCATCACCGCCGATGTCACCAGCACCACGCCGGGTACCGTCACCAACACCATTCCGGCCGGTGGCCTGGAAACCGATCTGGGCGACAACCCGGATCCGGCCGAGGACGACCTGACCGTGCTTGATCTGCCGCAGGTGTCCGTGGCCAAGAGTGCCAACCCGGCCAGCGGCAGCGACGTCCTGCCCGGCCAGAGCATCCAGTACCAGGTCACCGTCACCGTGGCCGATGCGCCGCTGTCC
>CAZUZT010000128.1:3034-6507 GCA_964624575.1 uncultured Rhodanobacteraceae bacterium | reverse complement strand
GGTGCCTGGCAACTGCTGCGCCAGATCGATGCCGGCGGCATGGGCGTGGTCTATCTGGCGCGCCGGGCCGATGGCCTGTACGAGCAGCAGGCCGCGCTGAAACTGGTGCGCGGCGACCTGCTGCTGATGGCACGCCCGCGCCGGGCCGAGCTGCTGCAGCGGTTCGAAAACGAGCGTCGCCTGCTGGCCCGGCTCGACCATCCCAACATCGCCCGCATCCTGGATGGCGGCAGTACGCCTTCGGGTCTGCCCTGGCTGGTGATGGAGCATGTCGACGGCCCGCCGCTGACCGACTGGTGCGCGCGCCACCGGCTCGGCGTGCGCGAACGGGTGGCGCTGTTCGCGCGCGTCTGCGATGGCGTGCAGGCGGCGCACCAGCACCTGATCGTGCACCGTGACCTGAAGCCGGGCAATGTCCTGGTGGGCACCGACGGCGAGCCGCGCCTGCTGGATTTCGGCATCGCCCGGCCCCTGGCCCAGGACGATGCCGACGCCGCCGATCTGACCCGCACCCGCACGCTGGCGCTGACGCCGGCCTATGCCAGCCCCGAACAGCTGCGCGGCGAGCCGCTGACCACCGCCTCGGATGTCTGGTCGCTGGGCGTGATGCTGTACGAGTTGCTGGCCGGCACCCGGCCGTTCCAGCTTGAGGGCCTGAGCCCGGCCCAGGGCGAGCGCCTGGTCTGCGAGACCAGCCCGCCGAGCATGCGCCAGGGCCTGGCCACGGCCGGGCTTTCCCAGATCGAGCGCCGGCTGCGCCTGGCCGGCATCGACGCCGATCTGGAACGCATTGTCGGCAAGGCCCTGCATCGTGAACCGGGCCGCCGCTACGGGTCGGCCCTGGCCCTGGCCGAGGACCTGCGCCGCTGGCTGGCCGGGCAGCCGGTCCGCGCGCATCCGGATTCGCCCGGCTACCGGGCCGCCAAGTTCCTGCGCCGGCACCGCCGCGTCGCCCTTGCCGCCAGCTTGGCACTGGCGGCGATCCTGGCTGCTGCCGGCAGCGCCTTCTGGCAGGCCGGGCAGGCGCGCCGCAATGCCGCCGACCTGGAGCAGGTGAACCGCTTCCTGCTTGATGTGCTGGACAGTTCCGATGCCTATGTCAGCGGCAGCGAGCTGACCCTCAACGAAGCCCTGGGCGAGGCCGCGCGGCAGATCGACATCCGCTTCGGCACGCGCCCGGACCTGGCCGCCGGGGTGCGCCTGGCGATCGGCAACAGCCTGCTCAACCGGCATCGCCTGGACGAGGCCGGCGTGCAGTTGCAGCGCGGCCTGGCCGAGGCCAAGTCGGCGTTTGGACCGGCGCATGGCAAGACCCTGCGCCTGCGCGCCGCCGGCGCCATGCTGCAGTACCTGCAGGGCGATGTCTCCGGTGCGCTGGCCGCCCATGGCCGGCTGCTGGACGAGCTGGGCAGCCGGCACGATGTGCTCTACGCCACGCTGCACAACGATATCGCCTACATCCACCTGACCGAGGAAAACTACGAGCGCGCCCATCATCACGCGGCGCTGGCCGTGGCCGCCTTCGAGCGCGACCAGGTGCCGGTGGCGCCGGATGACCGCGCGGCCATGCTCGGCAACCTGGCCCACGCCCTGGATGGTCTGGGCCAGTCGCAGGCGGCGCTGGCGCCCTACCGGCGTGCGCGCGACATCCTGCAGGCGATGTTTCCGGCCGGCAGCGCCACCGAGGCCATCGTGCTCAACAACCTGGGCCTGTTGCACCGGGCCTTGGGCGAGCAGGAACAGGCGCTGGAGCTGCTGCAGCAGTCGGCGCGGATGCGTGCGCGGGTCCTGGGTGATGACCACCCGTTGCTGGTGCGTGCGCTGACCAATGTCGCGCGCCAGGCGCTGGCGTTGCAGCACGTGGACCAGGCCGAGGAGGCCGCCCGCCAGGCGGTGGCGATCGCCGGCCGGGCCTTCGCCACGCCCGACCCGCAAACCGCCCAGGCGCTGCTGGCCCTGGCCGAGGTCCGCCTGCACCAGGGTGATGTCGACGGTGCCGGTGAACACCTGCACCAGGCCCGTGCCATCCTGGCGCAGTGGCCGGAAGTCAGTGCCGGCATGCAGGCGCGACTGGCCCAGGTCGAACAGGCCTGGTGCGCCGACCCGGCCGCGGCCGCTGTCATGGCCTGCCAGGCCCGGGCCGAGGCCGTGGCCGCGCCTTCGGCCGCGGCCGACTGACGGCCCGATCCCCGAACCTGCCGGCACCTGTCGCCGCCAGTCGGCCGGCGCGGTGCCGGCGTGTGCCATGCTCGCGCCCCGGCACGATCACCCAGGAACCTTTCGGCATGCTCAACGGCCTGTGGCTGGCCTTTTTCCTGATTGCGGCGCTGGCCGCCTTCGGCCGCTGGCTGCTGGGCGGCGAGGCCGAGGTCTTCCAGGCCATGGTCGGCGCCCTGTTCGACATGGCCGGGTTGTCGGTGGAGATCATGGTGCTGCTGTTCGGCACCCTGACCCTGTGGCTGGGCTTTTTGCGCATCGCCGAGCGCGCCGGCCTGGTCGATGCCCTGGCGCGCCTGCTCGGGCCGCTGTTCCGGCGCCTGATGCCCGAGGTGCCGGCCGGGCACCCGGCGATCGGCCTGATCACGCTCAACTTCGCCGCCAACGGCATCGGCCTGGACAACGCCGCCACGCCGATCGGCCTGCGCGCCATGCGCGAACTGCAGACGCTCAACCCGCGCCCGGACACCGCCAGCAACGCGCAGATCCTGTTCCTGGTGCTCAACGCCTCCTCGTTGACGGTGCTGCCGGTGACCATCTTCATGTACCGGCTGCAGCAGGGCGCGCCCGACCCGACGCTGGTGTTCCTGCCGATCCTGCTGGCGACCAGCGCCTCGACCCTGGCCGGCCTGCTGACCGTGGCCGTGGTCCAACGGTTGCGCCTGCACGATCCGGTGGTGCTGGCCTGGCTGGCCGCCACCGGCCTGGTGCTGGGCGGCTTCATGGCGTTGCTCGCATCGCTCTCGGCCGGCGCCCTGGCGGCGCTGTCCAGCCTGCTCGGCAACCTGGTGCTGTTCGGCCTGATCCTGGTGTTCCTGCTCGCCGGCTGGTGGCGCAAGGTGCCGGTCTACGAAGCCTTCATCGAGGGCGCCAAGCAGGGTTTCGAGGTCGCCCGCGACCTGTTGCCCTACCTGGTTGCGATGCTCTGCGCGATCGGCGTGCTGCGCGCCTCCGGGGCGCTGGATGTCGCCCTGGACGGCGTCCGCGCCGTGGTTGCCTGGGGTGGCTGGGATGACCGTTTCGTCGATGCCTTGCCCACCGCGCTGATGAAGCCGTTCTCCGGCAGCGGCGCCCGCGCCATGCTGATCGAAACCATGCAAACCTTCGGCGTCGACAGCTTCCCGGCCCTGGCCGCGGCCACGGTCCAGGGCAGCACCGAAACCACCTTCTACGTGCTGGCCGTGTACTTCGGCGCCGTCGGCATCCGCCGCGCCCGCCACGCCGTGCCCTGCGCCCTGCTCTCCGACCTGGCCGGC
>CAZUZT010000128.1:0-2934 GCA_964624575.1 uncultured Rhodanobacteraceae bacterium | reverse complement strand
CATCCGCCGCGCCCGCCACGCCGTGCCCTGCGCCCTGCTCTCCGACCTGGCCGGCCTCGTCGCCGCCATCGCCGTGTGCTACGCCTTCTTCGGCTGAAGGCGGTTGCCGCCCGGCCGGCTGCCGGTGATGGCGGTGTCATGACATGCCGGGCATCTTTGCCGCGAGGGCTGCTATCTTTCCACGCTGTGCAATGGGCACACTGATCGCTGTGAGGCCGGACATCCGGCCACCAGCAAGGAGACGACATCATGAGCTACCCCAAATTGCTGACCGCCATCGCCGCCGGCCTTCTCGCCGCCGTTGCCGCCGCGCCGACACCGGCGATCAGCGCCGCCGGCGCGCCCACCGATACCGATGCCGCCATCGAACTGCCGGCCGGCTTCGCCGCCATCTGGCAGGACTCGCAATTCGACTGGGATATGTCCGCCACCGCGCAGGATGGCTTGCAGCTGATCAACGGCTTCACCGCCACCGGGGAATACGCCCGCATCAGCACGGCGTGTTCCCATGATCAATTGCCTGATGGAACACGGGAAATGCGGATGGAACCAGGGCCTGATGCCAGCGATTTCCGTATCAGTTATGAGTTCGCTCTTCCGCGGCCCTACAACGGTGATCCGGCCCAACTGCAACAACTGGCCGCCCGCTTCCTACCCGACTGTGACTGAGTGGCTGGCGGACATGCTGTCTCCGGCGTCCCCGCGTTACCGATGGTTTCCAGCGCATGCCGCCTGGCCGGCACTGGCCGACCGCATGCGGCATGAGGCGTTGACGCGAAGCTGCGGCAACCGGACTTGCGGCCACGGGGAAGCGACATGAGTGTGCCCGGTCCGGTGCCTGGCGGTCCGGCGACGATGCCGACTCGCGCCCGGGCACTGGCCCGCGCGATCGGCAGGAACCTGGCCTGGATCGGTGTGCTGTTGATCGTCATCGCGCTGGTGTACCTGGTGATTCCGGGCGATCACGTGGCGCGTTTCCACTACGCCCCGGTGCCGGCTGCGGCCGATCCCCGGCCGCAGATGACGGATTGGATCCGCGGCCAGTGGCCCCGCGCCGAACCGGTGTGGCTGGACAGCCAGGCCTGCCGCCAGCCCGATGCCGTGCTCCTGGAAGTCAAAGTGCGGGGGGCGATTCCGCATCTTTTCGGCATCACCAGCGGCGCTCTGGATAAGCGCGCGCGTACATTGGGCCTGGAACCGTGTGCTGGTATCGGCGTGCAAGCGCAGGGGCCGGGCCGCCTGCTCTGGAACTGGACCGGCGGCTGGCGCCGATAGCTTCGGCCCGGGCGCCGACCTCAGCCGGTACGGCCTTGCCGGCGCCAGATCTGCGCGTCGATGCCCTCTTCCATGCCCGGCAGGTCGGAGATGTCCAGGTCCGGGGCGCGGTTGCCGCTGCGCAGCTTGCGGTCGTAGTCGCGGCTCAGGGCGATCACCACTTTGGACAGCATCACCACCGCGACCAGGTTGATCAGGGCCATCAGGCCCATGGCGGCATCGGCGGTGGCCCAGACGATGCCGATGTTGGCGAAGCAGCCCCAGACCACCATCGCCAGGCCGCCCAGGCGCAGCAACAGGATCGCGCGCGGGCCGCCGCCCAGGAACATGGTTGCGCTCTCGGCATAGGCATAGTTGCCGAAGATCGAGGTGCCGGCGAAGAAGAACAGCACGATGGCGATGAAGGCCATGCCCCAGTCGCCAAAATGCACGGCCATGGCCTGCTGGGTGAGGGCGGCGCCGGCGTGGTTGTCGAGCCCGAGCACTCCGGACAGGAGGATCATCAACGCCGTGGCGGTGCACACGACCAGGGTGTCGACGAAGACACCGAACGATTGCACCAGGCCCTGGGTGGCCGGATGGTGCGGTACCGGTGTCGCCGAGGCGGCGATGTTGGGCGCGCTGCCCATGCCGGCCTCGTTGGAGAACAGGCCGCGCTTGACGCCATTGAGCAGGGCCACGGCCAGGGCACCGAAGATGCCGCCGGCGGCCTGTTCCAGGCCGAAGGCGCTGCGCACGATCAGGACCAGCGCCGCCGGCACCTGCCCAAGGTTGCTGACGATCACCCAGCCGGCCAGCAGCAGGTAGCCCAGGGCCATGACCGGCACGATGTACTGGGCCACCAGGGCGACGCGGCGCAGGCCGCCGAAGACGACCGGTGCGGTCAGCAACACCAGCACCAGGGCGGTCCAGCCCGGGTGGATGTCGAAGGCGACGGTGACCGCTTCGGCGATGGAATTGGCCTGGACGGCGCTGAACACCAGGCCGAAGGCCAGGATCAGGCAGATCGAGAACACCATCGCCATGGCCGGCCGACGCAGGCCGAAGGCCATGTACATTGCCGGTCCGCCGCGGTATTGGCCGTAGATGTCGCGGCGCTTGTACAGCTGTGCCAGGGCGCTTTCGGCATAGCCGGTGGCCATGCCGAAAAACGCCGCCATCCACATCCAGAAGATCGCCCCCGGGCCGCCCACGCCCAGGGCCAGGGCGACACCGACCAGGTTGCCGGTGCCGATGCGCGAGGCCAGGCTGGTGGACAAGGCCTGCAGGGGCGAAATGCCGGCACTGTCGCCTCCGGCGCCGCGCACCAGGCCGGAGATCATCTGCGGGAAGCGGCGCACCTGGATGAAGCCCAGGCGCAGGCTGAACCAGATGCCGACCAGGGGCAGCAGGCCGACCAGCAGCCAGTTCCAGATGACGCCGTTGATGCCGTCGACGATCGGCGCCAATACGCCTTCGATGAGTCCTGCCAGGTCCACGGCGTGCCTCCCTGTGCCTGAAAGCTGATGAGCCTAACGCGTCCGCGGCCCGGGTTCAGCCGCCGCTGCTTGCGGCATGGATCGGCGCCGGCTCAGAACGGCCAGAACACCGGAATGAAGATCACCCCCAGCACCCAGAAGATCAGGTTCAGCGGCAGGCCGACGCGGACGAAATCCATGA
>CAZUZT010000127.1:1795-6579 GCA_964624575.1 uncultured Rhodanobacteraceae bacterium | reverse complement strand
CGGCAGGGGTCACTGGTTCGATCCCAGTACCGCCCACCAATAAAAACAATAACTTGGCACGCCAATTCATCGAGCCTGCCGCGGATTGCCAGGCAAAATGCCTGGAATCGTCTTGAATCAATTCCCGGTACGGCAAAATTACGGCAAACCGGCGTGGATGAACGGTCGGCGATGGCTCACTGCCGCCCATACGTTTCGGCGTGCCCGGACACCTGCACACGGCAAGACAAGCCGCACGTGATCATTCGCGTCGGCAACAACCGCCAACGAGTGCGTTCAACCTGAATCTGCACGGCAATGGCTGCCAACCGACCACGACGCGACCGAATCAGCCCCAGGTCGCGTTGCCCTGCCCGAAGCTGAGTTGGATCGCCATGACCAGTGCATCCTCGCGGCCGCCGTCCCTGCCCGGGTAGTAGTCCGGGCGCCGGCTGACCAGGTTGAAGCCGGCCGATTCATACAGCTGGACGGCAGCCCGGTTGCCTGGCCGCACTTCCAGGAATACCTGTTCGGCGCCATCGGAACGCGCATCATCCAGCAGCTGTTGCAGCAGGCGCCGGGCAATGCCCTGGCGGCGCTGCGAACTTGCCACGCACAGGTTCAGCACATGGCCTTCGCCGGCGGCACAGGACAACAGGCCGAAGCCACACACGCTGTTGCCGCGCACGGCCAGCCATGAGCGATAGCCCGCGGCCAGGCAATCTCGGAAGATGCCGGGCGTCCACGGGTAGGGCTGGGCCTGGTTCTCGATCGCCATGACCGCGTCCAGATCGTCCAGCGTCATCGGGCGCAGTTGCAGGGGGCTGGTGGTTGCCACGATGAGCCGCCGACCGTCAGCGCCGGGACGACGCACGCAGGTGTCGCACCGGCGCTTTCAGTGCCAGCCAAAGGCCGCGTTTGCCTTCCGCTTCAGGCCAGAGGGCGGCGGCTGGCAAGGCCACCGTATCCGCGTCCGGCGTTGCACCCGGCCTCACCGGCTGCCAGTGGACCTGGTGATCTTCCAGCCCCATCCAGGCCAGCACGTGTGCCCAGATCCTCGCCGCGTCACCGCTCGCCGGTGCCGCGGCACTGTCGGCGGCGCTGACCTTCAGAAGGATGCCGTGGTTGTCAGGCAGGTGCACTGGTGCCGGCTGGTGCGCACCGGTGGCCACCGATGTTTCCGTTGCCGGCACCGTGACGGTGGCGATCGGGGCATCGCCGGCAGTGCTGACACCGGACATTGCAACCGGCTCGGGCCCGGGTGCCGGGTTGCGCAGCCGATAGCGGGTCACCCCCAGCTCGGCCAGCAGGTGTCCGCGGCTGTCACCGGCGCCCGTGTTCATGACGACGGTGGCGTCGGCGGTGGCGGCATCTGCTGACGCCCACGGCGGAGCCGGTTGCGGCGCAGGTTCCACAGGGTCCAGACCGGCCCGGAAACGACGTACAGCAGGGCCAGTACGAACAGGTGCCTGGGCAAGTCGATGGCCAGCAGGACGATGATGCCCAGCGGTACCAGCGCCCACAGGAAGGGCACGCGGTCGCCGACCTTGAGCGTCTTGAAGCTGTAGTAACGGAAGTTGCTGACCATCAACAGGCCAGCAGTGACGATCAGGATCAGTGACAGCCAGGTGACGTCCTCGCCAGTCAGGCCGAAGGCATGGCAGGTCCACACGTAGGTGACCACAAGACCGGCGGCGGCGGGACTGGCCAGGCCCTGGAAGAAACGCTTGTCGGCGACGCCAACCTGGGTATTGAAACGGGCCAGGCGCAGGGCGGCGCAAGCGGCATACAGGAAGGCGGCGGCAAAGCCGACCTTGCCGATGAACGGCCCGTACTCGCGCAGGGCCGACAGCGACCAGATGTAGATCAGCAGCGCCGGCGCCATGCCGAAGCTGATCAGGTCCGACAACGAATCGTACTGGGTTCCGAAGTCGCTCTGGGTATTGGTCAGCCGCGCGATGCGGCCATCCAGACCGTCCAGAAGGCCAGCCACCAGCACGGCGACGGCCGCCTGCACCGGCTTGTCATGGATAGCGGCAACGATCGCGAAGAAGCCGGCGAACAAGCCTCCGGTGGTGAACAGGTTGGGCAGCAGGTAGACGCCTCGTCTCATGCTTTATGGCTCCCGGGACAGGGCAAGGTGGTTGACGAAATACAGTTTAGCGGCACGCACCCGAACCGGACGTGGCCAGGGAATGCAGCACTCCCGGCCGGGCCGGCGCGCGGGCCGTTCCCAACGCTGCCACGGGCCGTCGGGCAACGCCCGTTCGCGCGTCTGTGCCGGCCAGTATCGGCCCGGCATCGACGTTGCCTGGGCACCGGTCACCGATCCCGACTCTTCCACGTGCGCCGCCATCATGCTATATCGGTGCCCTGAACAGGGGGTTTTGGATCATGCGAATACTGGTTGCAGCACTGTTGTTTGGTTTAGTCACAGCCCCGGCCGGGGCCCAGCAGATGTACAAATGGGTCGATGACAATGGCACCGTCCATTTCACCGATTCGCCACCCCCGGACACGGTGGAAGCCGAGCGCCGACTGTTGTCCAACGCCCGCGCCACCCTGCCCGACGAGGTCATCGATCCGGACACAACCAGTGACGAGATCGATGCCCTGTACTCGCCCGAGCAGCGTCAGCGCGCCTGTGCCCAGGCAAGGGCCAACCACACCACGCTGTCCAACATGCCGGTGGTGGTGCAGGATCTGGACGGCGACGGCGTGCCCGAGGAACTGTCCGACGAGCAGCGTGCCGATGCCTTGGCGCGGGCGGAGACCCAGATCCGTTTGCTCTGCACCGACTGACGGTTGCACCGCGGCAGTGCGAGCTGGCTCCCGGCGCCCGCCAGCCGCTCGCGAGCCCCGCCAGGCTCAGCTCAATGCGCTGAGGATCAGGACGCCGGCAACCAGGAAAACCAGCCAGGCCAGGTGCCGGCCCCGGGATATACCGGCGATGACCGCTGCCGTGACCAGCACGGTGACCGCGATGACCGTGGCGACCTGATCCGGCTCGACTGGCGCTCTCGCCAGCAGCCACAGCAACGCGGCCATGCCCCACCAGGCGATCGTGGTCAGGTGCCAGGCAAAGCGCAGGGTGCGCACCGTGAACGTGGTGCCACCAAACAGCCGCGGCAGGTCCGGACGCCGGAACAGACGGGTCAGGATGTAACGCTCGCCCAGCACCGAATGCGCCAAGCCGACCAGGAACAGCAGGCCGGCGGCAATGACCAGGCCGGGATCAGCCATCAGTCACATCTCCATGCGCCTGGCCTGCCGATGGTGGCCGGATGCCGACCCGGCCAGTTGCCGGTCGCAATTGAGCCGGGATCCCGGCCGGACGATACCGGCCTTTGTTCAATGAGCGCGTACCGCCCGGGCGACTGCCGTGTCACGGCCGAGGCGGGTAGGCAAGCGCCAGATGACGCTGCCCTCCCGGCGCGGTCATCAGGCCACTTCCCGCAGACCGTTCTGGTCGACCCGGGCAGCGCGACCGGCACGCAGGTCGGCCGGATCGAAATCGTCGACATGGATGAACTCCATGGCAGCCGCACGGGAACGTACCAGCAGGTCGGCTTCGGCCTGGGTGATGACATCGGCCGCCACCGCCTCGGCCAGCTGGCCCTCGAACTCGCGCGAGGCCACGGTCATGCCGCGCAGGCCCTTGGCGAACTTGCGTTCGATCGGTTCGGCCTGGATCACCAGCGGCAGGATCTGGTCCATGCGCCCGACCGGGTTGTTGTCGCTGGCGGTGCGGTAGACGCCTTCGCACAGGCGATCGCGGGTTTCCGAGGGCGCCAGCATCTGCGTGCACAGGCGCCGGCCCAGCCGGTCCGATGGTGCCCGTTCGCGGCGGCCGATCGGGAACAGCACAACCCGCATGAACACGCCCAGCCAGCGCACCGGGAAGTTGTCGACGAAACCGCCCAGCGCCACCTGCATGCGGTGCACGCGGTCATGCAGGGTCCAGGCCAGCAGCATGCGGTCGGATTCGGGCCGGCCCTGGTCTTCGTAGCGCTTGAGCACGGCGGAGGCGATATACAACTCGCCCAGGACATCACCCAGTCGCGCCGACAGGCGTTCCTTCATCTTCAGCTTGCCGCCCAGCGAGAGCATGGCGATATCGGCACACAGACCCAGTGCGGCGGCGTAGCGGTCCAGCTTGCGGAAGTACTTGGCGGTATCGCGATGTGCCGGCGAGCGGCCGATGCGGGCGTGGATCAGGCCCAGCCAGAAGGCGCGCACGGCATTGCTGATCGCCAGGCCGACATGGGCGAACAACAGGCGGTCGAACACCCGCAGGCGCGTGTCCGGATCGGGCTCCTGCAAGGCCTGCATTTCCTTCAGCACCAGGGGGTGGCAGCGGATCGCACCCTGGCCGAAAATCATCAGGCTGCGGGTAAGAATGTTCGCGCCTTCCACCGTGATCGCAATCGGCGCACCCTGCCAGGACCGGCCCAGGTAGTTGTTCGGCCCCAGGATCACGCCCTTGCCGCCATGGATGTCCATGGCATCCTTCGCCACTTCCCGTGCCAGCTCGGTGGTATGGAACTTGGCGATCGCCGAGGGCACGGCCGGCTTCTCGCCGCGATCAACGGCGGCGGCGGTGGCCCGTGACAGCGCCGATGCCGCATAGGTATTGCCCAGGATCCGCGACAACGCCTCCTGCACGCCCTCGAAATGGCCGATCGCCAGATTGAACTGGCGGCGGATGCGGGCATAGGCGGTGGTCGCCAGCGCGCCCATCTGGGCACCACCGGTGGCATTGGACGGCAGCGAGATCGAGCGGCCGATCGACAGGCACTCGACCA
>CAZUZT010000127.1:0-1695 GCA_964624575.1 uncultured Rhodanobacteraceae bacterium | reverse complement strand
CCGATAACCGTGGCCACCGGCGCCAGGGTGATGTAGCGCTTGTCGAAGGTCAGGCGCAGACCAATCACTTCCTTGCCGTCGACCACGCGCTTTTCAACGATGCCGTAGTCGCTGATCGAGGTGGCGTCGGAACCGGCGGTCGGGCTGGTCAGACCAAAACAGGGAATCTCCTCGCCTACCGCCAGGCGCGGCAGCCAATGCTGCTTCTGCGCATCGGTGCCGTAGTGCAACAGCAGCTCGGCCGGGCCAAGCGAGTTCGGAACCGACACCGTCGAGGACACCGTCGGCGACATCGAGGCGATCTTCACCAGCACCCGATGATGGCCATAGGCGGAGAAGCCCAGGCCGCCGTATTCCTTCGGGATGATCATGCCGAAGAAACGCTGCTCCTTGAGGAACTGCCACATCGGCTCGGGCAGGTCGGCCAGTTCGTGGGTAATCTGCCATTCGTTGATCATCGCGCACAGCGCTTCCACCGGGCCGTCCATGAACGCCTGCTCATCGGCGCTCAGTTGCGGCGCCGGCTGGCCCAGCAGGACCTGCCAGTCCGGACGGCCGGAAAACAACTCGCCCTCGAAACCGACGGTGCCGGCCTCCAGCGCCACCCGTTCGGTTTCCGACAGCGAGGGCAGCATCTTCTGGTACAGGCGCAGCACCGGTGCAGTCAGGAACTGGCGCCGGGTCGGCAGATGGTTGAGCGGAATGGCGACCACCGCCAGCAGCAGCCAAGCGATCGTGGCAGCCAGCCAGTGCACCTGGGTGCCGAGGGTGACCACGGCCAGCACCACGGCGCTGACCATGGCCCAGTTGATCAGCTTCCAGCGGTGGTAGGCGGCAATGCCGGCGACCAGCAGCAGGGCGAGGAAGGGCAGGACATTGACCATGGCGGCAGATCCTTCAGGCAGCGGTCCGCAGACCGGGTGAGTGGATGAATTCAAGAACAGCCGATGCGAAGGCATCGTTGTCGTCGCCGGCAATCAGGTGCCGGGCGTTTTCGATTTCGCGGTGCCGGGCATGGGGCACCAGGTGCAAAAACTCGTCGATGGTGGCCGGCGATACAACATCACTGGCGCCACCGGTGATCAGCAAGGTCGGGACCCGGATCGCGCGGGCGGCCTGGAACAACTGTGCCTGGCGCTGTTCGATGTCGCGATTCATGTCCTCGACCAGACGCGGGTCCCAATGCCAGCGCCACCGGCCGTCGGCATCACGGGCCAGCAGACCGGCCAGTGCCTGGGCCGATTTGCGCGGCCGATGCGGCATGTACGCGGCGATGACATCGGCGGCCTGGCCGATGCTGTCGAAGCCATCGCTGTGGGCACGCATGAAAGCCAGGATCCGGGCCACGCCGTCGGGCTCCCAGCGCGGGGTGATGTCGACCAGCACAAGGGCCGAGAAGCACTGGTGCCTGGACTGGGCTGCCAAGCCGGCCAGGCCACCCATCGAGGCGCCGACCAACACCGGCGGCCGATCGAATGTGCCGGCCCAGGCCGCCAGATCAGCGGCCAACTGCTGCGGGCAATAGGGCTGCCCGTCCGGATTGCGATCGCTATCACCATGGCCGCGGGCATCGGCCGTCAAAACCGGAAAGCCGTGGCCGGCCAGGCGGCGCGCGGTCTGCTGCCAGGCGGCTTGGGTCTGGCCCAGACCATGGGCGCAGAGCAGGCCGGGCCGCGCTGTCGATGCTGTCGATGC
>CAZUZT010000126.1:0-6608 GCA_964624575.1 uncultured Rhodanobacteraceae bacterium | reverse complement strand
CGTGCGTCTGCGTTTGACCGGCTTTGCCGGGCCATTGTGAACGCCGTCGCTGCCAAGTCGGCTGCGCCTGTCGGCCGCAGTGCCGGGGCTGGGCCTGGAGCCCGGCACCGGGGCTTCACGCTGATCGAGCTTCTGGTGGCGCTGGCCATTTTCGCCACCATGGCCAGCATCGCCTATGCCGGACTGGACGCGGTCAGCCGCAGCCATGCAGCGCTGACGGAGCGGGAAAGCGAACTGGCGGCATTGGGCCGCGGCCTCACGGTGCTGGAGCGTGATCTACGTAGTTTGGCTCAGCGCCCGATCCGGGATGGCCAGGGCCAGTCACTGCCACCGCTGCTGGCCCAGACCCAATCCTTGGAGCTGAGCAGCTATGGCCCGGGTCGTGCTGCCGGCGCCGACCTGGGCCAGATCGAGCGGATCGCCTATGCCCGCGACGGCAACGGCCTGCTGCGGTCGCGCTGGCCGGTGCTGGACCGGGCCCGGAGCACGGTGCCGGATCGGCGCCTGCTGATTCCAGGCGTCGAAGCGGTGCGTTGGCGTTTCCTGGATGAGGCCGGTGACTGGCACGATGTCTGGCCGGCGCCGCTGGCGGCGGATGCCGGGCAGACGCCGCGTGCGCTGGAGCTGCAGTTGCGCCACGCCAATCTGGGCCAGATCCGCCGCCTGGTAGAACTTGCCGGAGCCGGGCCATGAACGGGTTTGTGAAACCGCGCCGGCAGCGCGGTGTCGCACTGCTGGCCACCCTGCTGGTGGTGGCCGTGGCGATGGTGCTGATCGCCAGCCTGCTCGATCGAGGCCTGATCGGCCAGGCACGGGCACTGCAGAGCACGCGCGCGGCGCAGGCGGTGGCTTTCCAGAACGGCCTGGAATTGTGGGCGGCGCGGGTGCTGCGCGATGACCTGGCCCAGGACGGCATCGACAGCCATGCCGATATCTGGGCCCGGCCGCTGCCACCGCTGAGCGCGCCGGAAGGGTTGGTGCAGGGTCGGATGTGGGATCTGGACGGATGCCTGAACCTCAACGGCCTGCATCCGGACAGCGGCCTGAGCCAGGTCACGCGTGCGCGCATGGAGCGATTGTTCAGCCATCTGCGGCTGCCCCCGGAGCTGGTCGATGCCATCGCAGACTGGGTCGATGCCGATGGCGTCAGCAGTCGTGGCGGCGGTGAGGATGCCGCCTATGCGGCCCTGTCACCGCCCAGGCGGCCGGCCAATGCACCGTTCGTGCATGGTTCGGAATTGAAGGCGGTGGCGGGTGTCGATCATGAAATTTACCGGCGGCTGCAGCCGCATGTCTGCGCACGGGCGAACCTGGCCGGCCCGGTCAACATCAATACCGCCAGCGCCGAAGTCCTGATGAGCCTGGATGAGCGCATCAGTCCGGTGCTGGCCCAGCGCCTGCATGCGGCCGGCCGCGCGCGGTTCACCAGTGTCGATGAGTTCACGGCGCAGTTGGCCGAACTGGGTATAGAAGGTTTGGCCACGGACGGGCTGTCGGTGGCGAGCCGGTATTTTGTCGCCGAAGCAGAAATCGTTCTGGCGCAGGTGCCGGTGCGCCTGTACTCCCTGCTGGAGCGGCATGAGGGCCGCATCCGTATCCTGGCCCGCTCCCAGGGACAGTTCTGACGGCATGACTCCGATCCGGTTTCCGCGCTGGGGGGCGGCCCATCAGCCCGACAGGTTCGACCACGTTGCCTTGACGCGGCCTGTGTTGTGTTGCCGGTTGGGTTGAGTCGGGTCAGGCCGATTCAGGTGAACCCCGGCCCGGCGGGCCGGGGTTTCCTTGGTTCACCAGCCTCGCAGCCCACCAAAGACCAGGGAGGCGATGAACAGGATGACGAAGATGAAAAACAGGATCTTGGCAATGCCGGTGGCGGCACCCGCGATGCCGCCAAAGCCCAGCGCAGCAGCGATCAGGGCAACGATGAAAAAGACGATGGCGTAATAAAGCATGGGCAAATACTCCTGGTCTTGGTGGGGAAGGCAGCCGGGCCTGACGGCCAGAATGCTTCCCGGCAAGCTACGCACATCGTGTGCCAACCTGATCGACGGCAAACGATTGATATCCGGTCCAGTGGTCGTGCGGCGACAGGCAGTTTGCGGTTTTTTGGGTCGTTGATCATGCAGATTGCAAGAATCCAGGGCCGGCGGCTTGCTGCGCCTGGGCCGGGCAGGTAAAACATGCCGATGAAGAGCACGCGCAGGAACCTCAGGACCGGAGCCGTTCTGGTCGTACTGGCATTGCTGGTCGCTGGCCTGGAAGTGGTGCCCTGGTATCTGGCCAACCGGATCACCGGCAAGGCGCTGAACGAGCATGCCCGGATCAATCGTGATGCCGAGGCGGTCTCGGCCTACATCCGCATCCGTACCGCCCTCAGTGACATCGACCGCAGCGTGTTCTGGCTGCTGCTGACGCCGGGGCGCGCGCAGATGCGGGTGGAAATCGCCCGTGCCCGTGACCGGATCCAGACCGATCTGGACTACCTGCGCCAGAAGATGGTTGACGATCCCAGGCAAGCCGCCCTGGTGGGGCAGTTGCAGGCGCTGGTCGATACCCGACGGGCCGAGGTCGGCGGGGTCATCGGCTACATCGACGAGGGCCGGCTGGACCTTGCCCAGGAGATGCTGTCCTCGACCGGCTCGGCGATGCCGTTGCGCGAGTGGGATACGTTGCTGGAAAACGAGCACGTCGAGTTGCTGGCCCGCCACCGGCAGCTCCTGGACGGCCAGCACCGGCAGTTCCGGCACGTGACCAACCAGATCCTGGCGGTGCAGCTGCTGCTGCTGCTGATCTTGCTGCTGGGCTTGACCATCCTGTGGCGTCGGCGCACCCGGATGGCGATGCAGGCACGTGCCGCCCGTCGCAATGCCGACCGCATCCTGAGCACGGTGCGCGAGCCGATCGTGCAGCTGGATGCCGATCTGCGCGTGCGCGTGTGCAATCCGGCCTTCGCCAACCTGTATGCGATGTCGGACACCAATCTGCTGGATGTGCCGCTGGCAACCATCGGCGCGGGCGTCTGGAATGATGCCGCCCTGCTGCAGCGCCTGCGTGATGTGCTGTTGATGGACCGGGAGTTGTGGGACTACGAGTTGGAGCAGGAAACACCCAGCAGTGGTCGCCGCACGTTGCTGATCAACGCCTGGCGGATGCCCGACCGCGGTGACAGTGGCGAGGCGTTGATCGTTACGGCCACCGACATCACCGCCCGCCGACAGGCCGAGCGTCAGGTTCAGGAACTCAACCAGAGGTTGAATTCCAAGGTCGAGGAGATTTCGCAGGTCAATGCCGACCTGGAGTCGTTCAACTACTCGGTATCACACGATCTGCGCGCCCCCTTGCGCCATATCGCCGCGTTCTCGACCAAACTGGATCGCGAGCTGGATGTCGCGCCGGACAGCCAGGCCGGGCATTACCTGCGGGTGATCGGTGAGTCGGCGGTGCGGATGGCGGTGCTGATCGATGAGTTGCTGACGTACTCGCGCCTTGGCCGCAGCCCGGTCAAGTCCGGGCCAGTGGACATGGCGGCGTTGCTGGCAGAAGCCCGGGTCATGCTCGCCGAGTCCGCCGGCGAGCGGGAGATCGACTGGCAGGTGGACGACCTGCCGGTGATCCGGGGCGATGCCTCGCTGTTGCGTCTGGCCTGGCAGAACCTGCTGGGCAACGCGGTCAAGTACACCGGCCGTACCGAACGGCCAGAAATCCAGGTCCGCTACCGTTATGAGCCGCTCGACGATGAACATGTTTTCAGCGTGATCGACAACGGCGCCGGCTTCGACATGGCCTACGCCGACAAGCTGTTCGGCGTGTTCCAGCGCCTTCATGCGGCCGATGAATTCCCGGGTACCGGCATCGGCCTGGCCAACGTCCGCCGCGGCCTGGCGCGGATGGGTGGCCGGATCTGGGCAGAAGCGAGCCTGGGGCAGGGGGCAGCCTTCCATTTTTCGCTGCCGGGCGGCTACGCCGCGCCGTCGGCCTGATCGGCAACCCGGTAGCGTGATGGCCGGGTACGGACTGCCAGTACCGGATACTGGCGTTGCCTTCACCTGGTCGCCGGTATTCTCGCCGCCCATTGATTGGAGGCCGACACGGGATGTTGACCCCAGCAACCGATATCAGCATGTTTTTACTGACGAAATACTCATTACATGGCCACTCATCTGCTGCAAGAGGACTGGCACGCGCCGCCAACGATGACCAGCACCCTCCGCCCTATCCTTTTGGCTGAAGACAATTCCCTGGATGCCGAACTGGCTCTGGATGCGTTGCGCGAAGCTCACCTGGCCAATCCTGTCGTGCATGTGCGTGATGGCGCCGAAGCCCTGGACTGGTTGTATTGCCGCGGCGCCTGGGCCGACCGTGAGCGGGTCGAGCCGGCGGTAGTCTTGCTGGACATGAAGATGCCGCGTCGCGACGGCCTGGATGTGCTGCGCGAAATCCGGTCTGATTCGCAGATGCGACGTTTGCCGGTGGTCATCCTGTCGTCCTCGCGCGAGGACAGCGATGTCGCCCGCAGCTGGGCGCTGGGTGTCAACGCCTATGTCGTCAAGCCGGTCGATGCCCGGCAGTTCTTTGAGGCCGTGCAACTGCTCGGCCACTTCTGGGCGGTGCTGAACGAGACCGCTGATGAATCGTGAACCGGCCGGTTCGGCAAATGGCTACCGCATTCTGATCGTCGAGGATGATCCGCTCGACGCCGAGTTGATGGTCGGCCAGATGCGCCAGGAAGGGCTCAGCTTCCAGCATGAAGTGGTGGCCAGCGCCGCCGGGTTCATCGAACAACTGCAGCGCTTCGAGCCCGATGTCGTGTTGTCGGACTTGACCCTGCCCGGATTCAGTGGCTACCGGGCCCTGGAACTGCTGCTGGAACGGCAGGGCCGCAAGCCGCCCTTCATCTTCGTTTCCGGCACCATTGGCGAAGCGGCGGCGATCGAGGCCTTGCGTGCCGGCGCCACCGATTATGTGCTCAAGCACAACCTGGCACGCCTGGCCAGCGCGGTAACCCGGGCGGTGGCCGAAGCCAAGGAACGCCAGGCCCGGGACAGCGCCGAGGCGGAACTGATCCGGGCCCAGCGCTTCGAAACCCTGGCCATCCTCACAGGCAGCCTGGGCCATGACCTGCGCAACACCCTGCAACCGGTGTTGCTGGCCAGCCAGCTGATCGAGGCCAAAGCCGACGACAATCCCGAATTGCTGCGTCTGGGCAAACTCATCCGGGAGTGCTGCGACCAAGGCCTGGAACTGATTTCGGCCATGCTCGGCCTGGCCCGCGGCGGTGACCGGCAACCGGGACGGCCGGCCAAGCTGGCCGCCCTGTTCGACGCCATCGAGATGCTGCTCAAGCCGTCCATGCCCAGCGCGGTGCAGCTGTTGATCGAAGACGGCGATCCCCACCTGGAAGTGCCCGGCAATGTCACCGAATGCCGGCAATGCCTGCTCAATCTGGCGCTGAACGCGGTCCAGGCGATGCCCGATGGCGGCACGGTGACGCTGTCGGCCAAACGTTGCGAGCTGGCCGCGGGTGACTTCGCCGAAGGCGAGCCGGGGCGGCCCGGGCCTTATGTCATCGTCAGCGTGGCCGATACCGGTATCGGCATGGACCAGGACACGCAGGCGCGCCTGTTCACCCCGTTTTTCACCAGCAAGAGCGAAGGCAGCGGTCTGGGCCTGGTCTCGTGCCGGCGTTTCGTCGACAACCAGCAGGGTTTCATCCGCGTGCACAGCCAGCCAGGCCAGGGCACCCGGTTCGACCTGTACCTGCCGGTCAAGATCACCGCCGAGGATGACCAGGACCCGGGCGCTGGCCTGGACGGCCAGGGCCAGCGCATCGTCGTCGTCAGTGACGATGACGCGATCCGCGACGACCTGATCGACATCCTGATGCTGTACGACTACCAGTCGCTGGTGCCCGGGCAACTGGGCAAGGGACCGCCGCCGGTGCTGCTCATTGTCGATGCCGATGCCGGCCAGGCAACGGTTGCAGAGGCGGTGGAAATCCTGTCCGGCAGCGGCTTCACCGGCCGCATCCTGCTGCTCGGGGAGGGTCCGGAGCCACCGCGCCTGGCCGCCCTGGGCACAGTCACCGGGCGCCTGGACAAGCCGGTGCTGGCCCGGCCGCTGTTGCAGAAGGTCGCCGCCGAAGTGGCCGACGCCCCCTGAAGTCCCGCCCGCCGGCGGCAGCGGTACCCGCTGGCCAGCGCCTGTCCGCGCCTCGTCACGATGCCTTGCGGTTTGCCCGACTAGTCTGGCGTGATGATTGATCACTGCCTCTACCGGCTGCCAAATGAGTAATCGTTTCCGTGTTCTCGTGGTCGACGACGACCGTCAGATCCTGCGTTCCTTCCGGCTGTGCCTGGAGGATGGTGGTTACAGCGTGGCCACCGCCGCCGACAGTGCTTCGGCCGAGCAGAAGCTGGCCGAATCGGTATTCAACCTGTGTTTCCTGGACCTGCGGCTGGGCGATGAGTCGGCCCTGGACCTCCTGCCCCGGTTGCGCCAGCTTGCACCCTGGATGCGGGTGGTGATGGTCACCGGCGAGTCCTCGATCGCCACAGCGGTGGCGGCGATCAAGTCCGGCGCGTCGGACTTTCTGGTCAAGCCCTGTGCGC
>CAZUZT010000125.1:1404-6651 GCA_964624575.1 uncultured Rhodanobacteraceae bacterium | reverse complement strand
GGTCGACGATATCCAGCCGCAGGTTGCGCTGGATGGCAACGGCAGTGACTTCGGGCACCCCGGCCTGGTCGGCAAACTCCGGCCAGCGTCGAACCTGGGCATGGACGGCCTGGATCAGCTCGCGCGCGCGGCGCGGCTTGAAGCCGCAGAAGCGGCCGAACCCGATCAGGTCATCGATATCGAAATTATCGCGCTTGCCGTTCAGGCTCATCTGGTGTTGGTTGGTCCAGGCACCATCGGGGTTCCAGGCGTAGACGACATCGAACGCCGGTGACAGTCGCCACTGGCCGGACCGGTCCATCAGGAAGGCGATGTTCTTGACGTGGTCATCTTGGTTGCGGATCAGCACGTTCAATACCGCGCGCAGGAACTGCTGCTGGATATCGATGGCGGGCAGGTCCAGCAGACGGATCGTTTCCACCGCCTGCTCGTAGGCGTAGGCACCGGCGGCATTGAAATCAAAGTGGCGCATCGCCGCCAGTGATTGCAGGTGCAGCTTGCGGCCACGGGCGTCGCGGTCGAAGCGCCGGGTCATGAAATGGGCCCGGCCGCCTTCACGATGGATGCGGCATTGCGTCATGTCGATCCCGGCCGCCAGCGCCAGCAAATGGAAGCCGTATTCGATCAGACCGAAGCCCTGGGGATCGGCCAGTTCGCGGTCGCGGTTGTTGCTGATGCCATCAAATTTCAGCAGCCACCAGCCAAAGCCGTCACCGGCACTGACCTGGCCGGAGCGGAATTCGCCGGTCTCCGGATTCCAGGCCAGCACCGCCTTGGCCCGTGCGCCGCCGGCCGAGGTGCCCACGCGCAGGATGTCCTGCATCGCCTCGCGGTCATCCTCGCCCTGCAGCCGTCCGGCCAGTTGCTGCTGGTTGTCCAGGACCTGGTTGGCCAGACGGGCGAGGGCGTCGATCTCCAGCACCCGGGAAGTCAGCGCGGCCGGTCCGAGTGTGGGCTGGAACTCCAGTGCGCCCATGCCGCGGCTGCCGATATAGCACAGCCGTTCCACCGGATTGAAGCTGCCGGGCGGCCGGCCCTGCGCGGCCAGCCAGGCATCGATCAGGGCGTTGCCGAAGCGGTCGGGCAGGGCATCGGCGAGCATTCCCGGCAGGCCGCGGAAGGCCTCGTCGGGCAAGCCGGGGAATTCGTAGGGCTCGGGCCGCAACGGCATCATCACCGGCGCCAACTGGATGCCACTGGTGACAAACTCCGGCATGTACTGGAACACCGCACGCTGGCGCCCGGGCAGCCAACTGACCGCGCCGATATCCCGTCCCCACAGCCGTACCGTGGCGTCGGTCATGGCCGGTCACTGCGCCCGCTGTCCGGCCCGGTGCGGTCATTGGCATTGTTTCTGTCACCGTTACCTTCCCCGTCCCCGTCCCCGTCGGCATCTTCGTTGGCCCAGGCCCATTGGCTGGCCGGAACCGGCGCCTGCAGGTCCCGGGCACGTTGCCGCTCGCGGCCACCCAGCCGCACCCGTTCGACCGGGCGCACAGCCGGGTCGGGCAGGGCGGCTAGCAGGCGGTCGGCCAGGCCAAGGGCGCTCAGCGCGCGCAAGAATGTATCCAGCGAGGTATTGCCACCTGCTTCCATGCGCTTGATGCTGCTGACCGAGCTGCCGGCTTCCCGGGCCAAACGCGCCTGTGTCAGGTTTCGCGCCAGGCGCAGGCGGGCCAGCCGGGTGCCCAAGGTTTTCAGTTGGCCGGCGATGATCTCGGTGTTGCTTTCATAGGGGCTCATATGCGGTCTTTAATGCGGTGGTACGGCCCTAGAGTGCCATAAATGAGCCGCAATGAGTCAATTCAGGACGGCATGACCCCGGGCGGGTTTGCCTGCGTTCAGTTCACGCCACGCGCTTTTTTGATCTGTTCCCAGGCCGCCAGCAGCTTGGCGGTGCGCTCCTGGGCCAGGGCGATGGCTTCCGGGCTTGCACCTGCGGCAGCCAGCTTGTCGGGATGATGGCGGCTCATCAATTTGCGGAAAGCGCGCCGGATCTCATCGGTGCCCGCGCGTCGATCGACGCCAAGTACGGCGTAGGGATCGGGAGCAGCCGGCCGGGTCGGGCGCGCCGGGCGCCCGGTGCGGCGCTGCTCCAGCATCCGCTGCAAGGTCCATTCGCGCAATCCCAGCATCCGGCAGATCCGGCGCAGCAACTGCGTTTCCCCGGCATGCAATTCCCCGTCGGCGAATGCCAGCTCAACGAACAGCTCCAAAAACAGCAGCGACTGGGATCGCGCCTGGCGTAACTGGACATGGGCGAGCAGGGCGTCGTAGCCGGGTTGCTTGCCGGTATTGAAGGCGGCAATGGCGACCCGGCGGCCGCGCTCGTCCAGGGCCAGGCGTTGCATGACCTGTTCGCAAAAGGCGATTTCACGCTCACAGACGCGACCATCGGCCTTGGCCAGCTGTCCGAGCAGGGAAAATACGGCGGTCAGGGCGCTGTTGGACCGCGATGCCGGAGCGCCGGAGCGCCAGTCGCGCCAGGTCCGCAACACCGGTTGCGCAAGCAGGGCGCCAACCAGTGCACCGAGCCAGTGCCGGGTCAACAGCAGGCCGAGCAGGGCGCCGGTCAGTACCGGCGACCACCTCATGGCATGCCGTCCGCAGTGGCCGTTCCGGCCGTATCCGCAGCCGGGGCCTGGGCCGCGAACCAGTCCGCCAGCAGTTCCCGTTCCTCGGGCCTGATCGGACCCAGCATGGCCCGCATCGGTCCGTGGTCACGGCGGCCGTCCAGATAGGCCTGCATCGCATCCAGCAACTGGTTGCGGTCGCGGCCGGCCAGGTCCGGGGCATCGGCGGCAATGGCGATGCCGTCGCGGCCGTGGCAGGAGGCGCACAGTCCGAGCCGGGCCGGAGCGGCGATGCCGGCGGTGGTCTGGTCGGAGGCGGCAATGGCCGGTGGTACTTCGATGCCGTGTTCCCCGCGGTCGCCGCCGGTACAGGCGGCCAGGGCCAACAGCGCCGTGGCCAGGAGCAGGGTCGGGGCACGAATCCCGCGCCGTGGCCAGCGTGGCGTCGGCCAGCATGGCGCCGGTGGCCGCCGGCGGTTGCAGCAATCGCCATCGGTCGGCGGCCGACCGACTGCCCGGCCTGCATCGGTGGTGGGGGCGGAAAACCAGGGCCGCATGGCCATGCCGGCCGGGGCCTCCGGCGGAGCGGCAGGTCGCGGAGGGGTGCATATCATGGCCATATTGTAGGCTGGCCTATGGGGCCTGATGGTCGTCATGTCCCCGATCAAGCTGGCCTTGGGACGGCCTGGTGCCCTGCGGCAAGGGTGGCAAGGGCGTAGAATGCGGGCCCGGCTGCGAGCGACGCATTCACCATGACCCTTGCCCTGCATCAATCCCGCCTGCCCGGCCTGGAGCTGGTTCACCGCGGCAAGGTGCGTGATGTCTACGCCCTGGATGAACAGCGCCTGCTGATCGTGGCCAGCGACCGGCTCAGCGCCTTCGATGTCGTGCTGCCCGACGCGATCCCGGGCAAGGGTGAAATCCTCACCCGGCTGTCGAACTTCTGGTTCCAGCGCACGGCGGGCATCGTTGCCAACCACCTCAGCGGTGACCGGGTCCAGGACGTGCTGCCCCCCGGCATCGATGTCGACGCTTATCGCGAGCGCAGCGTGGTCGGCAAGCGCTTGCGCATCGTGCCGATCGAGGCAATCGCCCGCGGCTATCTGATCGGCAGTGGCTGGAAGGACTACCAGGCCACGGGCCAGGTCTGCGGTATCACCCTCCCTTCCGGTCTCCCGCTGGCCGCGCAACTGCCCGAGCCGGTGTTCACGCCCTCGACCAAGGCCGCGCCCGGCGAGCATGACGCCAACATCAGTTTCGATGGCATGGTGGCACGCGTCGGCGGCGAGTTGGCCGAGCGTATCCGTGATCTCACCCTGGCCGTGTACCGCCATGCCGTTGCCCATGCCGCCAGTCGGGGCCTGCTGATCGCCGACACCAAGCTGGAGTTCGGCCTGGATGCCGACGGCACGCTGTACGTCGCCGATGAAATGCTGACCCCGGATTCATCCCGTTTCTGGCTCGCCGAGGGCTGGCAGCCGGGGCGCAACCCGCCCAGTTTCGACAAGCAGTTCGTGCGCGATTACCTGGAGACGCTGGACTGGGACAAGACTGCGCCCGGCCCGCGACTGCCGCCCGAGGTCATCGCCGGTACGGCGGCGCGCTATCGCGAGGCGCTGGAGCGCCTGACCGCCTGATCCCCTGACCGGCGCTCCGCCAACGCGCGGGGCGGGCGGGACGGTCATCACCGGCGCCGGCGCCGGTTCGGCCCAACACGTATCTGCCTGCACCTGGGCGGCGCGTCAGCGCTGTCAGGTGTTGCCGTGCGCGCGTCGGCGCAAGGAGCAGCCAGCACCGGTGTGCCGCACCGGCCCGGGCGTGAGCCGGTTGCCGCGTTTTTCGCGCAGCAGCAGGGGTGGGCGGACTTCCCCGGGCGGCCCGCCCGGTCGGGTGGGCGCCCGCAGCCGTCGACTTCGGCGCACACCGCCGGCCGGTCGTCCAAAAAATGTGTCCCGATCAGGCACCTGGAGGAGGTATCCCGATGTTCAGCACACTGTTTCATGGGCGTCACACGCTGGCCGCGCTGCTGGTCGCTGCCGTCATTTTCGTGGCGCCGCTCGGTGCCCAGCCGCTCAATGGTCCTGCGGTCGACGAGGGCGCCGGCATTCGGGCGTCGCTGGTCGGCACGCCGGTGCTGGTCGGCACGCAGACGGTGGCGCCGACCGGACAGTGCTCGAAAGTGAGCATCTCCCTGACCGTTACGCTCATCGGCACCGTCGATGACGGCGGCGGCCGCGATGAGGTGCAGATGGAGATCTGGGATGACGGCGTACGCATGGCCCAGGCCAGCGCCAGCGTGCCCGTCGATGGCGACCCGCATACCGTGACCCTGACCGCCGAGTTCGAAGGCATGTATGCCACCGGTGTCCCGGGCGTGGGCGTGCAACTGCGCGATGGCGGCACCTTGCTGTTCAGTGAGGATCCGTTCATTCCAACCGATGTCCAGGGCAGTTGCGAGGGCGCCGCGCCGCCACCGTATATGCCGGTGCCGGGCCCGACCGGCACGGTGATCCTGCTGCTGGGTGCGGTGCTGGCGCTGCTGGGCATGCGCAGGCTGAGGCGTCAGGCCGGTTGAGCCGGCCCGGCAGCCATGCCGCCGGCCGGGTGCCTCGCCCGCATCCGGCCGGCCGCCGGCCATCGCGCCGACCTTGCACTGCGGCAAGGGCTGGCCGCG
>CAZUZT010000125.1:0-1304 GCA_964624575.1 uncultured Rhodanobacteraceae bacterium | reverse complement strand
CCGGCCGGCCGCCGGCCATCGCGCCGACCTTGCACTGCGGCAAGGGCTGGCCGCGTGCTTGGCGTATGCTTGCGGCCATGAGCCAGACCGAACCGGGCGACCTGCGCGCCATCGACCGCTACTTCGCCCATTACGGGGCGGATCACCAGCACCCGACCAACCAGCTCATCCACTGGATCTGCGTGCCGTTGATCTTGTGGACGGTCATCGCCCTGGCCTGGACGATCCCGGTGCCACCGGCGTTCGCCCGGCCGGGTCTGTGGGCGGGCGTGCTGATGTTCGCCGCCTTCCTCTGGTATTACCGGCATTCGCGCACCCTGGGCCTGGCCATGCTGCTGGTGTTCGTGGTGATGGCCTTCATCACCGAGCTGCTGTACCGGATTCTCGATGCCCAGGGCCTGCTCTGGCTGGCGATAGGGGTGTTTGTGCTGGCCTGGATCGGCCAGTTCATCGGCCACCGCATCGAGGGGCGCAAACCGTCCTTCTTCACCGACCTGTTCTACCTGCTGGTCGGGCCGGGCTGGCTGCTGGGCAAATTCCTTCGGCGCCTGCGGGTGCCGTACTGACCCGTACCGACCCTGGCCGGATGCGGCTGGTCGCGGCTGGTTTTTCGGCTCGTTTTTCTCGGGCTGCTTGACTTGGGTCAAGGCTCTTTCAAGGGCGTCCCAATAGACTGGCGCCAGTGATATTGCCCGTATTCTCAGGAGCTTGAAATGAATCTTCGCCTCGTTCCGGTGGCTGCGGCCGTGCTTGCCGCCAGCCTGTATTGGCCTTCGTCCGCGCAGGCGCACGAGGCCGGCGACTGGCTGGTGCGCCTGGGTGTGCACATGGTCGATCCCAAGTCCGACAACGGCACCCTGGCTGGCGGCACCCTGGCCGCGGACGTTGACAGCAATGCCCGCCCGACCCTGATGATCGAGCGCATGCTGACCCGTCAGCTCGGCATCGAGTTGATCGCGGCGGCACCGTTCCGTCATGACATCTCGCTCAATGGCGCCCATGCCGGCTCGACCCGGCACCTGCCGCCGACGCTGTCGTTGCAGTGGCACTTCAACCCCACCGGTACGGTGCAGCCGTATCTGGGCGCCGGCGTCAACTACACCTGGTTCGATGGTGAAAAAAGTGCCGGCCCGATCGAGGGCACGACGTTGAAGCTGGGCAATTCCTGGGGCCTGGCGGCCCATGCCGGTATCGACTTTCGCATTGACGAGCGCTGGTTCGCCGGCTTTGATCTGCGCTGGATCGACATCGATACCGATGTCACGGTTGATGGTGCCCACGTCGGGTCGGTGCAGATCGATCCG
>CAZUZT010000124.1:0-6697 GCA_964624575.1 uncultured Rhodanobacteraceae bacterium | reverse complement strand
TCGATGCGGCCGATGGTGTAGGGGAAGCTGCCGCCGCCGTGGGCCAGGCAGATGCGCAGCTTGGGCAGGCGTTCGAGCACGCCGCCGAAGATCAGGCTGCACGCGGCGCGGGATTGTTCGGCCGGCATGCTGACCAGCCACGGCAACCAGTACTTGGGCATGGAATCGCGGCCCATCATGTCCCAGGGGTGCACCATCACGGCGGCGCCGAGTTCGGCGGCGGCCTGGAAGAACTCGAACAGTTCCGGCGCATCCAGGTTCCACTCGTTGATGTGGCTGCCGATCTGCACGCCGGCCAGGCCGAGCTGGTCCATGCAGCGTTCCAGTTCGCGGATGGCCAGGGTCGGTGATTGCATCGGCACCGTGCCCAGGCCGACGTAGTTGGCTGGCCATTGCCGGCACAGCTCGGCGGCGTGGTCGTTGAGCGCCTGGTGCAGGGTCAGCGCATGGTGGCCCTTGGCCCAGTAGGAAAACATCACCGGCACGGTGGAAATCACCTGCACCTGGACGCCGAAGCGGGCGTAGTCGGCGATCCGGGCTTCGGCATCCCAGGCATTGGCCCAGACCTCGCGGAAGAACTTGCCTTCGCGATAGATGCGGTGGCGGCCGTCGTTGGTGTGGTGGATGACGGGGAACCGGGCGTCGCCATACTTGGCGGCCAGGTCGGGCCAGTCGCGCGGCAGGACGTGGGCGTGGGTGTCGATGATCAGCATGGCGGCCATTGTAGCGGCCGGGCGGGTGCTTGCCGGGGCGTTGGTGGCGATGCCGGCCGTACCTCGCTGCAGCCGCTGGACAGGTCGGCTCATCGGAGTAATATCCGGCCAAAGCGGTCGTGGCCGCCTGATGCGCACTGCGGTGCGCTGTGGCCACAGCCACTGGTCCGTATGGAGGTGCGGCGCCAGTGCCGGGATCGCGGGGAAGGGCCGGCATGGATTCTGTCGGCGTACTGCAAGGCAGCATCGTGGCCGGGGGTCCGCCGCCGGCCGGGACAACGGGCCGGTCGACAGCAGCCGGTATTGCAGATGTTCAATGGAGGAGACTGATCATGATGCAGAACCATTCCGTGGCTGCCGACCCGGCACGCCTTTCGCGCCTGCCGCGCCGGCCGGTCTGCGCCGCCATCGCGATGGCGCTGGCCCTGGCTGGCAGCCAGGTGCATGCCGCCGAACCGGACCGGTTCCAGCGGCCGGGAGCCGGGCTGGATACCGCCAGGTTGTTGGCCCAGGCACGCACGCAGCCGGATTCGATGCTCGGCAAGGCACTGGCCGATCCGCGCCTTGCCGGCGCCTTGCAGAGGCTGGAAAACCGGGCCCGGTCCGAGCGTGGTGGTGTTCCGGTCGTAGAGGTCGAGAACTGCAACGATTCCGGCCCCGGCAGCCTGCGTGCGGCGCTGGCAGGGATGACTGAAAACGGCATTGTCGACCTGACGCAACTGACCTGCAGCCGGATTTCCCTGGACAGCGGTGCACTGAACCTGCCCAGCCGTGGCTATGAGGGTCTGTACGTGGCGATCGAAGGGCCCGGCGCCAACCGGCTGACCATCGACGGCAACCACCAAGCGCCGGTATTCACCGGCAGCAAGTACAGCACGATGCTCCTGTCCGGCGTCACCGTGGCCAACGGCCGCAACGTCGGCAGCCAGTTCGCCGCCGGTGGCTGCATCGCCATGCCCGCCGGGGAGTTGTACCTGATCGAATCAAGAGTGCGCGATTGCCAGGTTGAAGGCGGTGATTTCGCCCTGGGCGGCGGCGTCAGTGCCCAGATGGTGATGGCCAAGTATTCGGAAGTCAGCGGCAATACCGTGTCCGGCAACGACAGGGTGCTGGGTGGCGGTGTCGCGGGCAAATACCACGCCATGCTGATCAGCTCGACCATCTCCGGCAACAGTGTCGCCACGCAATCGCCGGCCCCGGACCAGGCGCGCTACATGGGTGGCGGCGGTATCGGCAGCAAGTACCAGGTGCTGGCGATCAACTCGGTGGTCGGCGGCAACAGCGTGCAGGCCCAGGCCGGCGATGTCGGCGGTGGCGGCCTGCTTGGCCAGAGGATCATGGCCATGTATTCGCAGATGGCCGACAACACCGTCGAAACCGGGGACGGCACCACGGTCGGCGGCGGCGCCCGCGCCTTCCACCGTGTCGAATCGCAGCTGCCGCAGATCGATCCGGCCGACCTGGCCGACCTGGCCGGGGTGCCCGGCCTGGCCGGCGTCGATCTGGACAGCGCCCGGTTGCAGAACCTGTGGCGCACCTGGCGTCACAGCCGGGTCAGCCACGATGGCGCCGTGGCCGGTGGTGGCGGGCCGTCGCCGATCGATCCGGCCTACCTGGGCGTGGGCAACAGCGAGGTCAGCGGCAACCGCGCCGATTTTGGCGGCGGCCTGGGCCTGCACGGCGATATCACCGATGCACCGATCGGCGTTGTGCGGGGCGCCAATTCAACCATCTCCGGCAACCAGCTCGGCGCCGGCGGCCTGGGCGGCGGCATCGCCGTGACCACTGCCGACGTGACGTTGGACTGGGTGACGCTGGCCGACAACCAGGGCGATGGCATCTGGGTCGAGCCGATCACCGGCGCGGTGCAGTTCCTGCATCTGAACGAAAGCATCCTCGCCGACAATGCCGGCGATGACATTGCCACCGCCGGACCACTGGCAGTGAGCGGCGGCATGAGCCTGGTGCGCACCTGGGATCCGCTGACGCTGACCCTGCCCGGCGACACGATCAGCGCCGACCCGTTGCTGCAACCGCTGGCGATCAATGGCGGCTGGCATGCCCGCACCCATGCCCTGGGCCCGGGCAGCCCGGCGCTGGATGCCGGCGGCGCGGAAATCCCTCCGGATGGTCGCGGCATGACGTTGCCCCAGCAGGACCAGCGCGGCTGGCCGTTCCTGCGCCAGTACGGCAGCGCCAGGGATCTGGGCGCCTACGAGTACAACGACATCCTGTTCGCCAATGGCTGGCAGGTGCGGGTGGTGATCCAGTAACCGCATCGGCGCCGGCGCCGGCTGGATCTGGCGTCGGCGTGTCCCACAGTCGCCACCGGTGTGCAAGGGGTGGTACCGGTGGCTGGTCCAGTTTCAGGCTCAGGCCCGGCCAGGGGTACCCGGCGCCGGGCCGCTTCGGGCCATTCATGGCGGTGCCGGCATGGCCGGCATTTACCGCCGTACAACGTCATGAAAATCAAGGGGAGGAATGATCATGACCCGAAGCCATCCAGCACATCCAGGGCCGCGCCAGGCATTGCGCCGGCGGCCACTGCCCATCGCCGTGGCCCTGGCTTTGGCCCTGGCCGGAACCGGCGCCGGTTCCGGAGTTGGGCAGGCGCAGCCGCCGGCCAGCCTGAGATCTGGACACCCGGCCCAGGGACAGGCCCTTGTCGAGCATTGGCAAGCCGGGCGCCACGGCGAGCGCGGCTATCCCGATCCGAAACCGACCATGGTCGAAAACTGCAACGATTCCGGGCCGGGCAGCCTGCGCGAAGCGGTGGCCGGGGTCGATCGCCACGCCATCCTCGACATGACCCAGCTCACCTGCAGCCGCATCACCCTGACCACCGGCGCCATCGTGCTGCCCGAGCTGGGCACACACCACTGGCAGTTCCGGCTGCGCGGGCCGGGTCGTGACCTGCTGACCATCGATGCCGGGCATGCCTCGCCGGTGTTCGTCGGCGGCAACAACAACCAGCTGATTATCAAGGACCTGACCATCACCGGCGGCCGCCATGTCGGCAGCGTGCTGGCGGCCGGCGGCTGCATCGCCATGAGTACCGGTGATGCTTATCTGTACCGGTCGCGGATCCACGATTGCCATGTGGAAAGTGACGGCATTGCGCTGGGCGGCGCGGTCAGTGCCAAGAATGTCCTCAGCGATGACAGCCAGTGGACCGGCAATTCGGCCACCGGTCGGACCCTGGCCCGGGGTGGTGCCGCAGCCAGCAAATACGTGTTCAGTGCCGGACAGTCCACCGTTTCGGGCAACAGCGTCCAGGTGCAGGCGCCTGGGCCGGACCAGAGCCTGATCTCCGGCGGCGGTGCTGTCGCCAGCAAATACCTGATGATGGTGTTCGACTCCGTGATCAGCGGAAATTCGGCCCAGGCCGATGCCGGGCCCGTCGGCGGTGGTGGGTTGCTCGGGCCGAACCTTATCAGCGCCGCGGTACGCCTCAGCGACAACAGTGTCATCACCGGCGCGGGCACTGCGGTGGGTGGTGGCCTGTGTCTGGAGCCGCCAGGCCAACCGCCGCAATCATCATTGTCGCCCGCGCAGTTGGCCGGGTTGCCCGGGTTTGGCGGGATCCAGGCGTGGCTGGATGGTGACTTGCCGCCGGCGTCCGGCAACGGGTTCCGGAGCCGGATCAGCGGCATCAATGGCGATCTGGCTGGCGCAACCGACAGCAAGTACGGGATCCAACTGCAGCAAAGCCAGATCAGTGGCAACCAGGCTGCATCGGGCGGCGGTATCGGCGGGCACGGTTTTGACGGCCAGCAATCAGGCTATCTGCTGATCCAGAACTCGACCCTGTCCGGCAACCAGGCCACCCGCACCGATGCCGCCGGCGGCGGTGCGCTGGCGCTCAGCGGGGGTGGCGATCTATCCCTGGTGGCGAGCACGATCGCCGGCAACAGCGGCGGTGGCATCGTCATCGACGGCATCGCCGGGACCGAACAGGCGCTGTCGGCGGTCAACACGCTCATCGCCGGCAACGACGATGGTGATGTCATCGCCACCTGGCCGGTCACGGTGGCTGGCGGCTACAACCTGGTGCGAAGCTGGGATCCGGCGAATGTCACCCTGCCGGCCGATACCCTGAACGCCGATCCCCTGCTGCAGCCGCTGGCCGCCAACGGCGGCTGGCACGCGCTCACGCACGCACTGCCGGCCAACAGCCCGGCGCGCGATGCCGGCCTGTCGACATTGCTGCCAGCAAATATGTCGTATGACCAGCGCAGCTGGCCTTTCCTGCGCGTGGTCGGCGAAGTCGACATCGGGGCCTTTGAATACAGCGACACCCTGTTTGCCAACAGCTTCCAGCCGCTCGTTCTTTAAAAACAGGATTGCCGGCAATTCCCCTTGGTACGGCATCAGCCTGTACCGAGGGGATTGTTTTGTGCCGACTGCGCGTGGATCCCGAGCGCCATCGGCAACCTTGTCGCCAGGCCGACATCGCGCCGGGATGTTGCCGCAGTGCATCGGGTTGCCTGACCAGCCCTATCCCTCAGCAGAGCAGCCAAGACTCCCTCGTTGGCGTGCGAAGGAGGCTCGGGTGGATGCTGTGACGTGCAGCGGCACAGGCTGTTATCGCCGTGTGCTCCGCCGTGTGTTTCGTCCCCGGCGCATCCCCCTCAACCCCGTTCGCGAGCGGAGGGGGAAGCTTTGCCGGCTGAGGAGTGGCTGACCAGGGTGCGTAATACCTGCGATCAGACAAGCGCCCTGAAGGCGGGTCCGCCGTCAGCGACGCTTGCCGAACAGGCTGCCGCCGATCTTGAGCAGGTCGCCCAGGTCGACCTTGCCGTCGCCGTCCTGGTCGAGCACGGCACCGAGCAGGCCGCCGCCCAGGCCGCCTTGCTGGCGCACCTGCTGCTGTTCCTGGCCGAGCATCGAGCCCAGCGTCTGCGCGCTGGGCGCGGACTGATTGCCACCCTGGAACATCTGCTTGGCAACAAAGCCCATCACGATCGGCGCCAGCATCTGCATCAGTTGGCCGGCCTTGTCGGTACCCAGGCCGGTGGCCTGGCCCAGGCTGGATGCGGCGGTGGACTGCTGGCCACCCAGGATGTGGCCGAGGATGCCGGCACCGTCGGTCTGCTTGCTGGCCTGCCGGTTCTGGCCGCCGCCGAGCACGGCGCCGAGCAGGCCGGAAAGATCGGTGCCACCGCCCTGGTGGTCACGTTGCAGGGCGCCGAGCAGGGATTGCGCGCCCTGCGGCTGGCTGGCATTGCGGCCCAGCGCGCCCATCAGCAGCGGCAGTGCGGCACTGAGGGCGCCGGCGGTCTGCGCCTGGCCCAGGCCAAGCTGCTGGGAGATCTGTTGCATCGGCGCACCGGAAAGCTGTGCGAAAAGTTGGTCGGTCAGCGTCTGGCTCATACAGGAATCTCCATCAGGAGCAGAGAAGGGCGACGGCGCAGGCGGTCAAGGCCACCTGGCCGGAAGCGAGGTTGAACAGTGAGTGTAGCGTGAGGAGTGTGTGAAAGCCGGCTCGCCCGGAGGTCTTTCCGAGCCGGTGCCCGCAGAGGTGCGGTTGCAGCAAGATCGCCTCGCCGCTGCGTCACAGGCCACCGCTCCGGTTGCATTTGCCGCGGCCTGGATACTGGCAGCGGGGCTTAGCCGCGACCGCACAAGCCAGGATGCCCGAGCCCGATGTCGGCTCCCCGCCGAATGCAGCTCAAACAGCCGTGTCGTCACCTGCACCGATCACCGGATCACAGCCCGATCAGATTCCCAGCCATCCGTAGTAATGGCGCAGCAGCCAGTCGCCGGCCATGAGCTGGATCCAGCCGGCGATGGCCAGGTAGGGACCGAAAGCGAACGGCTTGGATTCCCCGCCATGGCGCAGTGCCAGCCACACACCGCCGATCAGGGCGCCACTGATGCTGGCGATCAGCACGATCGGCAGCAGCGCCATCGGCCCGAGCCAGGCGCCCAGGGCGGCCAGCAGTTTGAAATCGCCATAGCCCATGCCCTCCTTGCCCGTGACC
>CAZUZT010000123.1:0-6707 GCA_964624575.1 uncultured Rhodanobacteraceae bacterium | reverse complement strand
GCGCAGGTCGGAGGGCGCGTCGATGCGCGCAAGCAGCGGATAGCGTTGGGAATCGATCATGAGGGCTCCTGAGCCCGCCATTGTCGGCCAGTGCCCTGGCAGCGGCAAGCTGCCCGGATTTGCCGGTTGGCATCGGGACAGTGTGCCCGCAGAGCTGCCGGCGTGCCAGTGACCGGGTTTTCGGCCGCTCTGGATGCGCGCAGCACCGATTCGGCGCGGCCTGTCTGCCTTGGGGCCAGGCTCAGGCCGGGCGGCGGTGGCGGGGCAGGTGCGAGACGAGGAATTCCATCTGGTCGGCCAGGATATGGCGGTTGGACAGGATCAGGTGCTCGACCCAACTGGGCCGGTACGGCACTGCCAGCAGGGGCATGCCGGCCTGGTTGGGGGTGCGTGGACCTTTGCGGGCATTGCACGGCACACAGGCGGAAACGACGTTTTCCCAGCGGTCGCGGCCGCCGCGTGACAACGGCACGACATGGTCGCGGGTCAGGCCGCCGCGGCTGAAACGCTGGCCGCAATACAGGCATAGCAGGCGATCACGGGCGAACAGGGCCGGGTTGGTCAGCGCGGGCGACGGATTGCCGGGCGTGGACCGGGACTGGCCGCGGCTGGCGACGATGGGATGCAGGTGGATCAGGCTGCGCTGGCCGCTGGCGCGGCTGATGCCGCCGCGGATGGTCAGGCAGGTTTCACCCAGGGTCCAGGCCACCGCTTCGCGGACATAGAGGCAGACCGCATCCTGCCAGCTGATCCAGTCCAGAATGCGCCCGGTCGCATCCAGCGACAACACGCGGGTGGCATTCACGTCGTACACCTGCTGCGACCTCCGCCAGTCAAGTGAAACCTGCCCAACAATAACGCCATTTCGTGACAGATCATAGACAAGCGCCGATCGCCCTCGTGCCGGGGTCGTGAGCTGGCCGGCCGATCGTTCCGGCTCGGGCGAAACCGTCCACATGCCAAACGGATCATGCCCCCAGGTCATGCGCCGGGACGGTACTCGTCTACAATGGCGCCGCCCATGACCCGTCCCGGCCTGCTACTTGCGCTGCTCCTGTTGCCGTCCCTGGCTTTGGCCCAGGGCGAGGCTGCGCCTGACCGGGATGATTTCGATCCCTGGGAGCGGGGCAACCGCAAGGTGTTCGCCTTCAATGAGGGCGTGGATCGTTACCTGCTCCGGCCGGTGGCGCGCGGCTATGTCACCGTTACCCCGCCGGGGGTGCGGCAGATGGTGGGCAATTTCTTCGGCAACCTGCGCCTGCCGTGGTCGGCGACCAATTCCCTGCTGCAGGGCAAGCCGCGGGATTCTGGACGCAACCTTTCGCGCTTCGTGGTCAACAGCACGGTCGGCCTGCTGGGCCTGTTCGATCCGGCCAGCACGTTCGGCATCCATGAGCAGCAGGAAGACTTCGGCCAGACGCTGGCGGTATGGGGCGTGTCGCAGGGGCCGTACCTGGTGCTGCCGTTCGTCGGTCCCAGCTCGATCCGCGATGGCGTGGGTGGCGGCGTCGACGGCTATCTCAGCGCCACCACCTATTACATCCGCACCGAGCGCGAGTACCGGCCGCAGATCCTGGAGCTGATCAATCTGCGCGCCCAGCTGTTGCAGATCGAGGGTTATATGGCCGATGCCTATGATCCGTACATCTTCATGCGCGATGCCTACCGCCAGCGCCGGATCCATGCCATCCATGACGGCGACCCGCCGCCGGAGCTGCTGGAACAGCTGCTGATGCCGGAAGACGATCCGGCCGATCTGCTCGACGACTGGTGATGCCGGGCGCCGACGGCGTGCCGGGCAGAGTCTCCCTGATCCTTGGTTTTCCCTGGCGCTACTGCGCGCGGCGCGGGCTTGTTGTGTCCGCGCCGGTCAGCCTCTTTGCGGAATCAAGACAGCAATTCGGCCTCAAGGTCGGCCAGGCGGGCGAGGGCGCGCAGGCCTTCCGGTGCCTTGACCAGGCGCAGCGGCGTTCCCTGCCGGTAGGCTTCGGCACGCCATTGCACCAGGGCAGCCAATCCGGCGCTGTCGCTGTTGCTCAGGCCACCCAGGTCGGCGACCAGGCTGGCGCAATCACGCGGCAGGATGGCGATCAGGCGCTCCAACGCCTGGGCCGCCGTGGCGAATACCAGCTGCCCGCGCAGGCGCAGGCAATCGGCATCACGGCTGACCTGGAACGCCGGCGCCGCCGACGTTCCCTGGCCACTGTCGATGGCCGGATTACGCGCCATCGGGTGGTTCAAAGGCTTCGATACCCTGGCTTTCCAGGCGTTCGATGACCGCGTCGATGCTGCTGCGGGAAATCTCGGCCACCACCTGGTTGCGGTAGTTGGTGACATAGGAGATGCCTTCGATGACCACGTCGAAGGCCTTCCAGTCGCCCGAACGGGTCTTGCGGAAGGCGTAGTCCACGGGCACCCGCGTGCCATCGTTGATCATCACCTGGGTGCGGATGGTGGTGCGGCGTTCGTTGAGCTCGCCGCGGAACGGCAATACCCGCACCGAGCCACGCGTGTACTGCAGCAAGGCTTCACCGTAACGGCTGATCAGCGAATCGTAGAAGGCGCGGGTGAAGCGGGTGCGCTGTTCCGGGGTCGCTTCGCGGGCATAACGGCCCAGCACCAGCAGGGCGGCGTAGTCGGTGTCGAAATCGCGCAGCACCACGTCGTCGATGACGGCGTTGAGCGCGTTGCGGTCATTCAACAGCTCGTCGCGGCGTTGCTCCATGGTGTCGTCCAGGGTCGCGGCGATGCGCTCAACCACGGCCATCGGTGTGTCTTCGGCCTGCGCCGTTGCGGGCAGGCCGACAAACAGGGCGGCCAGCATCAGGGCCGCAGATTGGATCAGTCGCATGGTTTGGCTCCTTGAAAGATCGGCGAAATGAGGGTCGGCGGCGGGGCGTGATCAGTTGCCACCGGTACCGCCACCTTCGCCACCGACCATGAATTTGCCGATCAGCTCCTCAAGCTGGAGTGACGACTCGGTGAGCAGGAACTCGTCGCCATCGACCAGGAACTCCGGGCTGCCGCCGGGCCGGATGGCCAGGAACTGGTCGCCAAGCAGGCCGCTGGTGAGGATGCTCAGGCTGGAATCCTCCGGCAGCTCGGAATACTGGCTGTCGACATCGACATGGACCACCGCATCCAGGGCGGTGCCGTCCAGGGTGATCGAGCGCACCGTGCCGATGGTGACCCCGGCCAGCTTCACCGGCGCGCGCTCCTTGAGCTGGCCGATATTGGTGAAGCGGGCCTTCAGTTCATAAGTCTCGGCGGCGCGGAAGCCGGCCATGTTGGTGGTCTGGGTGGCCAGGAACAGCAGCGCGGCAAAGCCCAGCAGGATGAACAGGCCGGTGCCGATCTCGAATGAGCGGTTGGCAGCCATGGCAACTCCTACATCATGAATGCGGTGAGGACGAAATCGAAGGCCAGGATGGCGATCGCCGAGTGGATCACGGTACGGGTGGTAGCGTAGGCAACGCCCTCGCCGGTAGGCTTGGCGTGATAGCCCTGGTAGGCGGCGATCAGCGCCACCAGCACGCCGAACACCAGGGCCTTGAACACGCCGCCCAGCAGGTCATCGACCAGGTCGACACTGCCGACCATGCTCGACCAGTAGGTATTGTTGTCCAGGCCCAGCCAGAGCACCGCCGACCAGTGCGCGCCCATGATCGCCAGTGCGCTGAACACCACGCACAGCAGCGGCAGGGCGATGGTGGCGGCCAGGAAGCGCGGCGCCACGATATGGCGGATCGGGTCGACCGCCATCATTTCCATCGCCTCGATCTGCTGGGTCGAACGCATCAGGCCGATCTCGGCAGTGATTGCGGTGCCGGCACGGCCGGAGAACAGCAGCGCCGCCACCACCGGGCTGAGCTCGCGGAACAGCGACAGCGCGGTCAGCGTGCCCAGCGCGCCGCTGGCGCCGAACTGGTTGAGCGCATCGTAGAATTGCAGGCCCAGCACCATCCCGACGAACAGGCCGGAAATGATGATGATGGTCAGGCTCATCGCGCCGATGAACCACAATTGGCGCAGGTGCAGGTGGAACCGGCGCAAGCTGCCGGGCAACACCCGCAGGATGCGCACCAGGAAGGAGCCCATAGCACCCAGGCGCTGGAAAAAATCCAGCAGCGACGTGAGCAGTTCCCTGATCATCATCAGGTGGCTCCGCCGATGCCCAGCTGTTCGCTCAGCGGCGGCGCCGGGTAATGGAACGGCACCGGCCCGTCGCTGAGTCCGCGCAGGAACTGCTGCACCATCGGTGACGGGTCGGCCAGGACCTGTTCAAAGGAACCATCGGCGATGATGCCGCCGTCGGACAGCACCACCAGGCGGTCGGCAACCCGACGAAGGTGGTGCATCTCATGGGCCACCACCAGGCTGGTCACGCCCAGGGTGCGGTTGAGGGTGCTGATCAGCTCGACCACGGCCGCCACTGCGATCGGATCCAGGCCGACGAAAGGCTCGTCATAGAGCATCAGCTCCGGGTCCAGCGCAATCGCCCGGGCCAGTGCCACCCGCCGCGCCATGCCGCCGGACAGTTCGGCAGGCATCAGCCCGGCAGCGCCGCGCAGACCCACCGATTGCAGCTTCAGCAGCACCAGGGTGCGGATCAGCGCTTCGGGCAGGTCGGTGTTCTCGCGCAACGGGAAGGCGACATTGTCGAACACGGTCAGGTCGGTGAGCAGGGCGCCATGCTGGAACAGCATGCCCATGCGCCGGCGCAGCTGGTACAGGGCTTGATGGCGCAGTTGGCCAATGTCCTGGCCCAGCACGCTCACCTGGCCCGAATCAAACGCCAGTTGCCCGGTCAGGTGCCGCAGCAGGGTGGTCTTGCCGGTGCCGCTGGGGCCCATGATGGCGGTGACCGAGCCGCGCGGCACGTCCAGGTCGATGCCGTCGAAAATGCGCTTGCTGCCGAGTTGCGTGCTCAGCTTGCGGATGGCGACCGCCGGGGGCGGGCGGGATCCCGGGTTGGCTGCAACAGGGTCAGTCAAGGCGGATCGGCCTGGCCAGATAAGGAAGGAGTGCGTCGTGAGCTGCCCCGGCATTGTCCGGGTGGCCGCAGGAGCCGCAGACGCCACTCGTGGCGCGTTTGGCAGGGTGTCGGCGCGGCCGCGTGTCGACGCTGGCGGCTAGTGTGCCATAGTGCCGGAGGGCCGCGGCAAGGGCGTTCAGCGCCGGTACCGCCTGCCCGCCAGGCGATGTGCGGTCATCGGGCCAGGTCGGCGCCGATGGCCTTTGCGTCCGGCTCGAATGACATTGAATCAATGCGCTGGGAGCAGCGGTGGCAGTGGCGGGATCAGACCATGTGGGCGAAGTGGACAGGAACGCCGACAACGGCAGCATGACCGCTTTGGCCGCGTTGACCAGCTGCTGGTTGCTCACCGATGGCGCTGCCGGCAACCTCAGGCAAGCCAAGGCACTGGCCGGCGCATTGGATCTGGAAGCGCGGGCAATCACGGTGCGGCTGCGCGCGCCCTGGACCTGGCTGGCACCGACCGGCCCGCGGGATCCGCGCCACGCCATGCAGCCGGACAGTGCTGCCCGCATTACACCGCCCTGGCCGGCATTGGCGATCGGCTGTGGCCGCGCCGGTGCACTGGCCACGCTGGGGCTGGCGCGGCTGTCGAAGGGTGGTACGCGTACGGTGCAGATCTTGGATCCGCGGCGCCACCGGCATCGATTCGATGCCCTCGTGGTCCCGGCCCATGACGGTTTGACCCGGGCCAACGTGATCACCACCCTGGGCAGCCTGAACGACATCGATGAGCCATGGCTGGCGCATGGTCGGCAGGCGTTTTCGCAGCCCGGTGCGCTGCCCTCGCCACGGGTGGCGGTGCTGGTCGGCGGTCCGACGCGGGCGCTGTCACTGGATGTCCGTTATGTCGATGGCCTGCTGGCCACGCTTGAACGCTGGGCCGCAGACGGCGCCAGCTTCCTGGTGACCTGTTCACGGCGCACGCCGCCGGTACTGGTGGCGCAACTACGCCGCCGCTTTGCCGCTTGGCCGGGCTTGTTCTGGTCCGGCCCGGAGGACGGAGCCAATCCCTATGCCGGCCTGCTTGGCTGGGCCGACCGGATTGTGGTGACGCCGGATTCGGCCAATCTGCTGACCGAAGCCTGCGCCACCGGTGTGCCGGTGCTGGTGCATGAACCGTCACGGGTGCGGGGAAAAATGGCGGGCCTGTTGCAGGCGCTGCTGGCCAGCGGCCGGGTACGACCGCTGCAAGTGCGGTTCCAGGCTGTTTCCGCGCCGCCGTTGCGCGAGCTGCCGGACGTGGCCGCCGCGGTGCGGCAGCGGCTGGGTTGGGTTGGGCTGGAGAAGCCGGCCTGATGCCGACACGGCTGCCGGCGGCCGATGATCGTCGGGTAGCGTGGAACACCTGCGGGACGGCGGCCCGGGCGGAAGCGCTCCCCGCTCGGCGCAAGACGGCATCTGCCGCTGAGTTGCGGCAGCTCGCCCACGACTGCAGGCGACCGGACCAGCGTGCCTTGGGCGCGCTGCGCCGCGATCAGCTGTCCAGTTGCTTCAGCTCGGCGGCCAGGTCGCCGGCCACGGCATTGCCGTCGCCATAGAGCAGGCGCGCGTTGTCGCCGTAGAACAGCACGTTCTCGATGCCGGCAAAGCCGCGGCCCTTGCCGCGCTTGATGATGATCACATTGCGCGCCTGGTCGACATCCAGGATCGGCATGCCGTAGATCGGCGA
>CAZUZT010000122.1:4006-6730 GCA_964624575.1 uncultured Rhodanobacteraceae bacterium | reverse complement strand
TGCTGCAGGATCTCGCGGCTCACGTTCAGCGGCAGGTCGTCCGAATCGACCACGCCGCGCACGAAGCGCAGGTAGTTGGGCAGCAATTCCTCGGCCGCGTCCATTACGAACACGCGCTTGATGTACAGCTTCAGGCCCTTGCGCTCGTCGCGCCCGCCCATCATCAGCTCGAACGGCGGCTGCGAGGGGATGTACAGCAAGGTGGTGAAACTCTGGTTGCCCTCGACCTTGTTGTGGCTCCATGCGGCGGCGTCATTGAAATCATGGCCCAGCGACTTGTAGAAATTCTGGTAGTCCTCGTCGGAGATCCCGTTCCTGGGCTTGGTCCACAGCGCCGAAGCATCGTTGACCGTTTCCCACTCCGGCGCGGCATCGGGCTTGGCTTCTTCGCCGTCGTCCTGTTCCTGCGCCACCTTGGGCATGCGGATCGGGAAGGCGACGTGGTCGGAGTACTTGCCGATCAGCGAGCGCAGTTTCCAGGCGTCCAGGAACTCGTCTTCGCTGGGCTTGAGCTGCAGCACCACCGTGGTGCCGCGCTCGGCCACCGGTGTTTCCTGGATGCTGTATTCGCCGCGACCATCGCTTTCCCACCGGGTCCCGGTATCGGCATCGCTGCCGGCGCGGCGGGTCAGCACCGTCACCTTGTCGGCGACCACGAAGGCCGAATAAAAACCGACGCCGAACTGGCCGATCAGGCGCGCATCGGCCTTTTGCTCGCCTTCCAGCGCCTCCAGGAACCGGCGCGTACCGGAACTGGCGATGCTGCCGATGTTGGCGATGACTTCTTCCCGGCTCATGCCGATGCCGGTATCGGTGATGGTGATGGTGCGCGCGTCCGGGTCGACGCTGACATCGATGCGCAATTCGGGCTGGCCAGCCAGCAACTCCGGTTCGGTCAGCGACTGAAAACGCAGCTTGTCGCAGGCATCGGAGGCGTTGGAAATCAGTTCGCGCAGGAAGATTTCCTTGTGCGAGTACAGCGAGTGCGTGACCAGGTGCAGCACCTGGGCAACTTCGGCTTCAAACGGGCGGGTCTGGCTCTGTGTGGTCATGGCTATTTCCGGCTCAAAGGGACAGGACAGGCAGTGGCTTGATATGTGTCAGCCGGTGCGGCATTTCAAGATCGGCGGACCCGATGCGGCGGTGATTCGCCCCGCCGGGCACCGGCCTGGGCGGCCGCGCCAGGCCAGGCAGACGATCGACACACTGCTGACACTGCTGCCACTACCATGGCGCAATGACAAGTGAAAAGAAGGGCGGCCGCAGCCGCCGCAGTACCTCGGCCGGCAAGCGCGGCGACAGCGCAGCCGCAGGCAACGCGCCCACCAGCAAGTCCGGCAAGACAGCCAGCAAGCGCAGCGGCCGGGCGGCCGGCAGCAAGCCGGCGCCCTGGTTGCCGGATCCGCCGCCTCAGTCGCCTCCGGCACCTTCGGCACCCTCGGGCCGGCGCCAGTCCGCACGGCCGGGCAGTTCCGGCCCTGATCGCTCCGGTCGGCCCGGCGCCGGCAAGGCAAACGTCCACACGGCGACCGCAGCCGACCCCCATGCCGAACGCGAACGGCGCCGCTACGCCAATCCCATTCCCAGCCGCGAAGCGATCCTCGCCTTTTTGGCCGACCAGGGCCGCCTGCTCAAGGCCGAGGCCATCGCCGAAGGTCTGGGCCTGACCACGCCGGATCGTTTCGATGCCCTGGGCAAGCGTCTGGCGGCAATGCTGCGCGATGGCCAGCTGCACATGAACCGGCGTGGCGGCTACGGTCCCGCCGACAAGCTCAACCTGATCGCCGGCAGCGTGCTCGGCAAGGAAGACGGTTTCGGCTTCCTGCGCCCGGATGCCGGTGGCGACGACATCTTCCTGCCGCCCAACCAGATGCGCCGCGTGCTGCATGGCGACCGGGTCATGGTCAGCGTCACCGGGCTGGATCGCCGCGGCCGCAAGGAAGGCGTGATCGTCGAGGTGCTGGAGCGGCGCTCCAATCGCCTGGTCGGCGTCTACAGCGAACGCGGTGGCGTCGGCCTGGTTGATCCGGATGACAGCCGCATCTCCCAGGACGTGGTGATTCCCGCCGACGCCCGCGGTGATGCCCGCAACGGGCAACTGGTGGTGTGCGAGATTACCGAACCGCCCGATGCCTACCGGCCGCCGCTGGGCCGGGTGATCTCCGTGCTCGGTGACCGGTTGACGCCGTCGCTGGTGGTGGAAACGGCGATCCACAGCCACGGCATTCCCAATGAGTGGCCGGAACCGGCGCTGGACGAAGCCCGCCAGGTGCCGCTGCAAGTGAGTGCAGCGGAAATCGCCGACCGGGTAGACCTGCGCGAGCTGCCCCTGGTGACCATCGATGGCGAGGACGCCCGGGATTTCGACGACGCCGTCTACTGCGAAACCCAGGGTTCCGGCTTCCGCCTGATCGTGGCGATCGCCGATGTCAGCCACTACGTGCGCCCGGGCAGTGATCTGGATGACGAGGCCCGCCACCGGGCCACATCGGTCTATTTCCCCGGGTTCGTGGTGCCGATGCTGCCCGAGACCCTGTCCAACGGCATCTGCTCGCTGAATCCGGAAGTCGACCGGCTGTGTTTTGCCTGTGAAATGCAGGTTGACTCCGAAGGCGAGGTCACCAGCTCGAAGTTCTACCGGGCGGTGATGCGCTCGCACGCGCGGCTGACCTACACCCAGGTCTGGAGCGCCGTTGGCGAAAAGGATCCTGAAGCCCAGGCCGG
>CAZUZT010000122.1:0-3906 GCA_964624575.1 uncultured Rhodanobacteraceae bacterium | reverse complement strand
TGCGCCTGGATGGAGCAGCATGTCGGCAGCACCTTCCAGGGCACGATCAGCGGGGTCACCAGCTTCGGGCTGTTCGTCGAACTGGACGAATCCGGCGTCAATGGCCTGGTCCATGTCACCCAGTTGCCCAACGACTATTACCACTTCGATCCGGTGCGCAAGCTGATGACCGGCGAGCGCCGGCGCAAGCAGTTCCGGCTGGGCGACCGGGTCAGCGTGCTGGTGCTGCGCGCCAGCCTGGAAGAGCGCAAGATCGACTTCCGCCTGGTCGAAGATGACGGCGCCCAGGCTGGCAGCGACGGTGGCGGCAGCACTGCCCCAGCGCCAGGCAACCGCACAGCAGCGGTCAAGAAGGCGGTGGCGAAGAAGGCGGCTGGCAAGAAGGCTGCCGCGAAGAAGTCAGCGGCCAAGAAGTCAGCGGCCAACAAGCCAACCGGCAAGAAGGCCGCCGGCAAGAAAACTGCGGCCAAACGAACCGGCAGCAAGAAGGCCGCAGGCAAGAAGACCGCCAACAAAAAGCCGGCACGCCAATGACCCGGCGCCGGTCATCCTCCTGCCGGCCACGCTGCAGGCCTGGCGGCGTTGGCTTGCCCCGGGGCCGCCAACGATGAGCAACAGCCACTGGATCGGCGGTATCCACGCCGTTCAATCCCTGCTCGAGAACGAGCCCGACACCGTGCACGAGCTGATGCTCACGCGCGATGCCCGCAACCGGCGCCTGGAATCCCTGGTCGAACTGGCGCAGGGCCAGGGCATCGCCATCCAGCAGGCGCCGCGTGCGACGCTGGACCGGCTCGCCACCGGCCTGCGCCACCAGGACGTGCTGGCCAAGGTGAAGGAGAGCGCCGGCCAGGACGAGCGCGACCTGCCCGATCTGCTCGCCGGCGCCGGCGAACGCGCCCTGTTCCTGGTGCTCGACGGCGTCACCGATCCGCATAATCTCGGCGCCTGCCTGCGCTCGGCGGCGGCTGCCGGTGCCACCGCCGTGATCGTGCCCAGGGACCACAGCGCGCCGCTCAATGCCGCCGCGCGCAAGGCTGCCGCCGGCGGTGCCGAACGCGTGCCCCTGCTGCGCGTGACCAACCTGGCGCGCACTCTGGCGACGCTGAAAAAAGCCGGCGTCTGGGTCATCGGCCTGGCCGGTGAGGCCGACGACAGCCTCTATGCACGCGATCTCACAGGCGCCGTCGCCCTGGTGCTCGGTGCCGAGGGCCGCGGCATGCGCCGTCTCACGGCCGAAGCTTGCGACTATCTGGCCGCGATCCCGATCGAGGCGGCGATGGAAAGCCTCAATGTTTCGGTCGCAGCCGCCATCTGCCTGTTCGAAGCCAGGCGCCAGCGCGATGGCGGCAACGTGCCGGCGTGAGCAGGCATTGGCGGGTGCCGACCCGCCAGTGCACGCCCTGAAGTGGCGACTCACGGCGGCAACCTGCTTGCCATCACCGCCATCACCGCCATCACCACCGCAGCCGCGAGCTGATCAAGCGTGCCTGGTGGTCGGCTCACATCGCCCACCCGCCCGCTGCCGCTTTTTGATACACGTCAAGGCAACGGCAGCGTGTTTCCGGCACGATGAAGGCATCCGCGAACGTATCCGCGCAGCCGTTTATCACACTCAGGGAAAACCGCCATGTACAAGCACATCCTGATCGCCACCGATGGCAGCGAGCTGTCCGGTCACGCCGTCGACCAGGGCCTGGCGCTGGCCAAGGCGCTGGGTTCGCAGGTGACCCTGTTCACCGCCGTCGCGCCGTTCCATGTCTATGCCATTGAGCCCTATCCGCAAGGCGACCAGCGGGAGGAATACCGGCGCCGGGCGCTGGCCCGTGCCGAAGGCTTCCTCAAGCCGTCCCGCGACAAGGCCGAGAGCCTTGGCATTGCCTGTGACAGCGTTGCAATCGAGCATGCCTACCCGCACCAGGCGATCATGGATACCGCCCGTGAGCGTGACTGCGATCTGGTCGCCATGGCCTCGCACGGGCGCCGTGGTGTCAGTGCCATGCTGCTGGGCAGTGAGACCCTCAAGGTGCTCACCCACTCCAACATTCCGGTGCTGGTGTTCCGGCGCTGAGCCAGCGCGCCCGGGCATCGGCAAGCACAACGTGACAGGGCAGGGCATGCAAAGCCGCATCCAACAGCACGCGGTTCCAAGCCCGGACGCAGATGTCGGCGGCACGCCCGATGCCCGCATCGATGCCGCCGATGTCGCCTGGATGGAACAGGCCCTGGCCCTGGCCAGGCGCGCCGGTTGCGAAGGTGAAGTGCCGGTAGGTGCCGTAGTTGTGCAGGCAGGCGAGCTGATCGGCGAAGGCTGGAACCGGCCCATCGGCTGCCAGGATGTCAGTGCCCACGCCGAGATCAACGCCCTGCGCGATGCCGGTGCGCGCCTGGGCAACTACCGCTTCCCCGGCGCCGTGCTCTACGTCACCCTGGAACCGTGCCTGATGTGTGCCGGTGCCATGGTGCATGCGCGCCTGGCGCGGGTCGTATTCGGCGCCTTCGACCCCAAAACCGGCGCCGCCGGCAGCCGCTTCGATGCCTTCGCCGCCGAGCTGCACAATCACCGGCTGCAGGTCGATGGCGGTGTCCTGGCCGAACCTTGTGGGCAATTACTGCGCGATTTCTTCCGCGCCCGGCGTTGAGCAACGCCCGGCGTTGGCGCCGGTATTGGCTCCGGCATCTGCGCTGCCATCAGCATCGGCATCAACCAGTTCCGGCCGGTAAAAGCCTGTTGGAAAAGCCGTTCAAGGCCAGTTTCCCAAGCCCTGATCCGCCCACGCCTCAGCCGACAAAGCTTCCCCTTCGCTTGCGAAGTAAGGATTGGGGGGATGCGCCGGGTGCAAAGCACACGGCAGACAACGCCTGCACACCGCTGCGAGCCGCAGCATCCTCCGCGACCAACCTTCCCCAGCGAAGGTGGGAGCACTGGGTGCGCCGATCAAAGTGATGACGCTGATCAGCTCCCGCCGAACCGCCAGCCAAAATGCCCACGCCTACGGCACGAATCCCGGCGCAATGCGATAATCACCGCATGGACGTTCTGCTTGCCAACCCCCGTGGATTCTGCGCCGGTGTCGACCGCGCCATCGAGATCGTCGATCGCCTGCTCGATGCCTTCGGCGCCCCCATCTATGTCCGCCACGAAGTGGTGCACAACCGCTTCGTGGTCGAGGGCCTGCGCCGCCGCGGCGCGGTCTTCGTGGATGAACTGCACGAAGTGCCCGACGGCGCCACGGTCGTGTTCTCCGCCCACGGCGTCTCCCAGCAGGTGCGCAGCGAGGGCGGCCAGCGCGGCCTGCGCGTGTTCGACGCCACCTGCCCGCTGGTCACCAAGGTGCACATCCAGGTTTCCCAGCATTGCCGTGCCGGACGCGACGTGGTGCTGATCGGCCATGGCGGCCACCCCGAGGTCGAAGGCACCCTGGGCCAGTGGGACCGCCAGCGTTGCGGCAAGGCCCGCATCCATCTGGTGGAAACCGTCGAGGATGTCGCGCACCTGCAGGTGGATGATGGCCAGGCCCTGGCCTTCGTCACCCAGACCACCCTGTCGGTGGACGACACCAAGCAGATCATCGCCGCCCTGCAGGCGCGCTTCCCCGATATCCAGGGCCCGCGCCGCGACGACATCTGCTACGCCACCCAGAACCGCCAGGATGCCGTGCGCCGCCTGGCCGAACAGTGCGACCTGGTACTGGTGGTCGGCTCGCCCAACTCCTCCAATTCCAACCGCCTGCGCGAGCTGGCCGAAAAGGAAGGCGTGCCCGCCTACCTCATCGATGGCGCCGACGACATCGAAACCGGCTGGCTGGAAAACCGCCAGCGCATCGGCCTCACCGCCGGCGCCTCGGCACCGGAGCAGCTGGTCCAGGGCGTGGTTGAACGCCTGCGCCAGCTCGGCGCCAGCCA
>CAZUZT010000121.1:3553-6737 GCA_964624575.1 uncultured Rhodanobacteraceae bacterium | reverse complement strand
TCCGCTCCAGGCTCAGCACCAGCTCGCCGTTGCCGGCCACGGCGCCGCCGGACAGGCCGGTGCGCCCGCCCGACGGCACGATGGCGATTGCATGTTCACCGGCCCAGCGGACGATGGCCTGCACTTCGTCAACGCTGCCCGGCCGGGCGATCGCCATCGGGACCGGCGGCCAGCGCCGGGTCCAGTCACGGCCGTAGTGTTCCAGGTCGCCAGGATCGGTGGACAGCGGCAGGTCCGGCAGCGCGGCCTGCAGGGTTGCCAGGGCATCGGTCATGCCGGCGTCGTCGCGGCTTCCGGAATCAACCGGCCTTCGGTCAGGAACGCCAACACCTGCCGGGCAGCGGCGTCGGACAACAGCAGCCCGGAATGGCTGGCGGCCACGCAGCAATGCCCGGCCAGTTGCGGGGCCCGGGTTTCGGCCACGGCAACGATGCCGTCATGGGGCCGTTCCAGGCCCGGCACCAGAAGACCAAAGCCCACCGGCAGGCTGCCGGCGACCATCGCCACGGGAACCTCGTGCGGCCAGTCGTGCAGGCCCTGGCAAAGCAGCTCGCGGGCCTGGCCCAGGGTCCAGCGCAACGGCATCAGCCCGGCCAGCAGGCGTGCCACGGCACTGCCCCGCAACGGCGTACCCAGGCAGACGATGCGGCTGCCGACCGGCAGGTGGCCGCGCCGGGCCAGATCCAGCGCCAGCAAACCGCCCAGGCTGTGGCCCACCAGGTGCACCGGCCCGGGCGGCAACGCGGCAAGGTATTCGGCCACGCTGTCGATGCTTTGTTCAGGGCTGCGGGTGACGCTGGCGTAATCGCGGCTGCTGGTCTCAAAGCCGCCCTCGCGCAGCCGCCGCGCCAGCAGCCCGAGCGTGAACCCGCGCAGCCAGATTCCATGCAGAAGCACAACATGTTGACTCATGGCGGCAGTGTATCGGCTTCGTCCGCAGCCGGTGGCCGGGCTTTTCCTTCAACAATGCCGGCGGCCGGATGTTCGGCCCAGGCCAGCGCGGCCCGCCCGGCCCTGTTTCGGCACCCTCCCGACGTGCTTTCCAACACGTTGGCATCCCGCTTTCGGGCACAATCGCATTCATGTACCTGTTATTGCGAAAACTGCTGTTCGCGCTGGAAGCCGAGCGCGCCCACGGCCTGACCTTGCGGCTGCTGGATGCCGGGGCGCGCCTGCGCCTGGTGCGGCCGCCGCGTGGCCAGCCGCGCCTGCCGACGGAACTGGCCGGCCTGACCCTGCCCAATCCGGTGGGCCTGGCCGCCGGTCTGGACAAGGATGGCCGTCATATCGATGCCCTGGCCCGCCTGGGTTTCGGCTTCATCGAGATCGGCACCACCACGCCGCGTGCGCAGGCCGGCAATCCGCGGCCGCGGATGTTCCGCCTGGCCGAACACAGCGCGGTGATCAACCGCCTGGGCTTCAACAACGCCGGCGTCAATGCGCTGGTGGCCAATGTCGAGCGCAGCCGCTGGCGCGGCGTACTGGGCATCAACATCGGCAGGAACCGCGATACGCCCAACGAGCGCGCCGTGCAGGATTACCTGTACTGCCTGGAGCGGGTGTTTCCGCTGGCCAGCTACATCACGGTCAACATTTCCTCGCCCAATACCCAGGGCCTGCGCGACCTCCAGCAGGAATCACACCTGCGCCGGTTCGTCGAGATCCTGCGCGAGCGCCAGGAACAGCTCGCCGGCCAGCACGGCCTGACCGTGCCGATGCTGGTCAAGATCGCGCCGGATCTGGATGAGGGCGCCATGGACGGCATTGCCGCGGTAATGCTGGGCTGCCAGGTGGATGGCCTGATCTGCACCAACACCACCATCGACCACAGCCCGGTGGCGGGCCATCGCCATGGCCACGAACTGGGCGGACTGTCGGGCCGGCCGCTGATGGCGCGCGCCACCGCCGTGCTGCGCGGCATGCATGACCGCCTTGGCGACGCCGTGCCCCTGGTCGGTGTCGGCGGCATCGCCCGTGGCGTCGATGCGCTGGCCAAGCTGCAGGCCGGCGCCAGTGCCGTGCAACTGTATTCGGGCCTGGTGTTCCGCGGCCCGGCCCTGGTTGGCGACTGCCTGCAGGCCATCGCACAGGCCCGCGGCAGCAACGGCAGCGATGCCCATTTCCCGGCCGCAACATCATCGACGGCAGCAACAACACCACACACCTCCGCACTCTCGCCATGAGCCTGCAACTGCATTACGGCGCCAGCCTGGCGGCGCTCAATACCCTGCGCGTGCCGGCCTGGGCGGGGCTGCTGGCGCAACCCGATGCCATCGACCAGCTGCCGCACCTGTTCGCCGCCGCCTGCGCCCAGAAACTGCCCTGGCTGGTGATCGGGGAAGGCAGCAACCTGCTGCTGGCCGGCGATTTCGAAGGCCTGGTGGTGCAGCCGCGCCTGATGGGCATCCGCCTGGCGATGAACGGCCTGGCCGACCGCGCGCCACCGCCCGGCGGGCGTGTGCGCGTCCGCGCCGGCGCCGGCGAGAACTGGCACCGGTTCGTGCAATGGACCCTGGACCGTGGCCTGTGCGGCCTGGAAAACCTGGCCCTGATTCCCGGCAGCATCGGCGCCGCCCCGGTGCAGAACATCGGCGCCTACGGCGTGGAACTGTCCGACCACCTGGCGGCGGTCGAGGCCTTCGACTGCCACAACGGCGGCCATCACTACTTCCACGCCCAGGACTGCGGCTTCGGCTACCGCGACTCGCGCTTCAAGCGCGAACCGGACCGCTGGCTGATCACCGCCGTCGAGTTCGACCTGCACCGCTCGGCCCCGCCGGTGCTCGGCTATGCCGGCCTGCGCGAGGAACTGGCCGCGCGCGGCATTGACCACCCGCAGCCGCGCGATGTCTTCGAGGCGGTCTGCGCCATCCGCCGGCGCAAGCTGCCCGACCCGGCCCAGTTGCCCAATGCCGGCAGCTTCTTCAAAAACCCGGTGGTGCCCGAATTGCAGGCCGCCTTCATCGCCGACCACCACCCGGACATGCCGATATGGCCGGCCGGCGAGGCCCGCAGCAAGCTCAGCGCCGCCTGGCTGATCGAGCAAAGCGACCTGAAGGGCCATCGCCTCGGCGATGCCGGCATCAGCGAACGCCACGCCCTGGTGCTGGTCAACCACGGCAACGCCAGCGGCCAGGAACTGCTGGCCCTGGCCCGCCATGTCCAGGACACGGTGCAGGCCCGC
>CAZUZT010000121.1:0-3453 GCA_964624575.1 uncultured Rhodanobacteraceae bacterium | reverse complement strand
CGGCCAGGAACTGCTGGCCCTGGCCCGCCATGTCCAGGACACGGTGCAGGCCCGCTTCGGCGTGGCCCTGGAACCGGAGCCGCGGATCATCACCGCAGCCGCCTGACGCCGGACCACGCACGCCCCGCGGTCGGCGATGCTGCCGGCCTGCCCTGGGCTGCATGCGCGTGGGGGCGCCGGTCCATCTGTGATGCCGGTCACCGCTTCCTTTTTGCCGGCGCGCTACGGTAGCCAAGGACAGCCTGCCGCCGCCGCGTGTCTGCGGCCCGCGCAGCCGGCTCACCTGACAGCGGTGGAGAAAACCCCATGCCCAGCCATGCATCGGCAAGCACGGATGATGCGACCCAGCCCGTGGCGGCCAGCCGCCGGCAGTTGCTGCTGGCCGGGACCGGCGGCGCATCGCCCAGCCCGCCTGGCGCCCGTGCCCTGCCGATGCGCCGGCCCGGCAAGCCATCCACCGGGCCGTCGGCGGCCCTGGCCGCCACCCCGCTCATGGCGACGCCACCGGCCCTGGTGCGCTGGTTGAACCGCGCCAGTTTCGGCGCCACCCCGGATCTGCTCGCCGAACTGCAGGCCCTGCCCGGCGACGATGCCGGCCGCTGGCAGCAATGGCTGGACCGGCAACTGGCACCGCACACCATCGCCGACCCGGAGGTGGATGCCCGCCTGACGCCCTCGACGCATCCGACCGTGTTCAAACCGCTGCAGCAACTGTGGCAGGAACATGTCGTCGCCGATCCGCCCTGGCAGATCCGCATGCGGCCGGGCAATGAATCCGAGCATGCCAAGCTCATCCGCGCCGTCTACAGCCGGCGCCAGGTGTTCGAGGTCGTGGTCGAGTTCTGGCACGACCACTTCAATACCTATGCCGGCCACGGCCAGGGCGGCCCGGTGTTCCCGCATTACGATCGCGATGTGATCCGTGCCCACGCCCTGGGCAACTTCCGGCAGATGCTGGGCCAGGTGACGCGGGCGACCACGATGATGTACTTCCTGGACCTGCGCTCCAACCGCGTCGACGGCCCGAACGAGAACTTCGCCCGCGAGCTGATCGAGCTGCACACCCTGGGCGCCGAGCACTACGCCGGCGTGCAGCGGCCCGATGAGCCCTCGCTGCCCGTCGGTACCGGCCACGACGGCGATCCCGTGCGCCTGCATTACGTGGACGAGGATGTCTACAGCGCCACCCGCGCCTTCACCGGCTGGACGGTGCGCGACGGCCATTGGCAGTTCCCGGACGAGGACGACGGCACGTTCGTGTTCCGGCCGGCCTGGCACGACAACTACAGCAAGTGGTTCCTGGGCCGCTTCATCAACAGCTACAAGGGCATGGACGATGGCGAGCGGGTGCTCGACACGCTGGCCGTCCACCCCGGCACGGCGCGCCATGTCTGCCGCAAGCTGTGCCGGCGCTTTGTCGCCGACGAACCGCCGCAATCCCTGGTCGACAGTGCTGCGCAGGTGTTCGGCCAGCACTGGCAGGCGCCGGACCAGCTGGCGCGGGTGATCCGGCACATCCTGGTGTCGGCACCGTTCCGCCAGGCCTACGGCGCCAAGGTCGCGCGGCCGTTCCAGGCCGTCGCCCATGCCCTGCGCGTGCTTGATGCCGACTTCAGCCCGCGCTGGGACAACAGCACCGACTGGACCACCAGCGAACAGTTCACCGCGCACATCCAGGGCACCGGCCACCGGCCGTTCCACTGGGCCGCGCCCAATGGCTATCCGGACCATCAGGATGCCTGGACCAGCTCCGGCGCGATGGCGATGACCTGGCGGATGATGGCCTGGCTGGTCGGCCAACGGCAGGTTTCCGGCGACAGCACCAGCCCCTATCTGGCCGACGTCGTCGGGCAGACCCGGGCCGCCCTGGCACCGGCCGACCGCAGCGCCAACGGCATCGTCGATTACTGGATCCAGCGCCTGTTCGGCCACCCGCCGGCACCGGCGCAGCGGGCGACGCTGGTGGACTTCATGCGCCAGAACGCCGCCGCCGATGCGCCCCTGGATATCGATACCGATACCTGGAGCAACAACAACCTCAGCGCCTGGTACAGCCAGTCGCGCTTGCGTTACCTGGTGGCGCTGATGCTCTGCTCGCCTGAATTCCTGCGCCGCTGACGAGGACGGGGCCATGGCTTTGAACCGACGCGATTTCCTCAAGGGCAGCGCCCTGGCGACCCTGGCGACGGCCGCCGGCGCCCATACCCGCATCGGCCTGGGCAGCCCGCGGCAGGCAACCGATGACGTGCTGGTGTTCGTCTACCTGCGCGGCGGCATCGACGGGCTCAGCCTGGTGGCGCCGGTGGCCGGTGACCTGCGCGTGCAGTACGAGCTGATGCGCAGCGCCACCCGGATTCCCGCCACCGGCAGCCACGCCGCCCTGCCCCTGGCCAACAGCGGCGGCCTGTGGGGCCTGCACCCGCGGGCAAGCGCCCTGCACGAGCTTTACCAGGACGGCCGGATGGCCGTGGTCCACGCCGTGGGCATGATCCACGAGCCGGTCTCGCGCAGCCATTTCGATGCCCAGGCGTACATGGAATTCGGCCTTGAGGGGCAGACCGCCGCCGCCGGCTGGCTGACCCGCCACCTGGCCACCAGCGACCTGCCGGCCAGCGTGCCGATTCCTGCCGTCAGCGCCGGCCCGATCACGGCCACCAGCCTGCTGGGCAGCACCGAGGCCATCACCATGGCCAACGGCAACGATTTCCGCCTGAACCTGGGCCCCTGGCAATGGAACAACATCGAGCGCGGCCCCACCGGCGCGACCGATTTCCGCGGCTTTGTCGAAATGCTGCCGCAACTGTGGCACGGCGAGACGGCGCTGGAACGCAAGGGCCGGCAGGCGCTGGATTCACTGGCCCTGATCCGCCCGATCGACTTCAGCACCTACACGCCCGGCAACGGAGCCAGCTACCCATCGGGTGCGCTCGGCAACCAGGTGAAGATGCTGGCCAACCTGATCAAGCGCCCGGAACTGGGCCTGCGCGTCGCCACCGTCGACTACGGCGGCTGGGACACCCACAACGGCCAGGGCAACCCCGGCCAGGGCTACGATTATTTCGGCAACCAGCTCGAACCGTTCGCCCACGCCATGAACGGCCTGTTCACCGACCTGGGCAGCGAGCATGGCCACCGCGTCAGCGTCATCGTGCTCAGCGAGTTCGGCCGCCGCGTGCTGGAAAACGACGCCGGCGGCACCGACCACGGCTACGGCAACATCGCCCTGGTGATGGGCGGCAGCGTCAACGGCGGCCGGGCCTACGGCCACTTCCCCGGCCTGGGCATCAATCAGATGTTCGAACGCGCCGACGTCGGCGTCAGCACCGATTACCGGCAGATCCTGGGCGAATGCCTGCTGCGCCGGCTGGGCAATCCCCACCTCAGCCAGGTCTTCCCCGGCCTGAACCGGTACACGCCCCTGGGCCTGTTCCAGGACCGCACCGGCCTGGCGCC
>CAZUZT010000120.1:0-6984 GCA_964624575.1 uncultured Rhodanobacteraceae bacterium | reverse complement strand
CGCGACCTGACCGACTCCACCGTGCTGCGCGCGCTGGGCAGCGGCTTTGGCCACAGCCTGGTCGCCCTGCAGGCGCTGGCGCGCGGGCTGGGCAAGCTGTCGGTCAATCGCCAGCGCCTGGCCGAAGACTTGGACCAGACCTGGGAAGTGCTCGCCGAAGCGGTGCAGACGGTGATGCGCCGCCACGGCCTGCCCGAGCCCTATGAGCAGCTCAAGGCTCTGACCCGCGGCCGCGGCATCGAGTCCGAATCCCTGCGCCGGTTCATCGGCGAACTGGACCTGCCCGAACCGGCGCGCCGCTCACTGATGGAGTTGGTGCCGGCCACCTACACCGGTCTGGCCGAGCAACTGGCGCGCGAAATCTGACGCCGCCGCACACGCGGCCCGGTCGTCATGCCGCTGGCGGCGCCATCCCCACTTCATTGCGGACAAGACCATGACCTCCACACCCGACATCGTCGTCCAGGGCCGGCCCGGCCAGCTGCTGGGCATGTCGCCGAGCCGTTTTCTTGAGCATTACTGGCAGAAGCGGCCGCTGCTGGTGCGTCAGGCCCTGCCCGGCTTCCGCTCACCGATCAGCGCCGAGGAACTGGCCGGCCTGGCCTGCGAAGACGGCACCCTGGCGCGCCTGATCGTGCACGATGCCAGCCGCGACCACTGGCAGGTGGAAACCGGTCCGTTCGAGGAATCACGCTTTGCCAGCCTGCCCGAAGAAAACTGGACGCTGCTGGTGCAGGACGTGGACAAGTGGGACCCGGAGGTCGCCGCCATCCTCGAACACTTCAATTTCCTGCCCGACTGGCGGCTGGACGACGTCATGGTCAGCTACGCCGCGCCGGACGGATCGGTCGGTGCCCATATCGACCAGTACGACGTGTTCCTGCTGCAGGCCAGCGGCCACCGCTACTGGATGATCGACGACCGGCCCGATGCACCGACCGATTTCCGGCCCGACCAGGAGCTGAGGCTGCTGGCGCAGTTCCGGCCCAACCACGAATGGCTGCTGGAACCCGGCGACCTCCTGTATCTGCCGCCGGGGGTTCCACATCATGGCGTCGCCGCCGGCGAACAGCGGTGCCTGACCTGGTCGGTCGGCCTGCGGGCGCCGTCGGTGCCGGATCTGGCGCTGGATTTTGCCGCCTACGTTGCCGGGCAACTGCCCGACAGCTGGCGCTACGCCGACCCGGACCTGAAGCCGGCCCGCGATCCCGGGCGAATCGACGCGCGCGCACTGGCGCGAGTCAGGGACCTGTTGCAACAGGCCCTGGGCGTCGATGAGGCAACCGTGCCGGAGTGGTTCGGCAGCTTCATCACCGGCTACCGCGTTGCCGGTATGGCTCGGCCACGTGCCCGTGCGATGACCCCGGCCGCTTTTGCCAAGCGGCTGGCCGGGGGCGGTGCCTTGCACCGTCATCCGCTGAGCCGGTTTGCCTGGCAACAGCAGCGCAACCGTTGCCGCTTGTTCGTCGCCGGAGATGGTCATGACGCCAGCCCGGATCTTTGCCGGCGCCTGTGCCGTGGCCAGCCTCTGCCCATCGCCGAGGCCAGGAATCTGCCGCCGGAGGAGATCGAGTTGCTGCGCACCCTGGTCAACCAGGGCCACCTGGTCATCGGCCGATGAACGGACCGCGGTTCCGCATTGTCGATGCCGACTATGCCATCGACCTGGAGCGCCTGCGGGCGGTCCGGGAGCCGGTCTTCGTCCAGGAACAACAGGTGCCGCTGGATCTGGAGTGGGATGAACTGGACCCCCTGGCCTGGCACGTGCTCGCCTTGGCCGGCGATGGCCAGCCGGTGGGCACCGGGCGCCTGACAGCCGATGGCCGCATCGGGCGCATGGCGGTACTGGCGCCCTGGCGGGGCAGCGGCGTCGGCTCGGCCCTGTTGCAGCGGCTGCTGGAACTGGCCGGCGACCGGCGGCTGCCGGCCGTTGAACTGCATGCCCAGGTCAGCGCCATCGACTTCTACGTCCGCCACGGCTTCGTTGCCTGGGGCGAGCCATTCCAGGAAGCGGGCATCCTGCATCGGCACATGCGCCAGGCGCTACCAACATCACGTTGAGATTCAGCAGATTCCGGCCCGGACGAAGACTCCCGGCGCTACTGCCGCGAGGCGGTTGCGAATTCCTGCTGCGAAGCCCTCCGAGCCCGATGGCCCGCGGCGCCGGCAGTGGCGGGACGCCGGCTGCGGCCTTGCACAACCCGCCTGAAGCATGGCTTGCCGGAGTCCGGGGCAATTGGGATTGCCAGTGCCGGCGGGCTATAATTTATCGCTATGCAGCAGTTTCAGCTGCGATCCTACCTTGACAGGGTCCTATCGTGGATGCCAACCAGCGCAAGGCCTTTGCGGCCACCAGTCAGCTCGGCACGGGCAGTGCCGCCTATGTCGATGATCTGTACGAACAATTTCTGCACGACCCCGAGTCGGTAGCCCCCGCTTGGCGAACCTGGTTTCAGGAACTGGGCGCCGCTGGCGGCGACATCCCGCACGGACCGATCCGTGCCGCCTTGGTCGCCGCTGCCAGCCGACCGCGAAACCCGACCGGGGCTGCCCAGGATGGCGGTTATGCCGAGAAGCAGTCGGCGGTGGCCAAGCTGGTCACTGCCTATCGTTCACGTGGCCATGTCGCCGCCGACCTGGATCCGCTCGGCCTGTGGCAGAAACCGGCCGTGCCGGACCTGTCGCCCGCCTTCCACGGCCTGGGCGAGGGTGACATGCAGACGCAGTTCGCCACCACCTCCCTGGGTGGACCCGAGCGCCTGCCGCTGGGCGAGCTGCTCACGCTGCTCCAGCGCACCTATACCGGCACCATCGGCGCCGAATTCATGCACATCACCGATACCGAACAGCGCCGGTGGTGGCACAAGCGACTGGAGGCCAATGCCGGCCGCTACCGTTTCGACCCGGCCACACGCAAGCGCCTGCTGCACAAGCTGACCCAGGCCGAGGGCCTGGAGCGCTATCTGCACACCCGCTACGTCGGCCAGAAGCGCTTTTCCCTGGAAGGCGGTGACAGCCTGATCCCGCTGATGGATGTGCTGGTCAACGAGTCGGGCAAGGGCGGCGTCAGCGAACTGGTCATCGGCATGGCTCATCGCGGCCGCCTGAATGTGCTGGTCAATACCCTGGGCAAGCCGCCGCACCAGCTGTTTGCCGAGTTCGAGGGTCGCCACGAGGGTCCGGACGATCCGGCACACTCCGGTGACGTCAAGTACCACATGGGGTATTCCTCGGATGTCGTCACCACAGGTGATCCGGTGCATCTGGCACTGGGCTTCAACCCATCGCACCTGGAAATCATCAATCCGGTCATTGCCGGCTCGGTGCGGGCGCGCCAGACCCGCCGCGGCGATGAGACCCGGACCCGGGCGCTGCCGGTGTTGATCCACGGCGATGCCGCGTTCGCCGGCCAGGGCGTGGTGATGGAGCTGTTCAACATGTCGCAGGCACGCGGCTTCGAGATCGGCGGCACCGTCCACATCGTGGTCAACAACCAGGTCGGTTTCACCACCAGCCGGCCCGATGATGCCCGTTCCACCCTGTACTGCACGGATGTGGCCAAGATGGTCAGCGCGCCGGTGCTGCACGTGAACGCCGACGATGTCGAAGCGGTGGCCTTCTGCGCCACGCTGGCCTTCGAGTTCCGCCAGAAGTTCAAGCGTGACGTGGTCATCGACCTGGTCTGCTATCGCCGCCATGGCCATAACGAGGCGGATGAGCCGGCAGCCACGCAGCCGCTGATGTACCGCACCATCCGCGCCCACAAGACCACCCGTGAACAGTACGCCCAGGCGCTGATCGCCGATGGCGTGGTCACCGCCCAGGACGCCACGGGCCTGGTCGACAGCTATCGCGACCTGCTGGACCAGGGCCAGATCACCATTGAGATGGCCGACAACCATCCGCCCGACCGGTTCGCGGTGGACTGGTCGCCCTATCTGGGCGGCCGGCTGGACATCGAGGTTGAAACTGCGGTGCCGCGCGAGACGCTGATCGAGCTGTCCAACCGCATCAACACCATTGATGAAGACTTCAAGACCCATCCGCGGGTAGCCAAGATCTACCAGGACCGGCGCAAGATGGCCGCCGGTGAGTTGCCGATGGATTGGGGTTACACCGAAAACCTGGCCTACGCCAGCCTGCTCAGCCAGCGCTACAAGATGCGCCTGGTCGGCCAGGACTCCGGGCGCGGCACCTTCTTCCATCGCCACGCGGTGCTGCACGAGCAGGACACCGGCGAAAGTCGCCTGCCGCTGAGCAGGCTGGTCAAGGAGCCGTCCCACGTCCAGGTGATCGATTCGGTCCTGTCCGAGGAGGCGGTGCTGGCCTACGAATACGGTTACGCCACTGCCGAACCACAAACGCTGGTGATCTGGGAAGCCCAGTTCGGCGATTTCGTCAACGGCGCCCAGGTTGTGATCGACCAGTTCCTGTCCTCTGGCGAGGCCAAATGGGGCCGGCTGTGCGGGCTGGTGATGTTCCTGCCGCACGGCTATGAAGGCCAGGGTCCGGAACACAGTTCCGCCCGTCTGGAGCGATTCCTGCAACTGTGTGCCCTGGACAACATGCAGGTGTGCGTGCCGACCACGCCGGCGCAGATGTTCCACATGCTGCGGCGCCAGGCCCTCCGCCCGGCGCGCAAGCCGCTGGTGGTGATGACGCCAAAATCGCTGCTGCGCCACAAGGCCTCGGTCTCGACCATGGACGATCTGGTCAAGGGCGGTTTCCAGACCCTGATTCCCGACAGCACCGCCGCCGATCCGGCCACGGTGTCGCGCATCGTCGCCTGCTCGGGCCGGGTTTATTACGACCTGCTGGAACAGGTCCAGTCGCGCGGGCTGGAGCACGTCGCCCTCGTCCGGGTGGAACAACTGTATCCGTTCCCGCGTCCGGCCCTGATCGATGAGCTGCGCCGTTTCCCGGCCGCACAGGAGCTGGTCTGGTGCCAGGAAGAGCCGATGAACCAGGGCGCCTGGTACCAAATCCGCCACCATCTGGAGCACTGCATTGCCGAGGCCGCCAGCGGCAGTACCGGCAAGTCCAGCCGCAAATCAACCAAGGCTGCCAAGGCAGCCCAGGCCAGCGATGGACCCTTGCAGCTGCATTATGCTGGCCGCAGCCGCTCACCCGCGCCGTCCTGCGGCCATTTCAATACCCACGTCGCCGAACAGAATGCCCTGGTCGAACAGGCCCTGGCCGGCAGTTTCAACGGCGTCTACGCCAGCGAGTGATGGCCGCACATCTGCCCGCCGGTTTCCGCCCGATTGCCGATCCACACATCCCTTCTGCCAAGGACACAGTCACCTCATGAGCCTCGAAGTCAAAGTTCCGGTCCTGCCCGAGTCGGTTTCCGACGCCACCATCGCTGCCTGGCACAAAAAGCCCGGCGACGCCGTCAAGCGCGACGAGAACCTGGTCGACCTGGAAACCGACAAGGTGGTGCTGGAGGTGCCGGCACCGGCTGATGGCGTGCTCAAGGAGATCGTCCGCAACGAAGGCGACACCGTCGTTGGCCAGGAGGTGATCGCGATCGTCGAGGCGGGCGCCGTTGCCGACAACAAGTCCGATACAGACGCCAAGGACGATGACAACGATGCCAAACCTGCCCGGTCCAAGGCTCCGGCCGACAGTGACAGCAAGGCCGCATCGGACGATGCGCCGCTGTCACCGGCGGCGGCCCGCGCTGCCGCCCAGCACGGGGTGGATACATCCCGCGTTGAAGGCACGGGCCGTGGCGGACGGGTAATCAAGGAAGACGTCAAGCGTGCCATCAGTCAGGGCGGTCAGGGCGGAAGTGGTGATGCTGCGGCCGCTGCGCCGGCCACCAGTGGCCGCGGTGAGCGTCGCGTCCCGATGACCCGCATGCGCGCCACGATTGCCGAGCGGATGATGGAATCCAAGGACTCCATCGCCATGCTGACTTCGTTCAACGAGATCAACCTGTCAGCCGTATCGAAGATGCGCCAGCAGCACCGCGATGCCTTTGAGAAGGCCCATGATGTCCGCCTCGGATTCATGAGTTTCTTCGTCAAGGCCGCAGCCGAAGCCCTGAAGCGTTACCCGGTGGTCAATGCATCCACCGAAGGCAAGGACATCATCTATCACGACTATGCCGACATCTCGATCGCGGTTTCCACCGAACGCGGCCTGGTGACGCCAGTACTGCGCGATGCCGATCAGATGAGCTTTGCCGAGGTGGAGAAAGCCATCGGCGAGTATGCACGCAAGGCGCGTGAGGGCGGCCTGACCATGGCTGATCTGCAAGGCGGCACCTTCACCATCACCAATGGCGGCGTCTTCGGCTCACTGTTCTCCACGCCCATCGTCAACCCGCCGCAGAGCGCCATCCTGGGCATGCACACAATCAAGGAACGACCGATCGTCGAAAATGGACAGGTCGTTGCCGCCCCGATGATGTATATCGCGCTCAGCTATGACCATCGCATCGTCGACGGCAAGGAAGCGGTGAGCTTCCTGGTTGATATCAAGAACCAGCTGGAAAATCCCGAGCGCATGCTGCTCGGACTTTGATCGCGGTCGCGTTCATTCAGAAATGAATCAAGGGCGCCAACAGGCGCCCTTTTTTTATCTGCGCGGCTCCGGTTGAAGCAGCCAGGGCGCGCTTCCGGTTCGGCGCGTCAGGATTTTTAGTTGCCCGCCATCGCTGGCCAGTAAGCCCTGTAACAGGCAAGCTTGATCCTGCCGAACTCTGGCGGCCACTTGCAGCCTGTCGGCAGCTGATCCGGCTTGCTCGCGGATGTTCATTGTCCACCAACGTCAGCCCGAATAAAAACGGCCGACACGATTCCAGAGCGATGAATTGGCGACTTGTACTTGCGACCGCTCCTGCGATCCGGTCGAAGATGCCGTCTCCCGATTAGCCCGTCCTCCAGCGGAAGTGATGGACACTGGAAAGCCCATCGGGCGCCGTCGATCGCAGGGCCCCTACTCCGTCGACATGACCACTGACCAGGTGTCCACCCA
>CAZUZT010000119.1:0-7152 GCA_964624575.1 uncultured Rhodanobacteraceae bacterium | reverse complement strand
CGGCCGGCGTACTCGCCGCTGACGGTGTTGACCAGGATCCGCTCGCCGCTGGCGATGTATTCGGGAACCATGATCTCCAGGCCGGTCGACAGGCGTGCCGGCTTGGGCCGCTTGGTGGCGGTTCCACCCTTGATTTCCGGAGCGGCTTCAACCACTTCCAGTTCGACACTGGCCGGCAGCTGCAGGCCGACCGGCTGCCCCTCGATCAGCTGCACATGGCAACCGGACAGGCCATCGGTGATGTAGTCCACGGCGTCGCCGAGCAGCTCGGTACCGAGCAGGTACTGGCTGTAGTCCTCGTCATCCATGAACACGTAGCCCATGTCGTCGCGATAGGAGTAGCTGGCCTGGCGCCGGCTCAGCTCGATCTCGCGCAACTCGTCATCGGCGCGCAAGCTCAGGTCCAGTTTCTGGGCACCGGGAACGCTGTACAGGGTGATGCGGTAGGTGGTGTTGCCGCCCCGTGCCGTCGGCACGCTCTTGTCGATCTCGCGCACCTGCCAGACCCGGCCGTCATGCTCGATGACATGGCCGCGCTTGAGCTCATTGGCTTTCATGACCCAGGATCCTTGTCGTCAGCGGGCAGCCAGGCGGACGGCGCCATCCAGCCGGATGGTTTCACCGTTCAGATAGGGGCTGGCCAGGATGAATGCGACCAGGCTGGCAAACTCTTCGGGCTGGCCCAGGCGCGACGGAAACGGGATCGACTCGGCCAGTGACTTCTGCACCGGCTCGGGCATGCCGTCCACCATCGGCGTCCAGAAAATGCCCGGCGCAATGGTCATGACCCGGATGCCGAACCGGGCCAGCTCGCGGGCCATCGGCAGGGTCATGGCGACGACACCGCCCTTGGAAGCGGCATAGGCGGCCTGGCCGACCTGGCCCTCATAGGCGGCGACCGACGCGGTGTTGACGATCACCCCGCGCTGGCCGTGCTCGTCGGGCGGGTTGTGCTGCATCAGGCTGGCCGCGGCCTTGGCGACATTGAAACTGCCAACCAGATTGACATTGATGGTGCGTGAGAACAGCTCCAGCGGCATCACCGCCTCACGGCCCAGTACCCGCCCGGCGCCGATGATGCCGGCGCAGTTGATCGCGGCATTGAGGCCGCCCATGGCCTGGCTGGCCTGATCCAGGACGCTGGCCACCGTGGCTTCGCTGCCGACATCGGTATTGAAGAAGCCGGCGCCCTGGCCAAGCTCGGCCGCGGCCGCCTGGCCCTTGTCATTCTGGACATCGAGCAACGCGACCTGGCCGCCGTTGGCGATGATCTGGCGGGCCACGGCCAGGCCCAGACCGGAGGCGCCGCCGGTGATGACGGCCTTGATGGAATTGGCTTGCATGGGTGTGGGCATCTTCAATCGGTTCGGAACCGGTCATTGTAGCCGGCGCCGCCGGCAGCGGGCCGTACCGGTGGTGCCGTTGCTGCCGGCACGCACGCGCTGCTCAACGTTGCCAGTGCCAGCGCAGGCCGGTGGTCCAGGTGCGGTCCGGTCCGGGTTCGTAGAAGCGCCCGTTGCCCTCATTGACGATGACCGAACCGATATGGGCGTGGCCGGCGACATTGTCCACCCGCAGGAAGCCGCGCAGGCGGCCGGTGCGCAGCTGCCAGTCGCGTGCCAGTTCAAGATCGGCCAGGACATGCCCGGGGGCTTGGCCACTACCCAGATCGTTGACCGTGACCGGGCCCAGTGCCGCCAGTTCCAGCGCCGCCTGCCAGGGTCCGCCGTGCCATTGCAGGCGCGCCTGGGCCTGCTGCCGGGCGGTACCGGGGATGCGCGCGCCGGCTGCTACCGGGGTTGCCGGCACGGTGCAGCCGGCGCCCTGGCAGATCAGGTAGCTGTCGCGAAAGCGGGCATCCAGCCAGGTCCAGGCCAGCTCCAGCTGCCAGTCGGCGGCCAGCACATGTGACCACGCCAACTCCACGCCCTGGCGGCGGGCGGCGCCGACGTTGCGAAAGCTGCTGCGGCCACCGACATTGCGCGCCACCGCCAACTCATCATCGGTGTCGGCACGAAACACGGCGGCAGTCAGGGAGTTGCCCTGGTCCCCACGCCATTTCAGCCCGGCCTCCAGGTGATTGCTGATCGCCGGGCGCAGGTCCAGTGCCAGGCCGGCGCCGCCGTCCAGCCGGTAGGACAGTTCATTGAAGGTCGGTGTCTCGAAGCCGCGACCGGCCGACAGGTACAGCCGCAACGGCTCCGCTGGCGCAAACACCAGGCCGGCCACCGGCGTTGTGTGACGGTAGCGGGTGCGGCCGCTGTCATCGGGATTGGTATCGGTGATGTAGTGGTCGGCGGAACGGAAGTGCACCCGACTGTGACGCACGCCGGTCAGCAGCGACCAGCGCGGCGCGAACTGCCACCACAATTGCGCGAAGACATCCTCGTTGCCGACCCGGTTGCGCTCGTTGCGCCGTTGTTGCCCTCGCACGCCCAGTGCATCGCCAATGAAATTCTCAAAGCCCTGGCGGTGCTGGCGCTGGCTGTCGATATTGCCGCCCAGGGTGAACTGCGCCGGCCGTCCGGCCAAGTCGCCCAGCCACTGCCAGCGCAGATCCAGCCCGTGATAGGTGTTGTCCAGGTCGATGACGCCGCCGGAATTGAGCGGGTTGCCCTGGGCTGCCACGGGCACGGCCAGGTACTGCTCGACCGTGCGCTGGCCGGCATGGGTGGCCACGCGCAGGCGCTGGCCATCCCTCAGTTCGTGGCTGTAGATGGCACCAAGCTGGCCCTGCTGTACCGATTTGCGCGTGTTGTACTGGTGCGCCACGGCCGTCGCCTGGCGCGGATTGTCGCGGACCTGGGCCGCATCCAGGCCCAGTGGATCCAGGGCTTCGGGCAGGTCCAGCAGGTTGGCAACCAGGTCCAGGCGCCGGTGCGGCGCCAGATCCAGGTGCAGCTTCAAGTTGGCCTGGCTGCGCCGGGCTGCGCTGTGCTCGCGGAAGCCGTCGGTATCAAAGTGCGACAGCGCCAGGTTGTAGCCGCCGCGGTCGTTGCCACCCAGCAGCTGGCCGGCGACCACGCGGCTGCCGTGGCTGCCGGCACTGGCCTGCAAACGCCACGGATCGTCGGCCTGGCCATCGGCGCTGAACAGCTGCAGGACGCCGCCGGAGGAGTTGCCATGCAGCGATGAGAACGGCCCGCGCATGAGTTCGATGCGCTCGGCGCCAAAAATGCTGAAATGCGAGATCTGGCCCTGGCCATCAGGCATCGATGCCGGGATGCCGTCGGCGTACAGGCGCAGGCCGCGGACGCCGAAGGTGGCGCGGGCACCGAAACCGCGGATCGACAGTTGCGTGTCCTGGGCATGGTTCTGCCGGTCGCGGGCGAGCAGGCCGGGCAGGCCGGACAGGGCCTCGGAGACCACCGCGCCACTGCGGTTGCGGCCATCATCCAGGAACACCGTGTCCAGGGACGCCGGGACCTCGAAGGCCGGCACTCCGTGCAGCCTGGCGGCTTCGACGACGATCCGATCCAGGACCGGTGCGCTGTCCGGGGCGGCCGCCGTTGCCGGCGCGGATCTCGTGGGCTGCCGTTGCCTGTCGGCCGGTGTCCCGGATCCGGTGATCGTACTTGCCTGCTCGCCGCTGCCGGCCGGGCCGCCACCGGCGATCGCTGGCGGCGGTACGCCTGCCGCCAGCATGACGCTGATCAGCAGTGCGTTGGCGATGCCGGTCATGGCCGGGTTCTGCGCCCGGCCCGCAGGCTGCCGGTCGGGCCGGGCCCGGGCATTACTTGAAGTGGCTGAGGTCGCTCAGGGGGCCTTTCTGGCTGGCATACCAGGCGGACAGATCCTTGATGTCCTGCTCGTTCAGTGGTGCGGCAAAACCGCGCATCACCACATCCTCGCGCTCGCCGGTCTTGTAGGCGCGCAGCGAGTGTTCCAGGTAATCGGCGAACTGGCCGGCCAGAATCGGATACATGTCCATGCCGATGCCATTGCCGTCGACGCCGTGGCAGGCCTGGCAGATGGCCGACTTCTCCCGGCCGCGTTCGGCATCGCCGGCCTCGGCGGGAGCAGCGGTCAACAGGGCGGCAGGCAACAGCAACGCCAGCATCAGGGCTCTCATTGCGCCTCCTGGGTCCGCAGACCGGCCAGATAGGTGGCGATCTGCTCGATCTCGGTTTCGGTCAGGCCCTCACCCTGGGCGCGCATGGTCGGATGCTTGCGCACTCCGTCCTTGTACGCTTTCAGGGCAATGACCAGATAGTCGTGGTTCTGCCCGGCAATCAGCGGCACGTTGTAGTTTGGATAGGCGTTCTTGTAGCCGGTGACGCCGTGGCAGCCGGTACAGGTATAGGTGAGCTGGCGACCGGCATCGATATCGACGGCCATTGCCGGCACGGCTGTGAAGGCCGCGATGGCGGCAAGAATGAGCGACTTTGGATTCATGCTCCGTCGATCCAGGGCGGGGACGAAGCCGGAAGTATAGCCGCGCTTCAGGCAGGCCCCAAGCCCATTGCACGTGCTTGGCGCCGAGCGCGCCGGAACGGCTGCCCGGCCACGACGGTGCAGCGCCTGGATTTTGCCTGCCGGAAGTAGCCACTGGTATGCTGAACCGCTTGTCCCGCAGCACCTGGTGGTGCCGGGCGGGTCTTTGCAACAGCACTGTTTTTAATCTTCATCAACCTCAAGGAATGGATCATGGGCAGAGGTGACAAGAAAACGCGTCGCGGCAAGATCTACGCCGGCAGCTACGGCAACCCCCGGCCGCGCAAGAAGGCAGCGGCCGGTCCGGCACGCACCGGCAGCAAGTAGGCGGCAACCCGCCATAGCCGCCACGCCGGCAGGCGAACGGGCTGCCGGCGTTTTCCGGATTCAGGCTGGCGCCAGCGGCGCCGGGCATTGGGTGCCGGCGCGTAACCGGTCGTGCAAGTGCCTGGACCGCTCGTTGGCGTCAGTCCAACTGCCGATGTGGCTGCACTTCATTGCCGGCCACGAATACCCGCGGTGCCGGGTAGGCGCCGATCCAGTAGCACAGCGCTGCCGGCTGCTCCAGATTCCAAAGCAGGAAGTCCGCCTGGTGGCCCTTCGCCAGGCGGCCGCGATTGCCGATTCCAAGTGCCTGCGCCGCCACCACGGTGGCGCCGCGCAAGGCCTCCTGGGGTGTCAGGCGAAACAGGGTGCAGGCCATGTTCATGGCCAGGCGGATGGATGGCAGCGGTGAGGTGCCGGGGTTCAGGTCCGAGGCCACGGCCATGGCGACGCCGGCCTGGCGCAGCCCGGCTACCGGTGGCGGACGGGTATCGCGCAGCGCGTAGAAGGCGCCCGGCAGCAGTACGGCCACGGTGCCGTTGTCGGCCATCGCCCTGATGCCGTCCGCACTGAGCCATTCCAGATGGTCGGCGGACAGGCCGGCATAGCCGGCGGTGAGGGCAGCACCCTCAAGATCACTCAGCTGTTCGGCATGCAGCTTCACCGGCAGACCCAGCGCGTCGGCTCGGTCGAAACAGCGGCGGACCTCGTCCGGGGTGAAGGCAATGCCCTCACAGAAGGCATCGACAGCGTCGACCAGCCCTTCGTCGGCCAGCCTTGGCAGCCAGTCATCACAAACCGCAGCCACATAGTCGTCGCGGCGATCGCGGAATTCCGGGGGCAGGGCGTGCAGGCCCAGGAAGGTGGTGCGTACGGTGATGCCCAGCCGGCTGCCGATGCGCCGGGCGACCCGCAGCATGCGCCGTTCGGTGGCCAGATCCAGGCCGTAGCCGGACTTGATCTCGATGCAGGTGACGCCCTCGGCGAGCAGGGCGCGAGCCCGGGGCAGGCTGGCGGCCAGCAGTTCGTCCTCGCTGGCCAGGCGGGTGGCCCGGACCGTGGACATGATGCCGCCGCCGGCGCGGGCGATTGCTTCGTAGCTCGCTCCGTTCAGGCGCTGCTCGAACTCGCCGGCGCGGTTGCCGGCAAAGACCAGATGGGTATGGCAGTCGGTGAATGCCGGGGTCACCAAGGCGCCGTCGCCGTCAATGACCTGGTGCGCCAGTTGTGCTGCCGACGCCGGCAGGGTGCTGGCCGGGCCGGCCCAGGTGATTTCACCCTCGCGCCAAGCCAGGGCCGCGTCCTCGATCAAACCGTAGCCGTGATCACCGGCGAGGGTTGCCAGGCGCACGTTCACCAGCAGGCCATCCCATGGCCCGTAGCCGGTGTCGGCAGTGGGCATCGTGGGAGTTTTGGGCTCGGTCATGGCTGGTTCCAAAGGTCGAGGTCAGGTGCGGCCAAGGCCGGCCATGGCCGGTATTGACGGTCGGGTGATTGACCGGTGCTCAGTCCCCCGCCGTTTCGGTCAGCGCATCCAGGCGCTGGCGCAATTGCGCCACCTCGGCTTCCAGAGCGGCCATCCGATCGGCCAAGCCGCTGCTGTCCGCGGCCGATGGCGCCGCTGGCGCGGTGGCGATTTTTCCGGCCTCGGCCTCGGCATGGGCCGGCCCGCAAAGCAGGTGGACGTAGCGATCGCCACGCTGGCCACTGCCGCGCGGAACACGTCGTACCAGCGCCGGCTGGCGTGATCCCAGGCGTTCAAGGATCTGGCGGACGTCTTCGGTATCGCCGTAGCGGTGCAGGCGTTCGCTGCGGGTGAGCAGTTCACCGGCGGTCTGTGGCCCACGCAGTACCAACAATGCCAGCAGGTAACGCTGGTCCGGGCTGAGCGCATAGACATCATCGGTGCGGTGGTCGTAACGCTGGACGCGGGCACCATGAATGGCGCGTACCAGCCGCTCGTTCTCCAAGGTGCGCAGGGCGTGCCCGACCTGGCCCGGCTCCAGGGTCATCACCGGGTCCCGGGCCGTTTTCTGGTTGCAGGCCACCTGTACCGCATTGGCGGTGAGCGGGTACTGCTCGGGCGTGGTCGCTTCCTTTTCGATCAGGCAGGCCAGCACCCGGGCCTGGACCGGATCCAGCAGCACCGGCAAGCCGGTACTGCTGTCGCCGGTATCGACATCGTCACTATGCGTCATCGAAGGCTCACTGCTTTTTTGCCAGATCGCGCAGCACGTAGTGCAGCAGGCCGCCGTGGCGGAAGTACTCCACCTCCTTGGGCGTGAGCAGCAGGACATGCGCCTCGAAGCGCTTTTCGCTGCCGTCGTCCTTGCGCGCGACCACGGTCGCCGTGCGTGCCTTGCCGTCGTCCATGCCGGTGATGTCGAAGGTCTC
>CAZUZT010000118.1:1566-7197 GCA_964624575.1 uncultured Rhodanobacteraceae bacterium | reverse complement strand
ATCGGATCCTCGATGGTGAGGATGTGCTTGTGTTCCTTCTGGTTGATGTAGTCGATCATCGCCGCCAGCGTGGTCGACTTACCCGAGCCGGTCGGCCCGGTGACCAGGATCAGGCCTTGCGGCTGGTCCAGCAGCTGCTTGAAGATGGGCGGGCAACCCAGGTCCTCAAGGGTGAGCACGGTCGAGGGAATGGTCCGGAACACCGCGCCGGCCCCCCGGTTCTGGTTGAAGGCGTTGACACGGAACCGGGCCAGGCCGGGAATCTCGAACGAGAAGTCGACCTCCAGGTGCTCTTCGTAATCACGGCGCTGCTTGTCGGACATGATGTCGTAGACCAGCGCATGCACTTCCTTGTGTTCCAGCGCCGGCTTGTTGATTTTCCGGATGTCGCCATCGATGCGGATGATCGGCGGCATGCCGGCCGACAGGTGCAGGTCCGAGGCCTTGTTCTTGACCGAGAAGGCCAGCAGTTCGGCAATATCCATGGAACTCCCCGTAGAGGTATTAAAAACAGGTGGTGTTGCGGCCGGCAAGCCCGCGCCCGCCGAGCGGTGCCGGCGTGCCGGCCGATCCGGTTCGAGTATAGCCGCCTGCCGGAAGGCTCTGGCCATGGCCGCATTGCCCTTGCCGCGCCATCGGGCGCTTGAAAATCAGTCGTTCAACCGCCTGCTAGATGATCGTGCCGGAGACCGGCGCCAGCCCCTGGATCCGGGCGGTGAACCGGTCGCCGCGGCGCAGCGGCCCGACGCCGGCCGGAGTACCGGTAAACACCAGGTCGCCCGGCGCCAGCGTGTACAGGCGTGACAGGGCGGCGACGACCTGGACCGGAGTCAGCAGCATCTGCGCCAGATCGCCGCGCTGGCGAGCCTGGCCGTTGACCTCCAGGATGATCTCACCCCGGTCGGACCGGTCGGAATGGAGCCCGTCGGCAACCGGATGGATCGGACCGACCGGCGCCGCCTGCTCGAAGGATTTGCCGGTATCCCAGGGCTGGCGCAAGGCCTTGGCCGCCGACTGCAGATCGCGCCGGGTCAGGTCCAGACCGATGGCATGGCCGAAGATGGCGGCGTGCGCCTGGGATTCGTCCAGATCGCTGCCGCCGGCCGCCAGCGCCAGCACCAGCTCGACTTCGTGATGCAGGTCGGCGGTGGCCGACGGATAGCGCACCGGCCCGGGCAGGTCGACGACGCTGTCGCCGGGCTTGAGGAAGAACACCGGTGCCGCCGCCTCGCCCTCGACACCCATCTCGCGGGCGTGCTCGGCATAGTTGCGGCCGATGCAGTAGACGCGCCGCACCGGAAAGCGCTGGCTGCTGCCGACGATCGCCAGCGAGACCGGTGCCGGCGGCGGGAACAGGAACGGACCGGTCATCGTGCGGGTCTCAGTCGGATTCGGCCAGGTAGGTATAGGCGGTCAGGCCGGCTTCCAGCTGGCCGTGCAGCAGGCTGCGCTGGGCCGGCGCCAGACCGGCGCGATCCAGTTTCCGGGACAACATCCGGCGCAGATCGCTGACGTCGTAGCCAACCATGCCCAGCAGCCGTTCGGCGGTATCGCCGCGGCGCGGATTGCGCAACCGGAAGCCTTCCTCCGACAGCAGCACGTCGACCGAATCGGTGTCGCCGAACAGGTTGTGGATGTCGCCCAGGGTCTCCTGGTAGGCACCGACCAGGAAAAAGCCCAGCCGGTAGGGCTCGCCGGGCCTGACTTCGTGCAGTGGCAGACTGGAATCCACGCCTTCGGAATCGACGTAGTGGTCGATGCGTCCGTCCGAATCGCAGGTCAGGTCGACAATCACGCCCTGCCGGGTGGCCGGCTCGTCCAGGCGCGTGATCGGCACGATCGGAAATACCTGGTCGATGGCCCAGACATCGGGCATCGACTGGAACACGGAGAAATTGACAAAGTACTTGTCGACCAGCTTGTCGTTGAGATCGTCCAGCACCTGCCGGTGCGCGCGCGTGTCGTTGCGCAGGCGCTGGCGCACGCCCCGGGCAATGGCGTAGAACAGGTCGTCCAGGACCGCGCGATCCTCGATATCCAGCTCGCCCTGGGCATAGCCGGCCTGGCCATCGGCCAGGTAATGCATCGCCTCGTGGTAGAGCTCAAGCGCCGGCCGCCGGTCGAAATCGGCAAGGATCGTGCGCAGGTGGCCGATCACCGCATGCTCGTGATCACGCACCGGCGGCGCCCGCCCGGCCGGCGCGGTCTCGACCTCCGAGACACTGGCGATCAGTACGGCGTGATGCGCGGTCATCGCCCGGCCCGCCTCGGTGATCACATGCGGCGCGGCAATATCGTGGTGGCGGCAGGCATCGGCGATGGCGTCGACGATCGTTGCCGCATATTGCTCGAGCGAGTAATTGACCGAGCAATGGCTGCGCGAACGGGTGCCTTCGTAATCGATGCCCAGACCACCGCCGACATCCATGTAGCCGATATCGGCGCCCAGGCGGACCAGTTCGGCCATGTAGCGCGTGGCTTCGCGCATGCCGCCGGCGATATCGCGCAGGTTGGAGATCTGCGAGCCCATGTGGAAATGCAGCAACCGCAGCCACGGCAGGTGGCCGAGTTCGCTCAGGCGCGCGGTCAGGTCCAGCAGCTGCCGCGGCGACAGGCCGAACTTGGCCTTGTCACCGCCGGTGTTCTGCCATTTGCCGGCACCCAGGGTGGCCAGGCGCAGGCGCACGCCGAGCAGCGGCTCGACATCCAGCGTGGCGGCCTCCTCCAGCACCAGGTCCAGCTCGGCCGGGCTTTCGATGACGATGAACACATCCAGGCCGAGCTTGCGCCCGATCAGCGCCAGGCGGATGTACTCGCGGTCCTTGTAGCCGTTGCACACCACGATGCCGCCGCGCGACAGCGCCAGCACCGCGATCAGCTCCGGCTTGCTGCCCGCCTCCAGGCCGAAGCCGCCCAACGGCGCCGGATTGGCCGCGGCGCGCTCGACCAGCTCGCCGGCCACGCTCAGGTGCTGGTTGACCTTGATCGGATAGACCGAGGTATAGCCACCGGCATAGTCGGCAGCCGCCATGGCCTGGGCAAAGGCGGCCTGCATGCGGCCCAGCTTGTCGCCCAGGATGCCGGCAAAACGCACCAGCAAGGGCAATTGCAGGCCCTGTTCGCGGGCGGCATCGACGACCTCGGCCAGCGCTACCTGGGCACCGGGCTGGCGTTCCGGACGCACCACCAGGCGGCCGTGGCCGTCGACATCGAAATAGCCCTCGCTCCAGTACGGCAGGGAATAGGTGCGGCGGGCGGTGTCCAGGCTCGGCTCGGTCATGGCGGCAGGGCGGTTTTCAAGGCCGCCGATTCTAGCCCGGATGCGTTCATGCCCGGGTCGACCGGCGAACCCGGGATGGCGGCTGGCGATGCCGCGGCTAGGAGCCTGCGCGGCAGAAACGTTCGCGGCGAGAAGTCGCAGGCGCGAAAACAGATTTTCGGCGGTTCGCCGCCCCATAGCACCGCTATGGGGCAAGTATCGGAGGGAATATGGAACGCGTCCGGCGGCTTTGCAGCCGGACGGCTTCTGTCGCGCAGGCTCCTAGTCCGGTCCAAGGGCGCCGGCACGCCCTGTCTGCTCCGGCTCGGCTACAATCGCGCCCCCGATGAAAGATAGCGACATGTCTGAAAACGATAGCTCCAACAGCCAGTGGTTCCATGAGTTTCACGACTACTCCGGTTCGGCGATCGGCTTTCGGGTCGAGGGTCGTGTCCATGCCGAAACCACTGATTTCCAGACCATCGAGATCTGGAAGACCACCGACTGGGGTCACCTGATGGTGATCGACGGCTGCGTGATGCTGACCACGCGCGACAACTTCCTCTATCACGAAATGATGGCGCACCCGGTGCTGTTCACCCATCCCCGGGCCAAGAACGTGGTCGTGATCGGCGGCGGCGACTGCGGCACGCTGCGTGAGGTATTGCGCCATGACGAGGTGGAAAGCTGCACCCAGGTGGAGATCGACGAGCGGGTCACGCGCCTGGCCGAGCAGTATTTCCCCGAGTTGTGCGAAGCCAACGGTGATCCGCGTGCCAAGCTGCTGTTCGACGACGGCCTGAAGTTCATGGCCGATGCCGAGCCGGAGTCGCTGGACGTGGTGATCGTGGATTCCACCGATCCGATCGGCCCGGCCGAGGGCCTGTTCAACGAAGAGTTCTACCGCAACACCCTGCGCGCGCTGAAGACCGGGGGCATCCTGGTGCAGCAGAGTGAATCGCCGCTGGTGCACAGCGAGCTGCTGCGCGACATGCGCAGCAAGATGAAGGGTTCGGGCTTTGCTTCGCTGCGCACCCTGTGCTTCCCGCAGCCGTGCTATCCGTCCGGCTGGTGGAGCTGCACCATGGCCCGCAAGGGCGTGGAGCTGGACAGCTTCCGCGAGCGCGGCGCCCAGATCAAGACCTTCAAGACCCGGTATTACAACGCCGACACCCATCGCGCGGCGATGGCAACGCCGGAGTTCCTGCGCCAGATCCTGGGCGAGTAAGCCGCCTCACCCTGACCTCCAGCCAGCACCTTTCGGGCCGGCTGGAGGCGAGGTCAGTCACCTGGGCACCGGCCGCCGTCGGTCACCACCCTGCCAAACAGCTCTCAGGGAACGCGCCGCTGTTCCGGCCCGGCCGCTCCCGGCGCCCATCCGGGCCGGCCATTGCCCAGGCAATGCTGCGCTGCGTCTGTGATTGTGGCGCCGTCCATGCTTCCATACGCTTCCGCATCCTGCGCCTTCGCGCCGGACGTTGCTGATCACCTGCTGATCAATCCTGGAGGAAGCATGGCCCGCCGTACCCGCCCTTCCGGTCTTCGTGACCGTTACCCCACTGCCGCCCTGGCCTTGGCCCTGGTCGCCGCTGGCGCCGCGTTTCCTGCATTGGCGCAGGGCCCGGTCACGGCACCCGCCCTGTCGGCTCCGGCCACCGTGTCCTGGGATGCCGAGGGCATTCCCCTGATCCAGGGCAGCCATGACAACGATGTCGCGTTCCTGCAGGGCTGGGCCCATGCCCGCGACCGCTTCTTCCAGATGGACCTGACCCGGCGCAGCGCCAGTGGCACGCTGGCCGAGCTGGTCGGTGCCAGCGTCCTCCAGGACGACGTCCAGGCGCGCACCATCGGCCTGCGCCGCGCTGCCGCGCGCACCTGGAACGCCATGGACGCCGATACCCGCGGCTGGATCAAGGCCTATGCCGACGGCGTCAATTTCTGGCTCGCCGGCAACGACCTGCCACCCGAATACGGCGCCTTGGAGCTGAGCCGGGCGCAGGCCTGGGATCCGGTCGATACCGTGGTCATCGGCAAGGCGCTGGCCTTCCAGCTCTCCTTTGACCTGGATATCGAACCGACACTGAAATTCGCCGCCTATCAGCAGGCCGGTGCCGCCGCAGGTTTCGACGGCGCGGCCCTGTTCTTCGGTGATACCCACCGCATCGCGCCGGCCGACGGCCGGGTGTCGGTACCCGGCTTCCTGGGCATCGGTGGCGGTGGCGGTGCTGGCCAATCAGGCAAGAGCGGCGCCGCCGCGACCCTGGCGGCCGGCGACGACCCGGTCGGCGTCCTGCTTGGCCAGGCGGCCAGCGGCGAGATCCGGATCGATGCCCAGACCATCGCCCTGGCCCAGGGCCTGCGCGACAAATGGC
>CAZUZT010000118.1:0-1466 GCA_964624575.1 uncultured Rhodanobacteraceae bacterium | reverse complement strand
ATCCGGATCGATGCCCAGACCATCGCCCTGGCCCAGGGCCTGCGCGACAAATGGCAGGGCATGCCGCTGTTCGAGCGCGCGTTTGACCGCAAGGAAAGCCCGATCGGCAGCAACCTGTGGGCGGTCGCCGGCGAACACACCGCATCGGGCAAGGCCCTGGTCGCCAACGACCCGCACCTGAGCCTGGGCCTGCCGTCGATCTTCATCGTCCACCACATCCATTCCACCGACCCGAACCATGCCCAGCCGATGGATGCGGTCGGCGCCTCGCTGCCGGGCGCGCCGGGCATCATCCATGGCTGCAATCAGACCATCTGCTGGGGCACCACCACCAACTCCATGGATGTCACCGATGTGTTCCAGGAGCAGTTCCTGGTCAACAACCTGGGCCTGCCCTACGCCAGCGTCCACAACGATGGCAGCGAACCGGTGCAGTGGCTGTTCCAGAGCTATTACGTCAACCAGATGGGCGATGGCGAGTTGGACAGCATCCAGCGCAGCAACGCGATCGGCTATACCAACGGCGGCGTGACCATCGTCCTGCCGCGGCGCAACAACGGGCCGGTGGTGCAGATCGACGGCAACCAGGGCCTGTCGGTGGCCTATGCCGGCTGGGGCGCCACCCGGGAGCTGGAATCGTTCCGGAAGATCAACCGCGCCAGCGATCTGGACCAGTTCCAGGAAGCGCTGTCGTATTTTGATTTTGGTTCGCAGAACTTCGTCTACGGTGACACCGACGGCAATATCGCCTACTTCGTTACCGGCGAGGCACCGATCCGCCAGGACCTGCAGGCCGGCGCGCCGGCCGGTGGCGTGCCGCCCTGGTTCATCCGCAGCGGCTCGGGCGTTCACGACTGGGCGCCGCTGGAGAATCGCCAGCGCAACCAGGCGCTGGCCTACGAGATCCTGCCCGAAGCCGAGTTGCCGCATGTGATCAACCCGGCTTCGGGCTATGTCGCCAATGCCAACAACGATCCGGTCGGCTATTCGCTGGACAACGACGCCCTCAACCAGGCCCGCCCCGGCGGCGGCATCTGGTACATGGACAACGGCGGCGCCTCGTCCTATCGCCAGGGCCGCATCGACCGCGAGTTGCAGCAGCTGATCGCGCGCGGCGATGTCACCCTGGACGACATGATCCAGCTGCAGGCCAACCACCAGCAGCTGGATGCCGAGCTGGTGCTGCCGCATCTGCTGCAGGCCTGGGACCACGGCGCCGACAGCGGCTGGGCACCGCTGGCCGAACTGGCCGCGGACGAGCGGGTCAGCGAGGCGATCGAACGCCTGCGTGCCTGGGATTACTCGACCCCGACCGGCCTGCGTGAAGGTTTCGACCCGGGCGCCGATCCCGCCACGCGACCGATGCCGGACGTCGACGAGATCGATGCCAGCGTCGCCGCCAGCATCTGGGCGCAATGGCGCAGCCATGCGGTGCGCGCCAGCATCGATACCACCCTGGCCAAGGT
>CAZUZT010000117.1:0-7209 GCA_964624575.1 uncultured Rhodanobacteraceae bacterium | reverse complement strand
CGCCAGCCCGGCGCCGGCACAGACGGCGCCATTGAGTCCGGATCCCGAACCGGTGGCCGTGCAACCCGCGCCGCCGCCGGCAGCCCAGGCTCCGGCGACGCCGCCTCCGGCTCCGGCTCCGGTCGAGGAGGCGCCACGCAGTCCACCGCCGCCAGGCTTTGCGCCATCCGCCGCACCACCGCCGGCTCCGGTCGCCGAGCCCGAGGCCGCAACACGGCCGGCGCCGGTGCCGGTCGCCGCCGATGGCACCTATATCGTCCAGGAAGGTGACAGTCTTTCGGCGATCGCCTACCGCCTGGCGGCCGAACAGCGCGTCCATACCAGTCAGATGATGCTGGCGCTGCAGCGCGACAATGCCGACGCCTTCTTCGCTGACAACATCAATGCCCTGAAGGCCGGTGCCGTGCTCCGCGTGCCGGAAGCCCAGGCCATCCGCGCGTTGGCCCGGACCGAGGCCGACCAGGAAGTGCAGCGCCAGCAGGATCGCTGGGCCGGGGTCGAACGGACACCTGAACTGGCTGATCCGGGCCGGGCGCCGGCAACGGCAACGCCCGCTGCCGCCAGCCCGGCGACGCCGGCGCAGGCGCGTGTGGAACTCCTGTCACCGCGACAGGACGGTGACCAGGGCGGCAGCACGCCCGGTGCTTCCGGCAGCCAGACAGGAGACGCCGAAATGGCCGCAGCACAGGCAGATTTGAATCGTACCCGTGAAGAGTTGTCCAGCCGTGAGCGGGAAGTGGCCGAGCTGAACTCGCGGGTCGAGGACCTGGAAGAGATCAACAGCCAGAACAGCCGCCTGCTGGAGCTCAAGGATGCCGAAGTGGCTGCCCTGCAGCGCCGCCTGGCCGAGCTGAGCCAGAGCGCCGACGCAGCCGAGGCCGCCGCCCTCACCGATCCCATGATCCCTGCCGAGCAGGACGCAGCGCCGGTTGCCATCGACGACCCCGCTGCCGGCGATGTGCTGGCCATCGATGGACCGGAAACGACGTTCGCCGATGCCGACGAGACGGAGGCGACCGAGGCCGAAGATCTGGCCGTCACCGGCGAGGAAGACAGCGTCGAGGGTGCCACCGCCATCGACGACATGGATGATGCGCAATGGGCGGCAGCGGCCACCGATACCACGACCGATCCGTTTGCCGATCAGGCTGACGCCACCGCGGCGGAGGACAGCAGCTGGGCCCCGGTCGACGCCGCTCCGGGCGTCAGCGATTCCGATCCGGTGGCGCCGCTGGCCGATGACCCGCCACCCATGGCCGCCGAAACCAGCCTGGTCAGCACCTCGCCGGTGGACAGCCAGGCGACTCCGTTCTACAAGAATCCGCTGCTGATCGGCGCCGGTCTGGTGGTCATCGCCCTGCTGCTGCTGATGGTTCTGCTGTCGCGTCGCCAGCGTGAACGGGCGGCGGCTGCGCCGGCCACCGGTGAAGGCGGCAAGCGCTCCGTCTCCGACTTGTTTGCCAGCAATGCCGCGCCGGCGGCCGCCGCCACTGCGGTTGCCGCCGACAGCCAGTCTCTGGCCGAGCAGGCCGCGGCCGCCGACGACCAGGAACTTCGCGAACTGCTCGACCAGGTCCAGGCCAGCCCGGATGACTTCGATTCCCATGTCGAGTTGTTGAGCATCTACTACGCCAACCAGGACCGGGAACAGTTCCTGGCCTGGGCCGCGAATCTGCATCCGCGCATCGATCACGACAGCCCGGAATGGCAGCAGGTGGTGGACATGGGTCGCGAACTGGCGCCGGAGGCGACGATCTTCGCCGACCCCGCGCCCGCCACGGCCGACACCGGCTATGAGCCGGCCCCGGAAACAGAGGCCCGCTGGACGCCGCCATGGAGCGACGGGGACGGCGTAGGCGCGGCCGCCGAGCGCCCGGTAGCCGGCGAAGTGGACGATATCCTGAGCCTGGATGACGAGCCGGAGACCGCGGACGATGAGCCGCCGTTGTCGATGTCTTCGCCGGCCGCTTCGGATTCCGCTGATCCACTGGCGCCCGAACCGGCCCGCTTCGACAGCGCCGGGGAAAACAATGCCACCACGATCGACTCGGCGACACCGGCCGCATCGCCATGGCTGGAGATGGAATCGGACAGTGATCGGCCCGGGAGCGGGGGTGATACCGATCCCGTGTCGCCACTCGACACCGGCGCCGACCATGGCCATCAACCGGAAGGTGCGGCACCGGAATTCGCGCCACTGGAATTCGAGGATTCACCCGCGCTGCCGGCCAGCGACAGTGAACAGCCGGCGTCGTCGCCGGAAACAGCGACCGATTCCGATTCCGGCGCCGGCCTGCAAGCCGACGACAGCCAGGCGGTGGAACTGCCACCGCTGGACTTCGAAGACGACGAGGACGATGCCATGCCCGCCAATGTGGTCGATTTCAGCGAAGCGGTTGCCGGTGGTGATGAGGCCACGACCAAGCTGGAGCTGGCCCGTGCCTACATGGACATGGGTGACCCCGATGGCGCCAAGGCCATGCTCGAGGAAGTCCTGGGTGAAGGCGATACCGCACAGCGTGAAGAGGCCCGGCGTCTGCTTGACCTGCTCTGACCGGTTTCTGTCCGCCATCGGCCCCGATCCGGGCCGGTGGCGGACCCCGACATGACCCGGCTGGCGCTCGCTGTCGAATACGAAGGCAGCGATTTTCTCGGCTGGCAGCGTTGCAGCCACGGGCCGACCGTGCAGGCGGCCGTGGAGGAGGCACTGTCCTTCGTTGCCGGCCAGCCGGTCACCACGATGGCGGCCGGGCGCACCGACAGCGGCGTCCACGGCCTGGCCCAGCTATTGCATTTTGATGCCCCGGTGGCGCGCAGCATGCGCTCCTGGGTGCTGGGTGCCAATTCCCGGCTGCCGCGCAGTGTCGTGGTCACCTGGGCCGGCCCGGTGGCCGATGATTTCCACGCCCGGTTCAGTGCCCGGCGCCGGCGTTACCGCTACGAGATCCTCAATCGCCCGGTGCGTCCCGGCATCCACCACCGGTTCCAGACCTGGGAGCGGCTGCCGTTGGACGCGGAACTCATGCACCAGGCCGCCCAGGCGCTGATTGGCGAACACGACTTCACCAGTTTCCGGGCCCTGTCGTGCAGCGCCCGCAGACCAGTGCGAAGCGTGCATGAGGTCAGCGTCCGGCGCGATGGCGAGCGGGTGCTGATCCAGATCCAGGCCAATGCCTTCCTGCATCACATGGTGCGCAACATCGCCGGCAGCCTGATCCTGGTCGGGCGCGGCGAACGGCCGGTGCACTGGCTGGGCCAGGTACTCTCGGCGCGCCGGCGCGATCTGGCCGGACCAACCGCGCCGGCGCAGGGCCTGACCTTCCTGGGGCCGCGCTATCCGGCCGGCCTGGGCTTGCCGGCGCAGTTTGAAGATCCCGCCCTGACATGACCGCGATCAAGTTCTGCGGCCTGACCCGGCCTGGCGATGTCGAGCTGGCGATCGCACTGGGTGTGGATTACCTGGGGCTGGTGCTGGCCGAGAGTCCGCGCCGCCTGTCCGTTGCGAAAGCCGCCGAGTTGGCAGCCATCACCCGTGCAGGCGCTGGCGCAGCCGTTGACGCTCCGAGGCTGGTGATGCTGTTGCGCAACCAGGCGCCGGCATGGATTGACGAAGCCATTGCCGCGGTGCAGCCGGATCTGCTCCAGTTCCATGGCGATGAGACCCAGGCGCAGTGCCGGCGCCACGGAATGCCTTACTGGAAGGCGCTGGGATGGGCCGGCGGGCAGGCCGGGCAGGGCAGCGATGATCCGCTGTCTATCGCCGGATACCCGTCGGCCCAGGCTTTGGTTCTGGATGGTCATGCCCCGGGTGAGGCCGGCGGCGGCGGCCGGGTACTGGACTGGTCGCGTTGGCCGCGCAGCCGGCGCCGGCTGGTTCTGGCCGGTGGCCTGACCGCGGACAATGTTGCCGGCGCCATCGCCATGACCCGTCCGTTCGCGGTCGACGTGGCCAGCGGCATCGAGCAGGCACCGGGGATCAAGGACCATCAGCGCATGCGCGCCTTCGTCGCCGCGGTGCGTTCGGCCGATGCCGATGCCGATGCCGCTGTTGCCGCACCGTGCCCGGATTGATACCGCAGGAACCGGCCCGCTGCGCTTTTACGGCTGCTGTCGTCGGCGCTGATCCGGCCGGCACCGCACGCCCGGGCGGCGCTTCATGGCAAAATTCTCCATTGCGGTGCACCATCGGTGGCCACCGTCCCGCCACTTCGTGAGTGTCATGTCCGACATCGATTTCCATGCCTGGCCGGATGCCCAGGGCCGCTTCGGCGATTACGGCGGCCGTTTCGTCGCCGAAACCCTGATGGCGCCGCTGGCCGAACTGGCCGACGCCTATGCCCGGCTCAAGGATGATCCGCAGTTCCGCGCCGAGCTGGACCGGGATCTGGCCGAGTATGTCGGCCGCCCCAGCCCGGTCTATCACGCGCAGCGGTTGAGCCGGGAAAATGGCGGCGCCCAGATCCTGCTCAAGCGCGAGGACCTCAACCACACCGGCGCGCACAAGATCAACAACACCGTCGGCCAGGCCCTGCTGGCGCGGCACATGGGCAAGCGCCGGATCATCGCCGAGACCGGCGCCGGCCAGCATGGCGTGGCTACCGCGACCATGGCCGCCCGCCTGGGCATGGAATGCGTGATCTACATGGGCGCCACCGATATCGAGCGCCAGAAGATCAACGTCTACCGCATGCAATTGCTGGGCGCGACCGTGGTGCCGGTCAGTGCCGGCTCGGCCACGCTCAAGGATGCGCTCAACGAGGCCCTGCGCGACTGGGTGACCAACGTCGCCGACACCTTCTACATCATCGGCACCGTCGCCGGTCCGCACCCGTATCCGATGATGGTGCGCGACTTCAATGCCGTGATCGGGCGCGAGGCCAGGGCGCAGATGCTCGAACACCACAGCGGGTTGCCCGATGCCCTGGTCGCCTGCGTCGGCGGCGGCAGCAATGCCATGGGCCTGTTCCATGCCTTTCTCAATGATCCGGACGTAGCCATCTATGGCGCCGAGGCCGCCGGCCAAGGCCTGGACAGCGGTCGCCATGCCGCGTCGCTGTCGGCCGGCCAGCCGGGCGTGCTGCACGGCAATCGCACTTATGTTTTATGCGATGACGCCGGCCAGATCACCCCGACGCACTCGATCTCGGCCGGCCTGGATTATCCCGGCGTCGGCCCCGAGCATGCCTGGCTCAAGGACACCGGTCGGGTCAAGTACCTGGGTGTCGACGACGCGCAGGCGCTGGCGGCCTTCCATCGCCTGACCCGCACCGAAGGCATCCTGCCGGCGCTGGAATCCAGCCACGCGGTGGCCCTGGCGCTGCGCCTGGCGCGCAACATGGACCGCGAGCAGCAAGTTCTGGTGTGCCTGTCCGGCCGCGGCGACAAGGATGTCCATACCGTGGCCGGTCTTGACCAGGCCGTCCTTGCGCCCGACCGGAACGACGCTACCAGCCAGGGCAACGGTGACGGAGCATGACCATGACCAATGAGTTCATGGGCGCCGCGCCGTCGTCCGGCGACGATGCCAGCCAGGCCGTGAACCGCATCGACCGCTGCTTCCAGCGCCTGCAGGCGGACCGGCGCAAGGCGCTGATGCCGTTCCTCACCGCCGGCCATCCGCTGACCGAAGCCACCGTGCCGGTGATGCACGGCCTGGTGGCCGGAGGCGCCGACCTGATCGAATTGGGCGTGCCGTTTTCCGACCCGATGGCCGACGGTCCGGTGATCCAGAAGGCCAGTGAGCTGGCCATCGGCCGCGATGTCACCCTGGCCACGGTGCTCGACTACGTGCGCCAGTTCCGCATCGACGATCCGGTGACGCCGGTGGTGTTGATGGGCTATCTCAACCCGGTCGAGATCATGGGCCGGGAGCGCTTCGTCGAGCAGGCTGCGCAGGCCGGTGTCGACGGGCTGCTGCTGGTTGATGCGCCCCTGGAGGAATCCGCACCGTTCCAGCCCCTGTGCCGGCAGCATGGCCTGCACCAGATCCTGCTGGCGGCTCCGACCACCACCGGCGAACGCCGCCAGCGCCTGGCCGACCAGGCCCGGGGCTTTTTGTATTACGTCGCCTATGCCGGTGTCACCGGTGGCAGCGGCCTGGATGTGGGCCAGGTCGGTGCCCAGGTGGCGCAGTGGCAGGCGCTGGGCCCGACGCCGGTGGCCGTCGGCTTTGGCGTCAAGGATGCCGGCTCGGCCCGGGCCATCGGCCAGGTCGCCGATGCGGTGATCGTCGGCAGCGCCCTGATCGAACACCTGGCCGGTTGTGCCGACGCCGACACCGCGGCCCTGGATGCGCGTGATTTCATGCGCCCGTTGCGTGCTGCACTGGATGCTGACGGACAAGCCGGCGAACCGGCGAAGACGGGCCGGACATGAGCCGTGCCGAACTGCCCGGCACCGGCATTGATCCGAGCCGCAGCCGGCTCGCCAACTGGCGCCGGCACCCGGCCCCGCGTTATGGTGCGCCTCTTGTTTTGCGGTTGACGATGCAATGAACTGGCTGTCAAAACTGATGCCCTCGCGTATCCGCACGCAGACCGGCGCCGCCAAGCGCGGGGTCAAGGAGGGCGTGTGGGACAAGTGCGAAGGCTGTGGCGCGACGCTGTACCGGCCGCAACTGGAGCGCAACCTCAATGTCTGCCCGCAGTGCGGCCACCATCGGCCGATACCGGCGCGGGAACGGCTGGCCGCGTTCCTGGATGCCGACAGTGGCATCGAGATCGGCGCCAGCCTGGAACCGGTCGACGCGCTGCGCTTCCGCGACAGCAGAAAATACCGCGAGCGACTGGTCGCCTCGCAGAAGGCGGTCGGTGAAAAGGATGCCCTGGTCGCCCTGCACGGCACCTTGCACGGCGAGCCGGTGGCCGCCTGTGCCTTCGAGTTCGCCTTCATGGGCGGCTCGATGGGTTCGGTGGTCGGCGAACGTTTCGCCCTGGCCGGCGAGCTGGCCCTGGCCGAACGCATGCCGTTGATCTGCTTCAGCGCCACCGGCGGTGCGCGCATGCAGGAAGGGGTGTTGTCGCTGATGCAGATGGCCAAGACCTCGGCCGTGATCGCGCGCATGCGCGAGGCCGGGCTGCCCTATATTTCCGTGCTTACCCATCCCACCACCGGCGGCGTTTCCGCCTCGCTGGGCATGCTCGGCGACATCAATATCGGCGAGCCCAAGGCACTGATCGGTTTTGCCGGCCCGCGGGTGATCGAGCAGAC
>CAZUZT010000116.1:4359-7254 GCA_964624575.1 uncultured Rhodanobacteraceae bacterium | reverse complement strand
GGCGGCCGACGACATCGGCCATGAACAGCAGCGGGATCAGCACCGCGATCAGCGACAGGGTCAGCGAGATCAGGGTGAAGCCGATCTGGCGGGCGCCCTTGATCGCCGCCGCCAGCGGTTTTTCGCCGCGCTCCAGGTGGCGTGCGATGTTCTCGAGCATGACGATGGCGTCGTCGACCACGAAGCCGGTGGCAATGGTCAGCGCCATCAGCGACAGGTTGTTGAGCGAGAAGCCCCACAGGTACATGACGCCGAAGGTGCCGACCAGCGACAGCGGCACGGCGATCGAGGGGATGATGGTGGCGGCGAAGCTGCGCAGGAACACGAAGGTGACCAGGACCACCAGGCCGATCGCCACCAGCAGTTCGCTTTGCACGCCCTTGATCGAGGCCCGGATCGATTGCGTGCGGTCGCTGAGGATCGCCATCTCGACATCGGCCGGCAGGGTTGCCGCCAGACGCGGCAGCACCGCCCGTACCTGGTCGACGACATCGATGACATTGGCGCCGGGCTGGCGCTGGATATTGATCAGGATTGCCGGCACCTGGCCCGACCAGGCCGCCAGTTCGCGGTTCTCGGCGCCGTCTTCGACCGCGGCCACGTCGGCCAGGCGCAACGGCGCGTTGTTTCGGAAAGCGATGATCAGGTCGCGGTATTCCTGCGCCGAGCGCAGCTGGTCGTTGGCATCAAGCATCACCGCCCGGGTCGGGCCATCGAAGCTGCCCTTGGGCATGTTGATGTTGTTGGCGGCGATCGCGGCGCGGACATCGGCCATCGACAAGCCCGCCGAGGCCAGCGCCACCGGGTTCACCTGCACGCGCACGGCCGGGCGCTGGCCGCCGGCCAGGCTCACCAGACCGACGCCCGAAAGCTGTGACAGACGCTGGGCAACCCGGGTGTCGAGCAGGTCGTAGACCTCGGGCAGGGGCCGCGACGGCGAGGTCACCGCCAGGGTCAGGATCGGCGTGTCGGCCGGATTGACCTTGCGGTACACCGGCGGCGTCGGCAGGTCGTTGGGCAGGAAGCCGCCGGCGGTGTTGATCGCCGCCTGGACTTCCTGTTCGGCCACCGCCAGGGACACTTCCAGGGCGAACTGCAGGGTGATGACCGAGGCGCCCCCGGAGCTGGTCGAGGACATCTGGTTGAGCCCGGGAATCTGGCCCAGGCGCCGCTCAAGCGGCGCGGTGATGGCGCTGGTGGTGACCGTTGGGCTGGCGCCCGGATACAGGGTCAGCACCTGGATCACCGGGTACTCCACCTGCGGCAGCGCCGCCACTGGCAGCAACCGCCAGGCGAACAGGCCCGACAGCAGCAGCGCCGCCATCAGCAGGCTGGTGGCAACCGGCCGCAGGATGAAGGGGCGGGACAGGTTCATGCCGCTCAGCCGTTGCCGGCCGGGCCGGTCGCCGCAGCCCCGGGAGCGTCACCGTCGCCTTGTTCGTCGTCGATATCGTCCTCGACGATCAACACTTCCGAGCCTTCGCGCAGCCGGTCCAGGCCTTCCAGGACCACGCGCTCGCCCGGTTCGATCCCCTGCAGCACGGCGACCCGGTCACCATCGGCGGCGCCGGTGCTGATGTCGCGCGGCTGCGCCTTGTTCTCGGCATCGATGACAAAGACATAGGAGCCGCGCGATCCGAACTGGATCGCGGCATTGGGAATCACCACCGTGTTGACGCTGCGCACCCGCAGCTGCACGTTGACGAACTGGTTGGGAAACAGGCGCCGGTCATCGTTGTCGAACACCGCGCGCAGGCGCAGGGTGCCGGTGGCCGGGTCGATGCGGTTGTCCAGGCTGGCCAGGGTGCCGGTGGCCAGCACCTGGCGCTCCTCGCGGTCCCAGGCTTGGACGAACAGGTCCGGATCGGCGCGCACGGCATCGATCACCGCCGGCAGCTCGTTCTCGGGGATGGTGAACAGCACGCTGATCGGCGCCATCTGGGTGATCGTCACCAGGCCGTCGGCGCTGTTGGCATTGATCAAATTGCCGACATCGACCGAGCGCAGGCCGACGCGGCCGGAGACCGGCGCCACGATGCGCGTGTACTGCAGTTGCAGCCGGGCCTCGTCGACGGTGGCCCGGTCGATCTGGCGGCGCGCCTCGTACTGTCGCACCCGGGCTTCCAGATTGCTCAGGTCCTGGGCCGAGACATAGCCCTTCTCGCGCAGCTCGCGGTAGCGCTCCAGTTCAATGCGGGCGTTTTCCAACTCGGCCAGGTTCTGCGCCTGCTGGCCTTCGGCATGGGCAACGCGGATGCGGTAGGTGGCCGGGTCGATTTGCGCCAACAGGTCGCCAGCGTTGACGAACTGGCCCTCCTGGAAGGCGACATCGACCAGCTCACCGTCAACCCGGCTGCGTACGGTCACGGTGTTGATCGGGGTGACCGTGCCCAGCGCCTTCAGGCGCACGTCCAGATCCTCGCGCACTGCCGTGGCCACCCGTACCGGCACCGTCATGCCGGCCTGGCGCCAGCCCCATTGCTGCGGCTGCGGCTCGGGCCGAAGTTGCTGCCAGACATAGATGCCCAGGGCGATGGCGATGACCACCAGGGCAAGAATGACAAAGGCGCGTGTGCGGCGCGGTGCGGTGCGGGATGTGGGCATTGTCTGGGGGCTTTTGGGCGGCAGGGGCCGCGATGACGGAGGGTGTCGTGGGTTTCCGGGCGCTGGAATGGACCGGCTTGGCGCCCGCAGCCATGGCCGGCCGACGCAGTTGCGATGGCATCACCCGGCGGCGTGGCATCGGGTCAGGAGACGGCCCGACGGTTAACAGGACTGTTATTTTCAGCGACAAGTTCGTACCGACTGTGGAGCGTTGGCAGCGCGGCCATGCCGGGTTCATCGGTTGCCGGCCGGCGCCGTGTGCCTGGTCAGTGCGGCCGGCGGGCGACGGCA
>CAZUZT010000116.1:0-4259 GCA_964624575.1 uncultured Rhodanobacteraceae bacterium | reverse complement strand
CATCTGCTTTGTTGGTCGCCGGGCTGCTTCTGGCCTGGGTGGTGTTTGCCTTCAACCGGCTGGTGCGCCTGCGCAACCAGATGCGCACGGCCTGGGCCGATATCGATGTCCAGCTCACCCGGCGCCATGATCTGGTGCCGCAGCTGGTGGCCACGGTGAAGGGCTACGCCAGCCATGAGCAATCCCTGATGGCGGCGGTCACAAGCCTGCGCGCCCAGGCGCTGGCCGCCAGCGGGCCGGCCGAGCTGGGCGGGATCGAGTCGGCCCTGGAGCAGGCCCTGGCACGGTTGTTCGCCTTGCGCGAGGCCTATCCGGAGCTCAAGGCCAGCGACAATTTCGTCCAGCTGCAGCGCGATCTGGTCGAGGTCGAAAACCAGTTGCAATACGCACGCCGCTTCTACAATGGCGCCGTGCGCGACTACAACGATACGGTGCAAAAGGTGCCCGACCTGCTCATCGCCAGGACCTTCGGCTTTGTCCGCGGCCAGTTCTACCAGGCCGCCGACGGCGAACGGGACGCGGTGATGGTGCGGCTGCCATGACCATGGCCATGGTATTGAGCCTGCGGCACGACGGCCGGGCCAGTCCGGCGCAGGGCCGCTCCAACCCTGTCTGGCGGAACCTGGGCGCGCTGGCCTTGGTGCTGCTGGCAGCCGTATTCCTGGTCGGGCCGGCCACGGCGGCCGAGGAGATCGTCGACTACCAGGTCCAGGTCGCGATCCAGGCCGATGCCAGCCTGGAGGTGACCGAGCACATCACCGTGCGTGCCGAAGGCCGGCAGATCCGGCGCGGCATCTACCGCGATTTCCCGACCCGCTACCGGGACCGGCACGGCAGCCGGGTCGTGGTCGGGCTGGAGGTGCTGGAAGTACTCCGAGATGGCCGTCCCGAACCCTGGTTCACCGAGAAGCGGGACAACGGCGTGCGCATCAACACCGGCGACGACACGCTGCTGGATCACCTGCCGGCCCAGGTCCGCTACACGCTGCGCTACCGCACCACACGCCAACTGGGCTTTTTTCCCGGCCACGACGAGCTGTACTGGAACGCGATCGGCACCGGCTGGCGGTTCCCGATCCAGGCCGGCCAGGTCCAGGTACGCCTGCCCGAGGCGGTACCGGCAGCGCAGATATCGGCCGAGGGTTACACCGGCCGGCAAGGCGCCACCGGCCAGGATTATCGGGCCGCGATCACGGCACCGGGGCAAGCGGACTGGCAACTGACCCGGCCCCTGTCGGCCGGCGAAGGCCTGACCATTGTCCTGACCTTTCCCAAGGGCCTGGTGGCCGAGCCGGGCCGGGTCCAGCGCCTGTTCTGGCTGGTCAAGGACAACGCCGGGATTCTGTTTGCCCTGGCCGGCCTGCTGGTGCTGGTGGTCTATTGCCTGCGCCGCTGGCACCAGGTCGGCCGGGATCCGCGTCCGGGCGTGATCATCGCCCGCTATGAGCCGCCCGAAGGCTGGTCGCCGGGTGATCTGCGCTACCTGAGCCGCGGCTTGAGTTACGACATGCGCACCTTCACCGCCGACCTGCTGCATCTGGCCGTGGCCGGCAAGGTCCGTGTGCATCGCGACCAGCGCCGGCTGCGCCAGGACCGCTGGCACCTGGAACGGTTGGCCGGCATCCAGGACAGCACCGGACAAGCCTTCAACCAGGCACCGGCGGCCCTGTTCGGAACCCTGTTGCGCAAGGACGGGGAAGTGCTGGAGCTGGGCCAACGCCAGGCCACCCGGCTGCAGGCGGCCCGCGGCGCCCACGAGGCCCGGATGAAGCAGAACCTGCACGGCAGCCACTACCGCCGCAACGGCGGCAGCACCGTGATCGCCTTCGCGATCATGCTGGTGAGCCTGTTCCTGGCCTTCACCGTTTCCGGTGGCGCCGGGGTCCCCTACATCATCGGCCTGGGTGTACTGATGCTGGCGGTGGTGCTGGCCTTTGCCCTGCTGGTGCAGGCGCCGACGCCCGAAGGCCGCCGGTTGCTGGACTGGATCCAGGGCCTGAAGCTTTACCTGGGTGTGGCCGAGCGGCAGGAGCTGGCCCGCCTGCCCGGTCCGGGTCGGCCGCCACGGCTGGATGCCGGCCGCTACCAGCAACTGCTGCCCTATGCCGTGGCCCTGGACGTGGAAGAAGCCTGGACCCGCCAGTTCACCCTGGCCGTCGGGGCGAGCGCCGCGGCTGCCGCCGGCGCCGGTATCGCCTGGTACCGCGGTGGCGGCGGCAATGATCTGGGCGGCCTGGCCAAGGCGGTGGGCAGCGGCCTGAGCCGGTCGATCGCCTCGGCCTCGACACCGCCCGGAAGTTCCTCGGGCGGCGGCGGGGGCTCGTCCGGTGGTGGTGGCGGCGGTGGTGGCGGTGGCGGCCGTTGAACATCAGGCCAAGCCTGGCACCGGGGCAGCCACGAGTGCCCGGTTCGTATCCGGCGCGCCATTCCCGCCGTGGACGCCGGCATGAACCATGGTGTGGCCAGGCGCTGACCGTCCGTGCGCATTGATGATGAGCCGGCCTGGGTGCTTGAGGCCCGCCCGTACCGGGAAACCAGCCTGCTGCTGGATCTTCTGACCGCCAGCCACGGCCGCCTGGCTGCCGTCGCCCGGGGTGTGCGCGGCAGCCAGCCCGGCCAGCGCTTGCGTCGTGCCGCGCTGGAGCCGTTCCAGCCTCTGCGCGTGGCGCTCGCCGGGCGCGGCGAGGTGCTGACCCTGGGCCGGGTCGATGTCCAGGGCCAACCGTTGCGACCCACCGGCACGGCGCTGCTGTCGGCGCTGTATGTCAATGAGCTGATCCAGAAGCTCACCGGTCGCGGCGATCCGGTGCCGGCAATCTTCACCTTGTACGGGGACTGGCTGGTCCGCCTGGAGCGCTGCCTGGTCCGGAGCCGGCCCGGACCATCACGGGAGCTGGCCGATGCCGACGGCCTGGCCTGGGCGCTGCGCCGCTTCGAGCGCGACCTGCTGGCCGAGCTGGGCTATGGCCTGGCCCTGGACCATGACGCCGACACCGGTGCGCCGGTGCAGGACGATGGCCGTTATCTGCTCGACCCCGGGCAGGGCGCCCGGCCGTGGTCAGCGGGCAGCCCGTGGCCCGCCGTCGATGGCGCCGTGCTGCTGGCCTGGGCCGGTGAAGCCCGCCCCGATCCGGCGCTGCTGGCACGGATGCAGCCGCTGGCGCGGGTGGTCATCGACCAACATCTGGGCGGTGCGCCGCTGCGCAGCCGGCAACTGGCCCGGCAGTGGCGTGATCAGGGGCGTGAACAGCAGCCGGCCGAAAGCGACGACTGACGGCAGCGGTGCCTGGCGGGCAGCGGCACGGCGATTGCCCAGCCTCGTGTGCGGCGACGGGGCAGGGCTTGGGTGCGACGCACCCAGCGCGCCGGCATTGCCTACCGGCGCGGCAATCGCCGCCGCCGTCAGCTTTGGTTGCGGGGACGTCGGGGCGGCTTGCGCAGCTCGCGCCGGCCGGCCGGTGGCTTGTCGCCGGTGCGCTGGCTCCGATCATCGCCACCGTGCCACTGCGAGTCGGGTACGAACGCCCGGATCTTCAGGCGCTGGCCGGAAACCCAGACATTGCGCAGGTGCGCCAGCATCGGCGCCGGCAGGTTCTCAGGCAGGTCCACCAGGCTGTAGTTCTCGCGGATACCGATGCGACCGATGGCGGCGCTGTCCAGGCCGGCCTCGTTGGCGATGGCACCGACGATGTTGCCCGGCTTGACGCCATCGCGGCGGCCGACCTCAAGCCGGTAGCGGGCAAAACCCGGTTCCGGTGTCGCATCCATCTCGCCGCCCCGCTGCGGCCGGCCGCCGCCGCGCTCGGCGCCGCGGGCCTCGCGTTCAAAGCGCGGCTTGCCGCCAGCGCCATCGCGGCCGGCCCGACCGGCATCGAATCGTCCCGGTCCGCGATCACGCGCCTCACGCGGAACATGACGCGAAGGCGGCGGATCCGGGGCCAGCAGCAGTGGCGCATCGCCCTGGACCAGGCGCGCCAGCGCCGCGGCGATCATTCGCGGGGCGATATCGTGCTCGCGTTCGTATTCCTCGACCAGGCTGACGAAGGGATTGAGGTCCTCGCTCTCCAGCGCCTGGCTGATGCGCTCCTTGAACCGCACCAGCCGCTGCTCGTTCACCGCCTGGGCGCTGGGCAGGGTCATCATCTGGATCTGCTGGCCGGTGGCGCGCTCGATGGCGCGCAGCAGATGCCGTTCGCGCGGCGTCACGAACAGGATCGCCTCGCCGCTGCGCCCGGCGCGGCCGGTGCGGCCGATCCGGT
>CAZUZT010000115.1:0-7368 GCA_964624575.1 uncultured Rhodanobacteraceae bacterium | reverse complement strand
GTAAATCAACAAGAGCAGGCGTTCTGGTTGGGTTGCGGCGCCAGGAATTCGTTCCAGCCGATGCCTCGTCACGACGCGTGTCGAATCAAGCGTCAGGCAGTGGGACCTTGTCATGAACCTCAACCAGGTCACTCTGCCAACTACCGATTTGGATCGGTCGGTGGCGTTCTATCGCGATATGGGATTTACACTCATCGTCCATTCTCCACCGCGCTACGCGCGCTTCGAGTGCCCGGACGGTGACTCTACGTTTTCGCTTCACTCGGTCGATCAGCCACCCGGCGATACCGGCGTGGTGGTGTACTTCGAGTGCCCGGATTTGGACAGCAAGGTCACGAGCCTGCTCGCGACCGGTTTTGAGTTCTCGCAATTGCCTACCGATGAGAGTTGGCTTTGGCGGGAGGCCCGGCTCACGGATCCTTCTGGCAACGTGATCTGCCTGTTCTGGGCCGGGGAGAACCGCAGGAACCCACCTTGGCGGGTTAGCGCTTGACAGGTTTCGCTGCCGTCACCGGGGGTGGTTGGCAGGCGGCTGGATGCCACTGGAAGAGATGACGCTGGCGAGGCGATGGATGACGCCCGCCGCGCTCAATCACCCTGACAACGCCTGCAACTGCTCGGCTTGATATTCACGCGCCAGGGCATCTATCAAACCATCCAAATCACCGTCGAGCACTTCGTCGAGGCTGTAGACGGTGAGGTTGATGCGGTGCTCGGTGAGCCGGCCCTGGGGGAAGTTGTAGGTGCGGATGCGCTGGCTGCGGTCGCCGGAGCCGACTTGCAGGCGGCGTGATTGCGCCTGTTCGGCCTGCTGGCGGCTGCGCTGTTCGTCGGTGAGGCGGGCGGCGAGCAGGGCCAGGGCGCGGGCACGGTTTTTGTGCTGGCTGCGCTCGTCTTGGCATTCCACGACGATGCCGCTGGGCAGGTGGGTGATGCGGATGGCGGAGTCGGTCTTGTTGACGTGCTGGCCGCCGGCGCCGGAGGCGCGGAAGGTGTCGACTTTCAGGTCGGCCGGGTTGAGCTGCACCTGCTCGATATCGTCGAGCTCGGGCAGGATCGCCACGGTGGCGGCCGAAGTGTGGATGCGGCCCTGGGATTCGGTGGCCGGCACGCGCTGGACGCGATGGGTGCCGGATTCGAACTTCAGGCGGGAATACACGCCGTCGCCCTCGATGCGCGCGATCACTTCCTTGTAGCCGCCCTGGTCGCCAGGGCTTTCATTGACCGTTTCCAGGCGCCAGCCGCGGCGTTCGGCGTAGCGGGCGTACATGCGCAGCAGGTCGCCGGCGAACAGGGCGGCTTCGTCGCCACCGGTGCCGGCGCGTACTTCCAGGAAGATGTTGGCGTCGTCGGCGGGGTCGGGCGGAATCAGTGCCAGGTGCAGGGCGTGGGCAAGTGCTTCGCGCCGGCTTTCAAGGGTGGTGACTTCGTCCTGGGCCATGGCACGCAGATCCGGGTCGGCGAGCAGTTCCCGGGCGGCGTCGAGTTCCTGGCTGTTGCGGTCATAGCCGGCCAGGGCCTGGGCGAGGGGTTCCAGGCGGGCGTATTCGCGTGACAGCTCGCGCAGACGGGCGCTGTCGTCGGCGGCGTCGGGCTCGGCCAGCAACCGGCCGACTTCCTGGTGACGTTCGGCCAGGGTTTCCAGGCGGCCGCGAATGCGCTCGGAAATCATTGTTTGCCGGTATCGGCGAACAGGCGTTCGGCGGCATCCAGCAGCGCCAGGTCGCCTTGTTCGGCGGCCTGGCGCAGGCGGCTGCTGGGGGTGTGCAGCAGCCGGTTGGTCAGGGTATGGGCAAGCAGTTGCAGGGCTTCTTCGGGGCTGCGGCCGGCGGCGAGCTGGGCCATGGCCTTGGCCAGCGCCTGGCTGCGCGCCTGTTCGCCTTCGGCACGCAGGCGGCGCAGCGGGCCGACGCGGCCCTGGGCGCGCCACCAGGCCTGGTAATGATCCACCTGCAGGTCGATCAGGGCTTCGGCTTCGCGGGCGCCGGCGCGGCGCTGGTCCATGTTGCGCTCGATGATTTCCTTCAGGTCGTCGACGGCATACAGGAAGGCGTCTTCCAGGGTGGCGCAGTCCGGGTCGATATCGCGCGGCACGGCCAGGTCGAGCAGGAACATCGGCCGGCGGCGGCGGGCCTTGAGGGCGGCGGCGACCTGTGTCCGGCTGAGGATTCGCTGGCGCGCGCCGGTGGCGCTGAGCACGATGTCGGCTTCGTGCAGGTGCCGGTCCAGGTCGGCCAGTGGCAGGGTGAAGGCACCGCTGCGCGCGGCCAGCGCCTGGGCATGGGCCACGGTGCGATTGGCAATCAGCACCCGGCCGACACCGATCTGTTCCAGGTGGCGCAAGGCCAGCTCGACGGTTTCACCGGCGCCGATCAGCAGCACGGTGGCCTTGCTCAGGTCGGTGAAGGCATCCTGGGCCAGGCGCACGGCGCAGTAGGCGACCGAGACCGGGTGGCGGCCGATGGCGGTTTCCGTGCGCACCCGTTTGGCCACCGAGAACGCCTGCTGGAACAGCCGTTCAAGGGCGGTGCCCAGGGTTCTTTGCTCTTGGGCCAGGCGCCAGGAATTTTTCAGTTGACCCAGGATCTGGGTTTCCCCCAGCACCATCGAATCCAGCCCGCTGGCGACCTTGAACAGATGCCGGACGGCGTCGCCATCGCGGTGGATGTACAGGAACTCGTCCAGGCTGCCCGCGGTCAGGTCCTGGTGCTCGTGCAGCCACTGCACCAGTTGCACCTCAACGCCCTGGTCGGCGCGGGTGATCAGCTCGGTGCGGTTGCAGGTGTTCACCAGCGCCGCTTCGCTGACCCCGGGCCTGCCGACCAGCGCCGGCAAGGCAGCACGCGCGGCGGTGTCGCTGAAAGCGACCCGTTCGCGCCAGGCCAGCGGGGCGCTGCGATGATTGATCCCGAGTACGAGTAAGCTCATGTCTTGGCTGGGCCGCGACGCAACAGGCGCCGGGCTTTGGCAGAATGTGATTGTGCGGGCGGGACTCGCCCGCTTCAAGCCAAGGATCTTCTATGCGAACAGTTTCCATTCCGCGGCCGCTGCGATTGGCGCCGGCCTACAGGCGGCAACTGCCGCTGATCCTGGGGCTGATGGTGGTGCTGTCGGCGTGTGCCGGTGGCGCTGCGCGACCGGATGCGGCGACGCCGGTATCGGCCTCTGATGGTAACCAATGGCAGCTGTCGATCCCGGAACAAACCCTGGACATGCTGCCACTGGACCATCTGCTGGCGGCTGAATTCGCCTTGCGTGAGGATAACCTTGAACGCGCAGCGCAAGCCTATCTTGAGGCCGCGACCGGCAGTGACCGGGTCGAGATCGCCCGCCGTGCGACGCGGGTGAACCTGGCAGCGCAACGTTGGCAGGATGCCGGCACGGCGCTGCAGCGCTGGCAGCAGTTGGCCGGCGCCGACACGCCCGAATTGCAGCAGGCCTGTGCCGCCCTGGCCCTGGGCGAGGGCGATGCCGATGCCGCCACCGACCAGTTGCTGGCCCTGCTTGCACCCGGTGGCGTGGTGCCTGCGCGTCTTGCCGCGGCGGCGCTGGAAAGCGCTCCTGATCGTGCCCTGGCCCTGGTGGTGCTGGAGCGCCTGGCAGATTCGCCCCGGCTACCCGCCGATGCCGCCGTGGTCATCGGCCTGAGCCAGGCGGCGCTGACCATGGAACGCAACGAGCTGGCCGAATCACTGGCCAGCCTGGGCACCACGCGCCTGCCGGAAACGCCCGAGGTCTGGTTTTGGCGTGCCCGCCTGGCCAATGCCGCCGGTGATCCGCAGCGCGCCCGCCAGGTGCTCGACCAGGCGCTGCAACTGAATCCGGACAGCCCGGAAATCCGCCGCACCTATGCCGTGCTGCTGAAGAACGAGTTCGGTGATCCGGCTGCCGCCGCCCGGGCCCTGGCCGACCTGCCCGATGAAGACGACACCCTGGCGCTGCGCGCCGCCTATTCCCTGGAAGCCGATGATTGGGAGCAGGTCAAGCAGGTGCATCAGGCCCTGCAACGCCTGCCGCCACCGCATCCGGCCAACCGCCTGTTGTTGATGGCCGGCGTTGCCGAGGCCCTGGCCGAATACGCCGCCGATACCGGCACGGATCCGGCCCAGGCTGCGCGCTGGCGCGCCGAGGCGGTGGCCTGGTATGGACAGGTCGGGGCGGAAGAAGGTGAGCGCCATGTCCGCGCCCAGCAACGCCTGGCGGTGCTCGATCAGCGCGATGGCCGGCTCGATGAGGCCCGCGCCCGCCTGGCCCGGATCCGCGCCAGTGCCGACCCGGATGATCCGGCCTTTGGCGACAGTTACCTGCTGGAGGCCGAACTGCTGGAGCGGGCCGAGCTCGCCGATGACGCGGTGGCGGTGCTCAGCGAAGGCCTGGAAGCGCTGCCGGCCGATATCCGCCTGCGCTACTCGCGCGCCCTGGCCCATGAGCGCCAGGACAATGTCGAGGCCGCCCTGGCCGATCTGCGCACCCTGGTCGAGCTGGATCCGGACAACCCGATGTTCCTCAATGCCCTGGGCTACACACTGGCCGACCGCACCGACCGCCACGAAGAGGCCCTGCTGTTGATCCAGCGCGCCCTGGAGATGGATCCCGAAGACATCGCCACCATCGACAGCATGGGCTGGGTGCTGTATCGGCTGGGACGGCTGGAAGAGGCCCGGCGCTATCTGGAGGCGGCCTACGCCGGCCAGCCCGATGCCGAGATCGGCGCCCATCTGGGTGAAGTTCTTTGGGTGCTGGGCGAGCGCGAACGGGCGCGCTCGGTGTGGCGCGAGGTGGCCGGGAATGAGCCGGACAACCGGGTGCTGAAGGCGACCCTGGAGCGTTTCGGGGTGCAGCCCTGAGCCGGCTGGCGGGGATTGCCATGATGCTGCCGCGATGACGCCACCATGATGCCGATCAAGATGGTTGGCCCGTGTCTGGCTGCGTCCGGGCACGAACGCGGCCAATGGCGTCTGGCGAGGCTGCTGCTGGCAGGCCTGCTGCTGCTGTGCCTGGTCGCCTGCACCAGCCAGCCGGTTCGCGATGATGCCCGCTGGCGTTCGGTCGATGGCGTGCATCCGGCCCAGGCTGACAGCTTCCGGCTCAGTGGCCGGCTGGCGGTCAGTGATGGCCGTGACGGCGGCAGTGCCGGCTTCCTCTGGGTGCAGGAAGGCGATGCCTTCCAGGTCGAGCTGCGCCAGCCGGTGAGCCAGCGTACCTGGCGCCTGAGCGGCAATGGCCAGGGCGCGATGCTGGACGATGGCAGCGGCCGGCAACGGGCCGGCTCGGCCGAGGAATTGTTGTATGAGGCGCTGGGCTGGCAGGTGCCGGTGACGGCCTTGCGCGCCTGGGTGCGCGGCCTGGCCCATGCCGGCATGCCGGTGCAGGAAGGCGCCGAAGATGCCTTCGGCCGCTGGCAGTGGCTGCTTCAGGATGGCTGGCGGGTGGAGTATCGCAACTGGCTGGGTGACAGCGCCTGGCCGTTGCGCATCGAAGCGCGCAAGCCGCCGTACAGCGTGCGCCTGTCGATCCAGGACTGGGCGGTTCCGCATGACCATGCCCCGCCACGGCGCTGAGTCCGATGCCGCCGCCGGTCCGTGCCTTTGGCTGCCGGCACCGGCCAAGCTCAACCTGTTCCTGCATGTCATCGGCCGGAGGGCCGATGGTTATCACCTGCTGCAGACCGTGTTCCAGTTGTTGGACTGGGGTGACCGGATCGGCCTGGCGGCGACCGCTGACGGCCATATCCAGCGCCACGGCGGCTGCCCACAGGTTCCGGCAGATCAAGACCTGGCCGTGCGCGCCGCGCGGGCGCTGCAGCGGGAGACCGGCGTCAGCCAGGGCGCGCGGATCCATATCGAAAAATACATTCCGGCCGGCGCCGGGCTCGGCGGCGGCAGCAGTGATGCGGCCACCGTGCTGCTCGGTCTGGACCATCTGTGGGGCACCGATCTGGGGATCGACGCGCTGGCGCGGATTGGCGTCGGGCTGGGCGCGGATGTGCCGGTGTTCGTCCGTGGCACCAGTGCCTTTGCCGAGGGCGTGGGCGATGAATTGACCCCGGTGGCCCTGCCCGAGCTTGATTTTGTGATCGTCTGGCCGGGGGTCGGGGTTGCCACGGCGGCCATTTTCCAAGCGCCTGAATTGACAAGGAACACGCCGGCTTCGACAATATCGGCCCTTCTGGCGTCGGCGCGGGGCAATGACCTGCAGCCGGTGGCCGTGGCCCGGTATCCGGAGATCTCCCCGGCCCTGGCGTATCTGTCGGAGCATGGACCGGCCCGGATGAGTGGCAGCGGTTCGGCGGTGTTCGTGCCGGTGGCTGATGCCGCCACGGCGCGAACCATCATCGCCGGCAGCCGTTGGCCGGCCTGGGCGGTAAAGGGCGTCAACCGCTCGCCACTGCACCAGGCGCTGGCGATACCGGGTTCGGCCAGCCACGCCTGATCGGGCCGGGCGGGAGTCGGGCCGGAACCGGGCAATTTGCGGATCAGGCCGGGCAGGCCGGCAAGACAAACATTGGGGCGTCGCCAAGCGGTAAGGCACCGGGTTTTGATCCCGGCATGCGCAGGTTCGAATCCTGCCGCCCCAGCCAGTTCCTGTACGGTGCAGTGGTTGCTGCACCGCAAGTTCCAGACGGTCGCCGGCGTGATCGTTCCAATCAGGTTGACCTGCGGCGTGCTGCCGCAGGTCACGGCAAGCAGACGCAAGGCTCATGACTCCCGAAGGCATCCTGTTATTTTCCGGCAACGCCAACCGGCCGCTGGCCGAAGCGATCGGCCAGCAATTGGGCGTGCCGATGGGCAAGGCCCAGGTCGGCCGCTTCTCCGATGGCGAGGTCCAGGTCGAGATCGAGGAGAACGTGCGCGGCCAGGAAGCCTTCGTGATCCAGTCGACCAGTGCCCCCACGGCCGACCATTTCATGGAGTTGCTGGTGATCATCGATGCCCTCAAGCGCGCCTCGGTGAGCACGGTGACGGCGGTGATCCCGTATTTCGGTTATGCCCGCCAGGACCGCCGGCCACGCTCGGCCCGGGTGCCGATCACGGCCAAGGTGGCGGCCAAGATGATCGGCACGGTGGATACCGACCGGGTCCTGACCCTGGACCTGCACGCCGACCAGATCCAGGGCTTTTTCGAGATGCCGGTGGACAACGTCTACGCCTCGCCGATCCTGCTGGCCGACATCTGGCGCCAGCAGGGTTCGGACGACCTGATCGTGGTCTCGCCCGATGTCGGCGGCGTGGTCCGTGCCCGGGCCATCGCCAAGCGCCTGGACGATGCCGACCTGGCGATCATCGACAAGCGCCGCCCGCGCGCCAACGAAGCCACGGTGATGAACATCATTGGTGATGTGCAGGACAAGCTGTGCGTGCTGGTCGA
>CAZUZT010000114.1:5067-7393 GCA_964624575.1 uncultured Rhodanobacteraceae bacterium | reverse complement strand
CTCAAGGACCGGGGCGCACGGCGGGTGGTCGCCTATGCCACGCACCCGGTGCTGTCCGGTGCCGCCATCGACAATATCGAAGGCTCGGTGCTGGACGAACTGGTGGTGACCGACTCGATCCTGCTCAATGCCCGGGCCGCCAACTGTCCGCGCATCCGCCAGCTCAGCGTCGCCGAGCTGCTGGCCGAGACCATCCGCCGCATCGCCGTGGGCCAGTCGGTCAGCTCCCTGTACGTGGACTAAAGACCGGCCGGCGCCGGACCACCCCTTTTCCCGGGAGGGCAACCGCCGTCCCGGACCAGAGCCCCCGCTGGTCGCGGCGGGGGATGACGCCGCAAGGCACTTGAAGCAAAAAAGAGGCAACAACCATGGCAACCAGCCACAAAATCGAAGTCCAGCTGCGTGATGCGGGAGGGAAGGGTGCGAGCCGCCGCCTCCGTCATGCAGGCAAGGTTCCCGCCATCGTCTACGGAGGCGATCTGCCGCCGGTGTCGATCCAGATGAGCCACAACACGGTCTGGCTGCTGTCCCAGAACGAGTGGTTCTACTCCGCCATCCTGGACCTGAGCCTGGACGGCGACGTGCAGCCGGTGCTGCTGCGCGACATGCAGCGGCATCCGCACAAGCAGCAGATCCTGCATCTGGATTTCTTGCGCGTGCGTGCCGACGAGATCATTCGTACGCCGGTGCAGCTGCACTTCCTCAACGAAGAGACCTCGCCGGCCGGCAAGACCGCCGGTGTCGTGATCTCGCGCACCATGACCGAAGTGGAAGTGGCCTGCCTGCCGCGCGACCTGCCCGAGTTCATCGCCGTGGACCTGGCCAACTTCAGTGTTGGCGATGTCCTGCACCTGTCCGACCTGACCCTGCCCGAAGGCGTGGAAATTCCCCAGCTGCGGCTGGGTGCCGACCACGACCAGGCCGTGGTCATGGCGCGTGAGGTGCACGAAGAGGTCGATCCGGAAGAGGGCGGGACTGAGGACGAAGAGAAGGAAGGCGAGGGCTGAGTCCATCGTCATCGGCAACATTCCGCCGAGCAGGCGTGATGGTGCCGATCAGCGGCGGCTGCAACACTGGCCGCCGCCATTGCCGTAACGGTATCCGGGCACCGACAAGGTGCCCGGTGCCTATTTGCCAGGGAGCCGCGCCATCGTGGCCATCCAGATCAAGCTGATCGTCGGCCTGGGCAATCCCGGCGCCGAATACGAGCACACCCGGCACAACGCCGGTGCCTGGCTGCTGACGACGCTGGCCGCGCGCGAAGGCGTGCACCTGGGCGTGGACAGCAAGCTGCATGCACAACTGGGCAAGGCGATGCTGGCCAATCAGCCGGTATGGCTGGCCCAGCCCACCACCTACATGAATCACAGCGGCCGCGCCGTGCAGGCGCTGCTGAATTATTACCGGATCGAGCCGGAGCACATGCTCGTCGTGCACGATGAGCTGGACCTGCCACCGGGCGTGGCGCGCCTGAAATACGACGGCGGCCACGGCGGCCAGAACGGCCTGCGCGACATCGTGAGGCACCTTGGCCATGGCCGCTTCCATCGGCTGCGCATCGGCATCGGCCACCCCGGTGACCGCGACCGGGTCACGCCCTGGGTGCTGGGCCGTCCCGGCGTGCAGGATCATGCCGCCATCGTCGACGCCATCGACGATGCCCTGGCCGTTCTTGATCTGGTCGTGGCCGGCGAGCTGGAAGCGGCGATGCACCGGCTGCATACGCCACGCACGTGATCGCGAGCGCCGGTCGGCGGTGTGCGCCTGCACCTGATCACCGGCATATCGTGTTCAGCCGCCCTGTCGTACCATCGCCGCGCAGCCAGGAGCACGCCAGACCATGAACCATTCCGATACCGCAGACCACTTTGTGATCGATCCCGCCCGGGCCCTGCCGGGGCGCTCCGAACCGCTGCCCCTGGACAACCATCATCTCGTCCTGGGCACGCCGTTGCGTGATGACTTTCCCGGCATGGCGCGGGCGGTGTTCGGCATGGGCTGCTTCTGGGGCGTGGAGCGCCTGTTCTGGAAGTTGCCCGGCGTAATCAGTACGGCGGCCGGCTACAGCGGCGGCATTACGCCCCATCCCACCTATGCCGAGGTTTGCTCGGGCCGCACCGGCCATGCCGAGGTGGTGCAGGTGGTCTACGATCCGGCGCGCCTGGATTTCGCCGGGCTGCTGCGCGTGTTCTGGGAAAACCATGACCCGACCCAGGGCATGCGCCAGGGCAATGACATCGGCAGCCAGTACCGCTCGCTGATCCAGGTGTTCGATGAGCGCCAGCGCGAGCTGGCAGTGGCCAGCCGGGAGCAGTTCCAGCAACGC
>CAZUZT010000114.1:0-4967 GCA_964624575.1 uncultured Rhodanobacteraceae bacterium | reverse complement strand
CGCATTTTCGATGGTCCGGCCCGGCGCCATGCACCGCCGCCGGCGCGGCTGACGGCGGCATGGCGACAGCTTCCGGCAGCAAGTCGGGCCGGCGCAGAAAGCGGCAGCCTGGCGCCCGTGGCAGCGCACCGCCTGGTGCCGGGCCTAGCCGCCGGCTGCTGCGCTGGCTGGTGCGCCCGGCCCTGTTCGGCCTGGGTGTGGCGCTGGGTTTCGTGGTGCTCTACGGCTGGTATCTGGACCGTCAGATTGCGCAACGCTTCGCCCAGTTCGCGGCCAGCAGCCAGCCCAGCCGGGTCTATGCCCGCGCGCTGATCCTGCGCCCGAACATGGCGATGACGCCGGAGGCGCTGACCGCCGAGTTGCAGGCCGCCCAGTACCAGCCCGGCGGCTCGGCCCGGCCCGGCCAGTACAGCCGCGATGGCGGCCGGTTCGCCATCCATACCCGCAGCTTCCGTGATCCGGCCGGGGCCTGGCCGGAGCAGCAGCTGCGCGTGGCGATCACCGGCGGCCGGGTCGCCTCGATCACCAATACCGCCGGCACCGCCCTGGCCGAGGCACGCATCGATCCGGCCCGCATCGCCACGTTCTACGGCCCGCGCCAGCGCGAGCAGCGGCCGTTGCGGCTGGCGGAAGTGCCGCCGCTGCTGGTGATGGGCGTGCAGGCGGTCGAGGACCGCGACTTCAAGCACCACCACGGCGTCGATGCCAGTGCCATCGTGCGTGCCGCCTGGCGCAACCTGACCACCGATCGCACCCAGGGTGGCTCGACCATCACCCAGCAGCTGGTGCGCAACCTGTTTTTGACCCTGGACCAGACCTGGACGCGCAAGCTCAACGAAGCCCTGCTGGCGGTGCTGATCGAGGCCCGCCAGGACAAGGGCGAGATCCTGCAGCTGTACCTGAACGATGTTTTCCTGGGCCAGCATGGCGGCCAGGCGGTGCATGGCATGGCCGCCGCGGCGGAGTTCTACTTCGCCCGCGAGCTGTCGCAACTGGGTACCGCCGAACTGGCCCTGCTGGTGGGCCTGATCCAGGGGCCGTCCTGGCTGAATCCGCGCCGGCACCCCGAGCGCGCCCGGCAGCGGCGCGACCTGGTGCTCGGCCATTTTGCCCAGACCGGCCTGATCGACGAGGCCGAACGCCGCTATGCCGTCAGCCAGCCGCTGGCGGTCACCGAACGGCCCGGACTGGCGCGCAACCGGCATCCGGCGTTCATGGATATGGTGCGGGTGCAACTGGGCCGCAGCCTGGATGCCTTCGCCCTGGACAGCCAGGGCATGGCCATCCACACCACCCTGGCACCGGCGGCGCAGGCCGCGGCGGAAACCGCGGTACGCGAGCAGGTCGCCGCGCTGGCCGATGCCGATCGGCTGGAAGCCGCCGCCATCGTCACCGATCCCTACAGCGGCGATGTCCTGGCGGCGGTGGGCGGACGCGATCCGTCCGCCCATGGCTTCAACCGGGTGCTGATGGCACAGCGGCCGATCGGCTCGCTGGTCAAGCCGTTCGTCTACCTGGCAGCACTGGCGCAGCCATCGCGCTGGTCGCTGGCCAGCATCCTGGACGACGTGCCGGTACGCGTATCCCTGCCCGGCGGACGCAGTTGGGAGCCGAAGAACTACGACGGCCGTCACCACGGCGAGGTGCTGCTGGTCGATGCCCTGGCCCGCTCCTTCAACCTGGCCACGGTGCAGCTGGGCCTGGCGGTCGGCGTCCAGGGCATTGCCACGCTGTTGTCCTCGCTCGATGGCGGTGCCCCGGTGGCGCCCAACCCGTCCCTGGTACTGGGCGCCCTGGACCAGAGCCCGGCCCGGGTTGCCCGCTTGTATGGCTTCCTGGCCTCCGGTGGCCAGGCGCGGTCGCTGCGCGTGGTCACCGGCGTGCTCGACGCCAGTGGCCGGACCGTGGCCCAGGTCCGCCCGGCCACTGCCCGCGGCAGTCATCAGGCGGCCGTGGCCCTGGTCGGGCATGCCCTGCAGGAGGCCAGCCGCATCGGTACCGGGCGCCGGATCGCCGGCACGCCCCTGGCCCGGTTCGAACCGGCCGGCAAGACCGGCACCAGCAATGACGGCCGCGACAGCTGGTTCGCCGGCTGGACCGGCAACCTGCTGGCCGTGGTCTGGATCGGCAACGATGACAACCAGTCGCTCAACATCACCGGCGCCAGCGCAGCGTTGCCGGTCTGGATCGACCTGATGCAGCGCCTGCCCCAAGTACCGCTGGCGGTGGACAGCCGCGCCGCCCTGGCTTGGCAGAGCATCGACAACGAAGGCCGTGCGCTGCCGGCGCGCTGCCCGGAGACGCGCAGCCTGCCCTTCGTACCCGGCTATGCCCCGGCCCAGTCCCGCCTGGGCGGCTGCCTGGACAATGCCGCCGGCGACCTGCTGCGGCGCCTGGGCGGCGAGCGGGCGCCGCCCGGCGCGCAACGCCAGCCCTGAACGCGGCCGACAACGCCGCCATGACATCCCACCCCGGACACTGCCCCTCATGATGCCCCTGCCTGTGTTGCCATCTTCTCGTGCCGGCCGCCAATCGCCGGCCATTGCCCGCGTCCGGGCGAGTTCTTGCCTGGTCGCCCCGGCCCTGCTTGCCGTGTGGCTGGCCGCCTGTGCCGGCCGGGCGCCGTCCACGACACCGGCGCCAGTGGTCTCGACGCCGCCCAATGTCCTGGCCGTGATCCGCGATGCGGCGATCGCCTATCGCGCGCCTTTCGCCGTGGAACTGGTTCGTGATGCCGCCATCGGCGAAGCCATCGAGGCCTCGAAACAGGCTGAGATGCGCGGCGATCGGGCCGGGGCCGAGGCCGCCCTTCGTGATGCCCTGGATGATCCGGAAGCACGCCAGCGTTACGCCGAGCTGCTGTTGGCCCGCGGCGCTGCCGCGGACGCCGAGCAGATGGCGCGCCAGGCCTGGGAGGACAGCGCCCAGGTCGGCGAATGGTGCGCGCGCAGCTGGTTCACCATCGCCGAGGCGCGCGAGTTGCAGTACGCGCCCAATGGCGCGCGCCAGGCGCGCGAACGCGCCAGCGACTGCATGCCGCCCAGCGTCGATCGTTTCTGACCGCCTCCGACCGCCTGTGAACGCCATGGGACGGGTAGTGCGCCCGCTGCGGGGGCGCGCTTGGGGAGCCGTTGCGGCGGCCGGTGTTTCGCGCTCCGGCTGTGTGCCGCGGCCATCGCCGAAAAAAGCGTTTCACCGCTATCGGCCGGTTTGCTGCGATCATGGGCCATGGTCCTGAATTCCTGCCGGCACTGGTCGGCCCCGCACGTTCCAGCGCAAGCTCCGGACCGGTCCGCTCCGGTCCGTCTGATCCGCCGCTGGCAGTGCAACGATGAGCGCCAGGACCATGGCCATGGATGAGGCGGCCGTCGAAGCAGCAGTGACCGGCTGGCTGGAGCGCGCGGTGATCGGTCTGAACCTGTGTCCGTTCGCGCGCGCGCCGCATGTCAACAACCGCCTGCGGATACACGTCAGCCCGGCCACCACCGGGGAGGCGCTGCTGATCGACTTGCATGATGAGCTGCGCTTCCTGGCCGCCGCCGATCCGTCGCAGTGGCAGACCACCCTGCTGGTGCATCCGGGTGTGCTCACCGATTTCCTGCAGTTCAACGATTTCCAGGACCAGGCCGATGCCCTGTTGCGCGGCCTGGACCTGGAAGGCGTGCTGCAGATCGCCAGTTTCCATCCGCAGTTCCTGTTTGCCGACGCCGAGCCCGATGACGTGAGCCACTGCAGCAACCGTTCGCCATACCCGATCCTGCACCTGTTGCGCGAGGACGACATCAGCCGCGCCGTCGAGGCGCTCGACGATCCGGAAGCGATCTACCAGCGCAACATCGCCACCCTGCGCCGGCTTGGGCATGACGGCTGGCAGGCACTGATGAGCGATGAGGGTTCGCGGTCATGACCGGCAGCAGCGATGACAGCGTGCGGCTGAACAAATGGATCAGCGATTCGGGACTGTGCTCGCGGCGCGAAGCCGACCGCCTGGTCGCCGCCGGCCGGGTCACGGTGAATGGCCGGGCCGCCGGCGTCGGCGCCCGCGTCGGTGCCGGCGACACGGTGCACGTCGATGGCCAACCCGTGCAACGGCGGCAGTCGGCGCCCGGGCGCCGGCGCCATGTCTACATCGCCCTGAACAAGCCGGTCGGCATCACCTGCACCACCGACGAGTCGGTGCCCGGAAACATCACCCGCTTTGTCGGCCATGAACAGCGCATCTTCCCGATCGGCCGCCTGGACAAGGATTCGGAAGGGTTGATCCTGCTGACCAGCAACGGCGACATCGTCAACGAGATCCTGCGCTCCGAAAGCCGCAAGGAAAAGGAATACCTGGTCGGCGTCAACCTGCCGGTCACCGAGGAATTCCTGCGCGGCATGGCCAAGGGCGTACGCATCCATCGCCAGATGACGCTGCCGTGCCGGACCGCACGCATCGCCAAATTCGGCTTCCGCATCGTGCTCACCCAGGGCCTGAACCGGCAGGTCCGGCTGATGGCCGCCGCCTTCGGCTACCGCGTCACCCAACTGCGCCGCGTGCGCATCGACAACGTCCGCCTGGAGGGCCTCAAACCCGGCCGCTGGCGCAACCTGACCGAAGCCGAGTTGTCTGGCCTGCTGCCCGGGCGCAGCGATTGGTGACTGGCCGCGGCGGGGTGCCTGCCGCGGCCAGCGCACACCTCGCCAAAGCGGGCGGCAGTCAGCCGTAGAACAGCGCCACCGGCCGGCCGTCGACCGGGTGTACCTGGATGTCCATGTCGTAGATCGCGCGCAGTGCCTGGGTGGTGATGATCTGCTCGGGTGGGCCCTGATGCACGACCTTGCCTTCGCGCATGGCGATGATCCGGTCCGAGTACCAGCCGGCGAAATTGATGTCGTGCAGCACCACCACCACGGTCTTGCCCAGCTCCCGGCTGATCCGGCGCAGCAGTTTCATCATGCCGGCGGCGTGCTTCATGTCCAGGTTG
>CAZUZT010000113.1:0-7782 GCA_964624575.1 uncultured Rhodanobacteraceae bacterium | reverse complement strand
AGGTGTATTCGGCGTTCTCCGAGCGGTCGCCTTCGGCAGCGGCGGCGGCCAGGGCGCGCACGACTTCCGGCCGGCGCACGCGCCACAGCTCGTCCAGCTCGGCCTTGAGCCGTTCGTGGCCGGCGCGGGTGATCAGCGCCGTGGAGGATTCGGCCGGTGGCCGCCAACGTGACATGCAAGCTGCTCCCGTATCCCTGGAGATCAGCGCAACAACCGGCGGCGCATCAGCAGCGCCATCAGCCAGATCGCCGCCGTGGCGGTAAGCGCCAATTGCGCCAGCCACAGCCCGGCATGGGCCGGCCATTGGCCCAGCAGCAGCGGCCGCACCAGTTCCACCGCCGGTGTCAGCGGCAGCACCGAGACCGCGGCGGCCAGCCAGGCCGGCAGTTGTTCCATCGGGAAGAACACCCCGGACAGGAACACCATCGGCGTCACCAGCAGGGTGAAGTAATAGATGAAAAAGTCATAGCTGCGCGCCAGGGCGGTGAAGCACAGCGCCAGCGCAGTGAAGGTCAGGCCGGCCAGTACCAGCACCAGGGGCACCAGCAACATCTGCGGCTGCCGGGAAATATCCAGCGCCACCACCACCAGCAGGATGAATATTCCGCTCTTGAGCGCTTTCAGCGTGCCCCAGGCCAGTTCCGCCCACAGCACCTGGTCCAGGTCCAGTGGCGTGGTCAGCAGGGCATCCCAGATCCGCTGCACGCGCAGGCGGGTGTAACTGCTGAAGGTGCATTCGAAGGTGGCTGCCCACAGCGCACTCATGCAGACCAGGCCGCCGGCGATCCAGGTGATGTAGGAGACCCCGGCCACTGCCGGCAGCAGTCCGCCCAAGCCATAACCCAGCGCCAGCAGCATGATCAGCGGATCGACCAGGTCGCCGAGCATGGTGGTGACGGCGGCCTTGCGCCAGGCCAGGAACTGGCGGCGCAGCACCGCCACGCTGCCGCGACCGGGACGCGGGAACCGGCGGTTGCCTGCCATCAGCCGTCCTCCCGCAGCTCGCGGCCGGTCAGGCGCAGGAAGACATCCTCGAGGTTTGCCGGCCGGTGCAGGAATGACCGGCCCCGATCGGCGCCGTGCAGCGCTGCCAGCAACTGCGATGGATCGGCGCTGTAGCAATAGAGCCGTTCGCCACTGGCTTCCACCCGTACCGGCGGTCCGCCGGCGATGGTCTGGTCCAGCCATGGCCGCTCGACGCCGCCGTGAATCTCCACCACCTGGGGTTCGATGTGGCGGGTGATCAGTTCGCGCGGCGAGCCTTCATCGACGGCGCGGCCGTGGTCGATCACCAGCAGCCGGTCGCACAACCGTTCGGCCTCGTCCATGAAGTGGGTGGTCAGCAGCAGGGTCTTGCCGCTGTTGCGCAGGGCCGACAGCCGGGCCCAGATCAGATGCCGGGCCTGCGGATCCAGGCCGGTGGTCGGCTCGTCCATCACCAGCAGGTCGGGATTGTTGATCAGTGCCCGGGCCAGGGTCAGACGTCGCTGCATGCCGCCGGAAAGCTCGTCGATGCGCGCGTTGCGCTTGCCGGTCAGGGCGGAAAACTCCAGCAGGGCGGGAATCCGCTCGCTGATCTGCTGCCGCTTCAGGCCGAAGTAACGGCCGAACACGCGCAGGTTTTCCTCGACGCTGAACTCCGGGTCCAGGTTGTCGATCTGGGGCACGACCCCGATCCGCTGCCGCGCCTGGCGGGCCTGGTCCGGGACCGGGTGGCCGAGTACCTGGATTTCGCCGCCGGCAAACGGCGTCAGACCGAGCAGGGCACGCAGCGTGGTGGTCTTGCCGGCGCCGTTGGGGCCCAGCAGGCCGAAGCATTCACCCCGGCGCACGGTGAATGAGAGCTGGTCGACCGTGGCCACATCGCCATGGCGCTTGCACAAGCCGGTCACCTGCACGGCGGCAGGCGGATCGCGGTCTTTGCCGGGCGGGGCGTCAGGCCGGTCAGGCGTTGGCATGGCTGGTTGCGCTGGTGGCATCGGGCAGGACGGCGGCAAGGGCGGGAGCAACGGGCAACTATAGCGGCGCCGGCCGGAGTGGCTGGTAGGGGACCGAAGCCGCACATCCGGTGCCGGTCCGGAGAATGGCTGCACCCTGGCAAGGCGATGCCGTGTCGTCAGGTGGCCGTCGAGCGGTGCTGAAACGTTCGGGCGTTCGGGGAAGTGATCTGTGAGCACACCGGCGTATGACACGGAAATTTCACAGGAAAGTTGTTGCATCGCTGTCGGGCAGGGCGTAGAGTCCGCGATCATGGCCATCGTTGTCCGCTACCTGTTGCTGTCCTGCCTCATCGGCTGCTGGCCGTTGACGACGGTGCACGCCACGGAATTGCAGCAGGTGCAGACCCGTATCGAGGGCGAGCGCACCCAGGCGGTGCTGCATCTGGCCGCCCGGCCCGACTACAAGCTGTTCACCCTGGCCAATCCCGACCGGGTGGTGATCGACATCAAGGGCGGCAAGCTGGCCGGTGGTTTTGCCAGCCAGGCCGGTGGGCTCATCGACCAGGTGCGCCACGGCGCCCAAGGCGAGGATCTGCGCCTGGTGCTGGACCTGGCATCGGCCACCCAGGTGCGCAGCTTCGTGCAGGAGCCCGAACCCGGCCAGGGCCATCGCCTGGTGGTCGAACTGGGCAGCGCCGCCAGTGCCGAACCGGTGCGCAGCGTTGTTGCCGCCCCGGTGGGTGAGCGCGACATCGTCATCGCCATCGATCCGGGCCATGGCGGCAAGGATCCCGGTGCCATCGGCCCGGCCGGCAGCCGCGAGAAGGATATTGTTCTTGCCGTCTCGCGCGAGCTCAAGCGCGTCATCGACGCCGAGCGTGGCCTCAAGGCCGTGCTGACGCGCGACGGCGATGTCTATCTGCCGCATCCGCAGCGCTACCAGATCGCACGCGAGGCCGAGGCCGACCTGTTCGTCTCGGTGCACGCCGATGCCTTCAAAAGGCCCAATCCGCGCGGCTCGTCGGTGTTCGTGCTGTCACGCAATGGCGCCAGCTCGGAAGCCGCGCGCTGGCTGGCCGAGCGCGAGAACGCGGCCGACCTGGTCGGCGGCGTGCGCCTGAACGACAAGGACGACCTGCTCGCCACCGTATTGCTGGACCTGTCCCAGGGCGCGACCCTGGAAGCCAGCAATGCCGTGGCCGAGAACATCCTGCGCTCGCTCGGGAATGTCGGCAACGTGCACAAGAACAGCGTGCAGCGGGCCAACTTCATTGTCCTGCGCTCGCCGGATGTGCCCTCGGTGCTGGTCGAGACCGCATTCATCAGCAATCCGGTCGAAGAACGCAATCTCAACGATCCGCAGCACCGCCGCCGCCTGGCGCTGGCGATCCGCGATGGCATCAAGGATTACTTCTCGGTGTCACCGCCGCACGGCACCTGGTATGCCGCCCATGTCACGCCGCGCGAGCGCCATCACCGCGTGGTGCGCGGCGATACGCTCAGCCGCATCGCCCTGCGACACGGCGTCAGCGTGCAGTCGCTGCGCAGCGCCAACGGCATTGCCGGCGATACACTGCATGTCGGCCGCGTGCTGAGGATTCCCGGCTCGTCCTGAGCCGGCGTCGGGCGGTCCTGGCGGCCGCCGGTATCCCTGCTGATCCGCCTGCAGCGGACAATTCCATGATCATCCATGATCACCGGCAAGCGGCGGCCACGCCATGCAGCCGCCGCCGATGTGTTCTGGCTCAGCCGCCCTGCCAGTCGCAGCTGCGGCCGGCGTTGCGCTCATCCAGCCACTGCTTCAGCGGCGCGAAGTAATCCAGGATCGCGCTGGCGTCCATCTCGCCGTTGCCGGTCAGCTCGGCCAGGGTCGCCTGCCAGGGCTGGCGGTTGCCCTGCTTGAGCATGGCCCAGAAACGCTCGCCCGCTTGCTTGTTGCCGTAGATCGAGCAGCTGTGCAGCGGGCCCTGGTGGCCGGCCTCCTGGCACAACGCCTGGTGGAACTGGAACTGCAGGATGTGGGCCAGGAAATAGCGCGTGTACGGCGTATTGCCCGGCACGTGGTACTTGGCACCGGGATCGAAATCGGCCTCGCTGCGGCCTTCGGCGCTGATGCCCTGGTAATGGTTGCGCAACTGCCACCAGCCGGCGTTGTAGTTGTCCGGCGCGATGCGGCCGTCGAACACGCCCCAGCGCCACTGGTCGATCAGCTTGCCGAAGGGCAGGAACACCACCTTGCCCAGGGCCAGTTTCATCTGCGCGTTGAGCATGGCCTGCTCGTTGTCGGCCGCGTCTTCCACCAGGCCGACGCTGGCCAGGTACTGCGGTGTCAGCGACAGCACCACGGTATCGCCGATGGCTTCGTGGAAGCCGTCATGGGCACCGTTCTGGAACAGCGGCGGCAGGTCGTTGTAGGCCAGGTAGTAATAGATGTGGCCCAACTCGTGGTAGATGGTGGTGAACTCTTCCTCGGTCGGCTTGATGCACATCTTGATGCGGACATCGCCGTCCAGATCCATGTCCCAGGCCGAGGCGTGGCAGACCACGTCGCGGTCGCGCGGCTGGGTGAACTGCGAGTTGGCATAGAACGATTCGGGCAGCGCCGGCATCCCCAGCGAGGTGTAGAAATCCTCGGCCAGGCGGGTCATCGCCTTGGCATCCATGCCGCTGCGTTCCAGGGCGCCGTCGACATCCAGGCTGCTGACGCCGGGGTAGGGCTCCAGCAGCGGATACAGCGCGCTCCAGTCCTGCGCCCACATGTTGCCGGTGACATGGGCCGGGATGGTGCCGTCGGCCGGCATGCGCTCGCCGTACTGGTCGGCCAGGACATGGCGGACATGGCAGTGCAGGGCGTCATACAGCGGCTTGACCTGGCCCCACAGGCGATCGGTTTCGGTCTCGAAATCGGCTGCGCTCATGTCGTAACCGGCGCGCCACATCTGGCCGGCGTCGGCAAAATCCAGCTCCTGCGCGCCCTCGTTGAGCAGTTCGGCGAAGCGGACGTAGTCATCGCGCATCGGCCGCGAGATCGTGTGCCAGCCCTGCCAGGCGGCCAGTTGCCGGTCCCAGTCGCGGTCCTGGGCCAGGATTTCCGACAGCTCGCCCAGATCCTTGCAGGTGGCCTCGTCGGCCGGGTCGGCGCACCAGCTTCCGGCGCCGTAGGTGGCCTCCATGCGCGCGGCGATCGCGGCCAGCTCGGCGCGGCGGCCGGCATCCGATGGTGCCGGCATCGAGGTCATCAGGCGGATCAGGTCCAGGCTGCGTGCCGTGGCGGCGGTCAGCCCGGAAAGCCCGCGATAGCTGCGCGCCTCTTCGTTGATCCGGTTGACCCAGCCCAGGTGCCGCTCGTTGGCCTTGGCGGCGATGAGCTGGGAATCCTGGTTGATGTACGTGCTGGCCAACCACTGCGCGGCGGCGGCTTCAGGGTGGTCGGCCCGGTACTCGTCATTGACCTGTTGCACGAAGGCTTCGGCCTGCGTGGCTGTGGCGGCGGTCGTCGTTGGCGCCGTGGACGCCATGGACGCCGTGCGCGGTGCCGTGTGCTGGCAGGCCGTCAGGCCCACAGCGATCGCGACCGCCAGAACCGGCCGCAGGGACAGGGGGAAATGCATCACGGACTCCTGAATGGTTGGGCAAAGGTTCCGCAGTCTGGGCGCAGGTCGTGGCCGGGGGCAAGCTGCTGCGCAGCGTGAGCGCCGCCGGTTGACCTGCCGGCCGGGCGCCGCGGCGACAGCGCTGCCGGCGGCCCGACCGGTCCCACCCGCACGATACCGGTGGGCCACCACGGCCAATCAACCGTGCCCTGGCAAATGCCTTGAACCTGCGGCCGCCCGCCCGCAAATCACTGCAGGAGATCGGGTTTTGACCTGGTGACGACCGGCCATGGCTATGATGGCTGGCACCGGGCTTTTGCAAAGACCGCCAGCAACAGGAGCACGATGATGGCAACCGGATGGGCCGGCGACGGCGCGGTGCAGGAACAGATCGACGCCACCGTGGGCGACGCGATCAAGCGTGCCCGCAACCGCCTGCCGCAGGGGCCGGGGGCGTTGCGCTGCGAAGAATGCGATCAGCCGATCCCGGCAGCCCGACGCCAAGCGCTGCCCGGCGTGCGCACCTGCGTGCAGTGCCAGGAAGCACTGGACCAGGAGCAGGCGGCGGCCAGCGGCTACAACCGTCGCGGCAGCAAGGACAGCCAGCTGCGCTGATCGGCGCCCCTGATCGGCGCCATCGGGAGTCGCGCCGAAGCGGCTGTCACTGCGCCAGCAGTTGATCCAGGGCCAGCGCCAGCATCGTGCGCGTGCCGATTGCCAGCGCCGCCTCATCGATGAAGAACTCGGGCGAATGGTTGGCCGGCGCCGTGCGTGGATCCTGGTCCAGCGGCGTCACGCCGACGAAATAAAAAAAGCCCGGCGCGACGCGGGTGTACTGGGAAAAATCCTCGGCGATGGTCAGCAGCGGCATGGTCGGCACCTGGTCGGCGCCGACGGTGCGCGCCAGCACCGCGCCGGCGCGTTCGGCCAGGGCCGGATCATTGCGGGTCAGCGGCGCGTTGTTTGCAACTTCCAGGCGGGCGCTGGCGCCACTGGCACGGGCGATGTGGTCGGCGCTGTGGCGCAGGCGTTCGATGACATCGGCGCGCACGTCTTCGTCGAAGGTGCGCAGGGTGCCGGCCAGGGTGACCTCGTCGGGAATGATGTTGAAGCGGATGCCGCCACGGATCTGGCCGGCGGTGAGCACCACCGGCGCCACCGTGGTGTCGACCTGGCGGGCGATGATGCCCTGGCTGGCGAGCAGGATCTGCGCCGCCACCGTGATTGGGTCGATGCCTTCCCAGGGCCGCGAGCCATGGGTCTGGCGGCCGGTGACGGTGAGGATCCACTCGTCCGCCGCCGCCATCATCGCGCCACTGCGGTAGCCGACCTGGCCGACCGGCAGGGCCGAGGTGACGTGCAGGCCGTAGACCGCCTCGGGCACGAAATCATCGAACAGGCCTTCGTCGAGCATTCGTGCCGCGCCGGCGATGGCACCGGGTTCGGGCGGGCCCTCCTCGGCCGGCTGGAACACGAACATGACCTCGCCGGCGAGCTGTTCGCGCATCTGCGCCAGGATCTGCGCCACGCTCATCAGGATCGCGACATGGGCATCGTGGCCGCAGGCGTGCATCACGGGCACGGTCTCGCCGCGCCAGGTGCCGGTGGCGGTGGAAGCGAAGGGCAGGCCGGTGCGTTCGCTCACGGGCAGGGCATCCATGTCGGCGCGCAGGGCGATGCGCGGCCCGGGCCGGGCGCCGCGCAGGATGGCGCTGACCCCGGTGCCGGCGATGCCGGTGCGCGGCTCCAGGCCGAGTCTGCGCAGGTGGGCGGCGGCCAGTGCGGCGGTACGGATTTCCTGTTCGCCCAGTTCCGGATGCTGGTGGATGTCACGGCGCCAGGCGATGGTCTGGCTGGCCAGTGCCTGCACGCGTTCTGCGATCCCGGGCGTGGCCATGGCATCATCGGCGGCGGCCGGTGCCAGGTCCGAAGCCTGGGCCAGGCCGGCCATGGCCAGCAACAGGATGGACAACCATGACGCGGATCGGCGTGCTCGATGGCGCATTGCAATCTCCCGGCAATGACCCGGATGGGCTGGCGGTATCGTACCGCCGGCACCAGCGCGGCGCTGGCCCGGCCCGCCGGTGCCCGGTACCGGGCGTTGCCCTGGCGCTGCTGCTGGTTTTGGTGCTGGCGCTGGCGGCCTGTTCGCGGGTACCGGCCGAGCAGCGCCTGCGCGACACCGTGGCGGCCATGGAGGCGGCCGTGGAATCGGGTGGCAGCGCCGGTTTCATGCGCCATGTCAGCGC
>CAZUZT010000112.1:3843-7798 GCA_964624575.1 uncultured Rhodanobacteraceae bacterium | reverse complement strand
CGCGACATTGCCGTGTGCGCTGCTGGCATCGTGCGGATTGGCCGAGGTCACCAGGCCGGTCCAGCCCGGTCCATTGTCCACCACCAGGGTTTTGCGGTGGTTGGCGTGCAGGTTGAGCAGGGCCAGCCAACTGCGCAGGGTGACCTTGCCCGGGCCCAGGGGATTGGGCAGCCGGCCGCTGCCGGCATCGTTGCCAAGCCAGCGACAACACAGTTGCCACAGGCCGGTCCAGCCGGGATTGGGCGCGCGCAGAGCCGGCAGCCGGGTGATCACCACGGTGGCGCCGGCCTGGCGCAGCGCCTCCAGATGCGGCGATACGATGCCGCCGTAAACGCTATTGACCGGGTCGGTGATCAGCACCACCTGCAGCTCGGGTACGTCCTGCAGGCGCTGGATCAGGGCCGCGGTCAATTGGCTGCTCAGCGGCCGGTGTTGGTGGTCGCCGGCGCCGGCACCAAAGTCATTGAACAGGAATTGATCGGCCACGACCAGGCGTCGGGCTTGCGCCACCAGGCGCAGCATGTCGTCGAAGATCGTTTGCTTGCTGTGCCGGATGTCGTGGTCATCAACCCAGGTCAGGTCGGCCAGCAAGGCAACATCCTGCGCCGGCCGCACAGGCCACGGCGCGCCGACGCCCTCGGGCAGCGGTTTGTGCACATGCCAGGCCGCGCTGGCGATCCAGGCCAGCAGAAGCAGGGCGCCGGTGATCCGCAGTGCCCGCCAGCAGCGCCGCCGACGGGTGGGCGTGACCGGTGCGGCGGTTTGCCGGCGCGATGCCTGGCGCCGGCGCAGGCGGATCATTCCGGCTCGAAATTGGCCCAGTTGAAGCCGGACAGCCGGGCCAGTTCTTCCGGTTGCAACAACTGGTTGTGCTGGCGGCCGCGGATCACCCAGGTCGGGAAACTGCGCACGCCGGCATTGACGCACTCCAGGGCGACCGGAGCGGTGCGCCCGGCCGGATGGCATTCGACATAGGGCAGGCGCTCGGCCGAGGCACCGAACAGGCGGTTTTGCTGCTGGCAGACCACGCACCAGTCGGCGCCGTAATAGATCGCGCCGGTGCGCTCAAGATGGCTGGCCAGGGCCTGCAGGCGCGGGTTCTCGGCCGGGGCGAACAGGCCGGCGTAGTACAGCTGCATCAGCACCACCACGACCAGGGCGATGGCGCCGTTGTTGATCAGCCAGCTACGCCAGGCGGTGCCCGGCGCCGAGGCTGGCCGGCCGATATGGACCAGCACGAAAATCGCCGCCATCGCGAACAGTGACAGCAGGCACCACCCGCAGACCGATTGCAGGGCGATCAGGCCGACCAGGGTCAGATAGACGCTGATCGCCAGTCCGATCAGGGCCAGCGGCCACACCAGGCGCCAACGCTTCAGGCGGGTGCCCGGTGCGGCGGCGATGGCGGCAATCAGCGCATACAGGGCAAAGCCCCACAACGCGATCGGCAGGCCCAGGAAAACCGACCAGCGGCTTTGCTGCACCGTTGCGCAGCCCGATTCGCCGTCACACAGCAGCGGCAGCGTGCCCCACAGGGCGATGGCGCTCAGATAACCGGTGACCAGCAAGCCGAAGATCGCAAGCGCCACCACCGGCCAGTCCGGTGCCAGCCGCTGCCGGGCAGCAGGGGCCACGGTCTTTTTCCGGTTCGCGTCCGGGGAACGCACTTTGCCTCTCGCCTTTGCCATGGATCGATCTCGTGACAGTTGAACTGGCCGAATGATAGTCGGTCCGGTTGGTGTTCAGGGCTCGGGCCGCAGAAATCCGCGGCCTGTTCGCGCCCTTGGAAATCGTGCCGCCCGTGCGACGGGAAACTCAGGCGTTCAGCAACAGCCGTAGCCCGACCAGGGCCAGGCCGATGACGATCATCCACAGCATGATCCGCGCCGGCATCGCCAGTTGGCGCAGGTTGGCGTCATCGATCTGGCGGTAACCACCGGCCAGGATCCAGCGCAGGCCGGTGACCGACAAGGCCGAGCCATCGACCCGTTGCGCCTGGCCACGGTCGGTGAGGTGGCGCACGGTGAGCGGCCCGAAGATGGCGTAGCCGGTGACGCCGACAGTGACCATGGCTACGCCCAGCAGCAGGATGATCAGGCTGAGCATCAGAATTCGGCCGAGCCGGGCACGCGCGGGTAGGGGATGGCATCGCGGATATTGGCCAGGCCGCAGACATAGACCATCAGGCGCTCGAAGCCCAGGCCAAAGCCGGAGTGCGGCACCGTGCCATAGCGGCGGAAATCCCGGTACCACTGGTAATGGGCCGGATCCAGGCCGAACTGCGCCATGCGTGCATCCAGGTGATCCAGGCGCTCCTCGCGCTGGCTGCCGCCGATGATCTCGCCGATGCCCGGCGCCAGCACATCCATCGCCGCCACGGTGCGGCCGTCGGAGTTCAGGCGCATGTAGAAGGCCTTGATCTGCTCGGGGTAGTCGGTCACCACCACCGGGCCGCGGACATGCTGCTCGCACAGGTAGCGCTCGTGCTCGGTCTGCAGGTCCATGCCCCATTCCACCGGGAAGTCGAATTTCTTCGGTGCCCGCTTCAGGATCTGCACCGCTTCGCCGTAATCGATACGCTCGAACGGCATATTGACAATGCCTTCAAGGCGCTCGATCGCCTGCTTGTTGACGCGCTGGGCGAAGAACGCCATGTCGTCGCCGCGCTCGTCCAGGATCGCCTTGCACACGTACTTGAGGAAGGATTCGGCGACATCGGCGGTCGCCGTCAGGTCGGCGAAGGCGATCTCCGGCTCCACCATCCAGAACTCGGCCAGGTGCCGGCTGGTGTGGGAATTTTCGGCCCGGAAGGTCGGCCCGAAGGTATAGACCTTGCTCAGCGCCAGGCAGTAGCCCTCGACATTGAGCTGCCCGGAAACGGTGAGGAAGGCTTCGCGGCCGAAGAAATCCTCGCTGAAATCGATCGCGCCCCCGGGCGTGCGCGGCAGGTTGGCCAGGTCCAGGGTCGAGACCCGGAACATCTGGCCGGCGCCCTCGGCGTCGGAGGTGGTGATGATCGGTGTGTTGACCCAGCAGTAGCCGTTCTCGTGGAAATAACGGTGGATCGCCTGGGCCATGCAATGGCGCACCCGGGTGATCGCGCCGAAGATGTTGGTGCGCGGCCGCAAGTGCGCGACCTCGCGCAAAAACTCCATGGTGTGCGGCTTGGGCTGGATCGGATAGGTTTCCGGATCTTCGACCCAGCCGACCACTTCCACCGTGTCGGCCTGCAGCTCGAACGACTGGCCCTTGCCCTGCGAAGCCACCAGGGTGCCGGTGGCAATCACCGCGCAGCCGGCGGTCAGGTGGCTGACCTGGCTTTCATAGTTGTCCAGGCTGGCCGGCGCCACGACCTGGATCGGGTCGAAGCAGGAGCCATCGGAAACATTGACGAACGACAGGCCGGCCTTGGAGTCGCGGCGGGTGCGCACCCAGCCGCGCACGGTCACGGTTTCACCGGCGGCGACCTGGCCGGACAGGGCGTCACGGATGGCGACCTGGGTCATGCGGATTCCTCTTCAAGGGCAGCAGTGGGCAAGCGCCCAATGATACCCGACGGCGATCGGCTCTTTGCCGCTCGCGGCCGGTTTGCCAGCCGGGCCGCAGATGAACGCCCTCCCGGGCCTGGCGGCGCGGCGGCGCCCGCCGCGATGGCGTCGGTTACACTATCGGGCATGGATATCACCTTGACTGAAGCGGCCGCCAGGCGCGTCCGCGGTTACCTGGAAGCGCAGCCTGATCGCCTGGGCCTGCGCTTTGGCGTGCGCCGCACCGGGTGTTCGGGCTGGGGTTATGCGATCGACCTGGCCGACGCCCGGAAGGACGACGACACCGTGGTCGAACACCTGGGCATCCGCATCTTCGTCGACGCCGACAGCCGGCCCCTGGTCGCCGGCACGCGCATCGATTTCATCGAGCAGGAGATGGGCAGCCAGTTCGTGTTCGAAAACCCCAA
>CAZUZT010000112.1:0-3743 GCA_964624575.1 uncultured Rhodanobacteraceae bacterium | reverse complement strand
CTTGAGCCGGCCCTTGAGCCGGCTCTGAGTCTGCACTGGGTCCTTACCCGGTTGTTCAAGCCAGGCTGCCGTGGGCTTTTCCGCACGGGGCGGTCTGTTGCTGCACCTGGCCGTACGCTCACCACCCTGCCAGACCTTTCCCGGTTATTACCGGTTAACCCGGCCGGGCCGACCTGTCCGGCGCGGCCGGCTGCCCCGTCATCGCGGCAAATGCTTGCGCGGGCAGGGGCTTTGGGTGAAAATAGCCGGCTAGCCCATGGCTGGAACCCTTGCTCCACGGCAGTCGCCGGGGGCTGACATCCCCGCATCCGGGGACGACATCCACAAGGAACAACCCAATGCGTCATTACGAAATGGTGTTTCTGGTCCATCCCGACCAGAGCGAGCAGGTGCCGGCGATGATCGAACGCTACCGCGGCGTCATCGAAGGCGACGGCGGTGCCATCCACCGCCTGGAAGACTGGGGCCGCCGTCAGCTGGCCTATCCGATCCAGCGCCTGGCCAAGGCCCACTATGTGCTGATGAACATCGAGTGCACCCGGGAGGCGCTGGCCGAACTGGAATCGGCCTTCCGCTTCAACGATGCCGTGCTGCGGCATCTGGTCATCAGCCGCGACGAGCCGATCACCGAGCAGAGCGAAATCCTGAAGAACAAGGATGAGAAGCCGCGCCGTGATTCCGACGACGGCGATTCACGCGGCTCCCGTGACCGCGACCGTGATCGCTCCGAGTCGACCCGCGCCCGGCCTGATGCCGATGCCGAGGACGACGACGTCGAAGATGACGCCGACGACGATTCATCCGACCAGCCTGCCGCCTGAGGAGCCCAGACATGTCCCGTTTCTATCGCCGCCGCAAGTTCTGCAAGTTCACCGCCGAAGGCGTCACCGAGATCGATTACAAGGATCTGGGCACCCTGCGCCAGTACGTCACCGAGACCGGCAAGATCGTGCCGAGCCGGATCACCGGTACCAAGGCCCGTTACCAGCGTCAGTTGGGCACCGCCATCAAGCGTGCCCGGTTCTTGGCCCTGCTGCCGTTTACCGATAACCACTAAGCCCCCGTCCGGACAGCCAACCGGTTGCGGGCGGTCCTGACCGGGCCGGTCCGCTAACGACAAAGGAAGCAAGACAATGGAACTGATTCTCCTGCAGAAAGTGCAGAACCTGGGTGATCTGGGTGATCGCGTCACGGTCAAGCGCGGCTACGGCCGCAATTTCCTGATGCCCCAGGGCATGGCCGTGCCGGCCACCAAGGCCAACGTGGAAATGTTCGAGGCCCGCCGGGCCGAGTACGAAGCCCGCGCCGCCCAGGCCACGGGCGATGCCCAGGCCCGCGCCGCCACGCTGGCAGACGCCGAAGTCACGATCAAGGCCAATGCCTCGGCCGAGGGCAAGCTGTTCGGTTCGGTCGGCCCGCGCGAAATCGCCGACGCCCTGACCGCCATCGGCAAGCCGGTGTCCAACAGCGAAGTGATCATGCCCGAAGGCCAGTTGCGCCAGGTCGGCGAGTATGAGGTCATCGTGACGCTGCATGCCGACATCGACCAGAAGATCAAGGTCGTGGTCACGGCCGAGTAATTCTTCTGGACAAGCCGGCTTCTGGACAAGCCGGGCCCTGCACCGGCCGGGCTGGATACACTGCCCGGCCCGTGCCGGCAGCCGCCAAGGCAGGTAGGTCAACGGGCGCCCGGTGCGCCCGTTGTCGTGTCCGGCCCCGGCAGCCGGCACATGCCGCTGGTAACGCGCCGTCACTGCCTTGGGTTGCCACCCCACACCGCCGCCGGCTTGAATCTGCCGCCGGTGGCCCCAAAATGCCGCCATCAGCCATGACCCTGGAGGCTTTGGTCCATGCCGATCTACGAGTTTGACTGTGGCCGTTGCGGCCATGATTTCCAGCGCCTGCAGAAGCTTTCCGACCCCGATCCGGAGCAGTGTCCGTCATGCGACAGCCAGGGCACGGTGCGTCGCCTGATCTCGGCGCCGTCGTTCCGCCTGGCCGGTACCGGCTGGTACGAAACCGACTTCAAGGGCGAGGGCGACCGCAAGCGCAACCTGGCCGGCGATCCGCCAGCCGCCACCACCGATAGCGGCGGCAGCAGCGCCGATACCGCCAGCAAGCCGGCCGCCAGCCCGGCGCCGGCCGCCAACCCCGCGGCGGTGACGCCATGAGGGCGTTGCCGGTGGTGCTGATCGCCACTCTGGCTTTGGCCAGCGGCCCACTCCTGGCCGCCCAGGACAAAGCCCGGGCCGACGCCCAGGACGGCACCGGACAGTCTCAGCCGGAAAGCACGACCAGCACCCAGGCCGCGGCCGACGCTATCCCGGAACCGGCGGCTGCCGGCGCCACCACCGCGCTGCCGGAAGACTGGAACCTGCTCCATGGCCTGGTCCGCCACTGCCAGCAGGCCTTTGCCGGCCGCGTCGCGACCAACAAGACCCCGGATGGCCCCGATCCGGCCTGGCAAGGCGAACCGGTGGTGCTGAACCTGCGCGCCTGTCCGCCGGGCGGCGTCATCATCGCCATCGCCGTGGGCGAGGACCGCTCGCGCACGATGGTGCTGCGGCAGCAGTCGGCCGACCAACTCAGCCTGCGTCACCTGCGCCACAACGACGAAGGCCAGCCGCAGCCGGTCAGCGATTTCGGTGGCTTCAGCGCTGAAGGATCCGAACCGCGCAAGGCGGTGTTCCAGGCCAATGACATCAGCCGCGACCTGTTCACCGCCAATGGCCAGGCTGCGCGCAACAACAGCACCTGGACCCTGGCCATGCCCGATGCCGACACCCTGGTCTACGAACAGGACTCCGACGCCGGCACATTGCGGCTGGAATTCGACCTGGGCAAACCGGTCACGCAGCCGGCGTTGCCCTGGGTGGAAGGCGCCGTACGCTGAGCAACAGCGGTTGTCGGGATCGGTTCGCAACGGTCCCGGCACGCCCGACCCTGATTGCCGGCCGGTGATGGCGGCTGGCGCCAAGGCAGCCAGGCAGCCGCCAGCCAGCCGCCGCCGGTCGCCGGTCGCCCACAGGGCGCTATCATGGGCGGCTTTTCCCATCTTCCGGCCTTCTATCAACCATGCGTACCCATTACTGCGGCCTCGTCGACGAGGCCCTGATCGGCCAGACCGTGACCCTGTGCGGCTGGGCCGATGTCGCCCGCAACCTGGGCGGTCTGTGCTTCATCGACCTGCGTGACCACGAGGGCATCGTGCAGGTGTTGGCCGAGCCGGACAATGCCCAGGTGTTCGCAATCGCCGAGCAGATCGGTTACGAGGATGCCCTGCAGGTGACCGGCACCGTGCGCGCCCGCCAGGCGGTCAACGAGCGCATCCGCACCGGCCAGGTCGAGGTCGTGGCAACGGATATCCGCATCGTCAACAAGGCCCGGCCACTGCCGTTCCACGCCCACGAGAACCCGGGCGAGGACATCCGCCTGAAATACCGGTATCTGGACCTGCGCCAGCCGCGGATGCAGCACATGCTGCGCACCCGCGCGCGCCTGGTGCAGGCGCTGCGCCGCTGGCTGGACGGACAGGGCTTCCAGGACATCGAAACCCCGATCCTGACCCGGGCGACACCGGAGGGCGCGCGTGATTTCCTGGTCCCGGCACGCCTGCATCCGGGCGAGTTCTATGCCCTGCCGCAATCGCCGCAGCTGTTCAAGCAGCTGTTGATGATGGCCGGCTTCGACCGCTACTACCAGATCGCGCGCTGCTTCCGTGACGAGGCCCTGCGTGCCGACCG
>CAZUZT010000111.1:0-7800 GCA_964624575.1 uncultured Rhodanobacteraceae bacterium | reverse complement strand
GAGGACATCGTCGAGATCGTCGAGATGCTGCGGCCGCTACGCATGTCCGGCACCATCCCGAACTCGGTGGTGATCGCCAACATCCTGTGGGAGGCGGGCAGCGCGCACCTGACCCGGGCCCAATACACCCAGGAACCGGGCCACACGCCCGACACCATCCTCAAGCAGATCCAGGCCGACACCGGCATGGGCGCGTGGAACCTGTATGCCGCCCTGTATGGCACACAGGAGCAGGTCGATGCCGACTGGAAACTGGTCACCGAGGCCTTTGCGCGCCTGGGCAAGGGCCGCATCGTCACCCAGGAGGAGGCTGGCGATACGCAGCCGTTCAAGTACCGCGCCGAATTGATGTCAGGGGTGCCCAACCTGCAGGAATTCGGGTTGTACAACTGGCGCGGTGGTGGAGGTTCGATGTGGTTTGCACCGGTCAGCGAGGCCCGCGGCAGCGAGTGCCGCAAGCAGGCGGCCATGGCCAAGCGCATCCTGCACAAGCATGGCCTGGATTATGTCGCCGAGTTCATCGTCGCGCCGCGCGACATGCACCACGTCATCGATGTCCTGTATGACCGCACCAGCGGCGAGGAAACCGCTCGCGCCGACGCCTGCTTCAACGAACTGCTGGACGAGTTCGAGCAGGAAGGTTACGCCGTGTATCGGGTCAATACCCGCTTCCAGGAGCGGGTCGCGCGCAGCTATGGCCCGGTCAAGCGCGATGTCGAGCATGCCATCAAGCGGGCCCTGGATCCGAACAACATCCTGGCTCCGGGCCGGTCCGGCATCGACCTTGAAACCTATGATGCCGGTCGCCGCGGCAAGTCCTGACCGCGGCCGATGAGTGCGGTGGACCTGCCGGTTGTCCGGGCGGGCTGCGCCAGCGCGAAACCGGCTGTCATGGCCGCTTCCAGGCCGGCGCGGAGCGGCCCGGAAGCGGCGCAAACAGGGATCAACTGTGGCTGGAATCCAGGCGTAGAACCGGCTTGACGGTGCTGCCGTTGGCCGAGTCCTCGAAGGCCTGGCTGATCTGGTCGAAGGCGTAGAACTTCACCAGGCGGTCAAACGGGAACAGGCCGGCCTTGTAGTACTCCACCAGCTTGGGAATGAACACCCGCGGCACCGAGTCGCCCTCGATGACGCCGATCATGCTCTTGCCCTCGGCCATCAGGTCGTTGTGGATATCCAGTTCCATCTTGGGAGTGACGCCAACGATCGCCGTCGTTCCCAGCGGCCGCAGGGCGTTCAACGACTGCCGCACGACCGGCGGCACGCCGGTGGTTTCCACCGCATAGTGGCAGCCGGTACCGGTCAGCGCGCGGATTTCCTCAACCACATCGACCTTGTTGCCGTTGAAGGTCTGGCTGGCACCCAGTTCCCGGGCCAGCTCCAGGCGGTTATCGTGGACATCGATGGCGAAGATCTGCCGGCAGCCGGCGATTTTGGCCGCCATGATCGCGCTCAGGCCAACGGCGCCACACCCATAGACGGCAATGGTGGTGCCAAACTCCGGTCGCAGCCGGTTGAGCACGGTGCCGGCGCCGGTCTGGATACCGCAGCCCAGGGGGCCGAGCAGGGCCAGATCGACTTCCTTGTCGACTTTGACGACATTGCGTTCGTGGGCCACGGCGTGGCTGCCGAAGGACGACTGGCCGAAGAAGGTCGCGATTCCGGTCTGGTGCTGGTGCAGGCGGCAGGTGCCGTCTTCCATGCGGCCGCCGAAGTTCAGCTCATTGAAGCGTTCGCACACGGTCGGATGGCCGGTGAGGCAGCTGTCGCACTGGCCGCAATGGGCGAACGACATCACAACATGATCGCCAACGTCGACGCTGGTGACATTGGCGCCGACTTTCTCGACTACCCCGGAGCCTTCATGGCCGAGCACGATCGGGTAGGGCGACACCGCCAGGTCACGCCCCACCGCGTCGGTGTGGCAGACTCCGGTGGCCACCACCCGTACCAGGACCTCGTTGGCTTCCGGCCCGGACAGGGTGACCTCCTCGATCTGGAAATCCTTGCCCTGGGCATGGGTGACTGCGGCTTGAATCTTCATGGTGGCCAATCCTCATGTCTGTTGACGGGAATCACCAAGATAACGGCTGACAGCTGACCGGCGGCGGTCCGGACAGGCTTGAATTCCGGTGGCGCCACGGCCGCGCTCCGGCCGGGCTTTTGCATGGCAGGCCCGCGGGCAGGTCCCGGGCAGGCATCGCTGCCGGCATGAATGCAGGCATCGGTGCAGGTGACCCGCCCCGGTGCCTGCCGGTATCCTTGGCCGCCCGGCTGCGCTGCAACCTCGCCGCGCAACCGCTCGCACCACCCTCGCACCGGGGGAGCTCCCACGCATATCTCCAAACCGTGGCCGACCAGGCCGACCTGCCGGTATTCGACATCATCGCGCTGTCCTTCCTTTCAAACGACCCACGCCCGCCATGACCGACTCCAAAGCACCGTCCATCACCCTGTCGCCGCCCCAGGCCCTGCAACGGGTGATCGAGCACCGGGAGATCTTCCACGAGGAAATGCTCGACCTGATGCGCGCGATCATGCGCGGCGAGGTGTCGGCGCCGCTGGTGGCAGCGATCCTTACCGGCCTGCGGGTGAAGAAGGAGACCATCGGCGAGATCGCCGCTGCCGCGCAGGTGATGCGCGAGTTCGCCGACAAGGTGCAGGTGCCCGACGACCGGCCATTCGTCGATATCGTCGGCACCGGCGGTGACGGCTGCCATACCTTCAATATTTCCACCGCGGCGATGTTCGTGGTTGGCGCCGCTGGCGCCGGCGTGGCCAAGCACGGCAACCGCAGCGTCTCGTCCAAGTCGGGCAGCGCCGATGTCATCGAGGCGCTGGGCGCGCGGATCGAGCTGACCCCGGCCCAGGTGGAACAGGTCATTGCCAGCTGCGGCATCGGCTTCATGTTCTCGCCCATGCACCACAGTGCGATGAAGAATGTCGCCGCGGTGCGCCGCGAGTTGGGTGTGCGCACGATCTTCAACATCCTCGGGCCGCTGACCAATCCGGCCGGTGCCCAGCACATCCTGATGGGTGTGTTCCATCCCGATCTGGTCGGCATCCAGGTGCGGGTGCTGCAGCGGCTGGGTGCCCGCCGTGCCCTGGTGGTCTGGGGCAAGGACGGCATGGATGAGATCTCGCTGGGCGCGACGACCCTGGTCGGCGAGCTGCGCGATGGCAAGGTCAGCGAATACGAGATCCACCCCGAAGACTTCGGCCTGGCGATGTCGTCCAACCGTGGCCTGCGGGTGAACGACGCAGCCCAGTCCAAGGCGATGTTGCTGGATGCTCTGGACGGGCGGCCCAGCGTCGCGCGCGACATCGTCATGCTCAACGCCGGCGCCGCCCTGTATGCGGCCGAAATGGTGCCGGACATCGCCGCGGGTATCGACCGCGCCCGCGACATCATCGCCAGCGGCGCGGCCAAGGCCAAGCTGGATGAGTTCGTCGCTGCCACCCAGGCCCAGGCCTGAGCCGGTGAAAACAGCGTTGCCGGGAAGATTCGGGAACGAGCATCCAGCCCGGTCATGAGCGATATTCTCCAGCGCATCCTGGCGCGCAAGCACGAAGAGGTGGCCGAGCGTTCGGCCCGCCTGCCACTGGCGCAACTTGAGCAGCGTTGCCGGCAGGCACCGCCGCTGCGGCCCTTCCGCGCCGCCCTGCAGGCGCGGATCGCGGCCGGCCAGCCGGCGGTGATCGCCGAGGTCAAGCGCGCCAGCCCCAGCCAGGGCCTGATCCGACCGGACTTTGATCCGGCCGCCATCGCCCGCAGCTACCAGGCCGCCGGTGCCGCCTGCCTGTCGGTATTGACCGACATCGATTTTTTCCAGGGCAGTGACGACTACCTGCAGCAGGCGCGTGCCGCCTGCGAGCTGCCGGTGCTGCGCAAGGATTTCGTTGTCGATCCCTGGCAGTTGTATGAGTCGCGCGCGCTGGGCGCCGATTGCGTGCTGCTGATCGCCGCGGCGCTGGACGACGATGCGCTGGCAAGACTGCTGGACGTGGCCGCGCAGTTGCATCTGGATGCCCTAGTGGAAGTCCACGACCGGGCCGAGCTGGACCGCGCCCTGGCGCTGCCGGCGCCGTTGATCGGCATCAACAACCGGGATCTGCGCAGCTTCAAGGTGAACCTGCAGACCACGCTGGACCTGCGGCCGCGGGTGCCCCAAGAGCGCTTGCTGGTGACTGAATCGGGCATCGGCAGCCGGGAGGATGTCGCCCGGTTGCGCGCTGCCGGCATCGATGCCTTTCTGGTCGGCGAACGCTTCATGCGCGCGCCGGATCCGGGCAGCGAACTGGCCCGCCTGTTCATGGCCTGAAGGGCCTGAAGGGCCTGAATGGCTTGAATAGCCAGGCTGCCGGATCGGAAGGCAGCAGTGCGTCTGCGTGCAACGTTCCTGCCGGCCAGCGTTGCCGTGGCCGGTTTCGATCGCCTGTGCGCCTGCGCGTGGTGTTCTACTTGCTGCCGCGGTTGTTCACCGGCGCCAGCGGCTGGGTCAGCAGGACCGGGCCCTCATCGCTGCCGTAACCCAGCACCACGATGGTCTTGCCATTGACCAGGATCGTGCCCTGCTCCTCAAGCTGCTTGACCACCCGGCCGACCATCTCGCGCGAGCAGCCGACGATGCGGCTGAGTTCCTGGCGCGAAATGCGGATCTGGCAACCATCGGGATGGCTGATCGCCTGCGGCTCCTCGCACAGGTCGATCAGGGTCCGGGCGACCCGGTTGGTGACGTCCATGTGCGCCAGCCGGCTGACCTTGCGCGAAGTCACCAGCAGGCGCTCGGCCAACTGCTTGCCGAGCTGGTACAGAAGCTGTGGCGCATCCTCGCGCAGCGGTCCGGTCAGCAACTGTGACAGGCGCTCGTAGCTGACTTCGGCCAGGTCGCAGGTGCTGCGCGTGCGCACCACCACATGGCGCTGCTGGGCCTCATGGAAGACGCCCAACTCGCCGATGAAATCGCCCGGGTTGGCATAGGACAGGATGATCTCCCGGCCGGTGCCATCCTCGGCGCTGATGGTCAGTGAACCGCTCACCACGTAGTACAGCGTCCGGTTGGGTTCGCCCGGCCGTGTAATGATCGCTTTGTTGGGATATTTACGGTGGTGGCAGTGGGAGAGAAATCGCTCGATGGGCGCATTGCTGGCTGGCCGCGAGGCGGAAAACTGCATGGTCATTAAGCCCCCTGTTAGGCCGCGTCACTATGACCGATGCCACAACGTGCGGCAACCAACCGGCCGCCCGGATTTGCGCGGGCGGGTTGCCGCCACGATAATCCGCTCCTTCCAGGACGGCATCGGGTCGTCTGCAACCGACGGGTGATCTGTACTGTGGTGAAACCCCTGCCGCGTCTGAAGCTCCAGGGCTTCAACAACCTGACCAAGGCGTTGTCGTTCAACATCTACGACGTCTGCTACGCCGTGAGCGATGAACAGCGCCAGCGCTACATCGAGTACATCGATGAAGCGTACAACTCCGACCGCCTGACCCAGATCCTGACCAATGTCGCCGAGATCATTGGCGCCAACATCCTCAATATCGCGCGCCAGGATTACGATCCCCAGGGTGCTTCGGTGACGATCCTGATCTCCGAGGAGCCGATCGTCGACAAGCGCGCCGCCGGCCAGGTCGTGGCCGGTGCCGTGCGCGAGCATCCGGACGAGGCCAGCGTGGTGGCGCATCTGGACAAGAGCCACATCACGGTGCACACCTATCCGGAGACGCATCCGCACAACGGCATCGCGACCTTCCGGGCCGATATCGACGTCGCCACCTGCGGCGTGATCTCGCCGCTGAAGGCGTTGAACTACCTGATCGAGAGCTTCGAGTCCGACATCGTCATCATGGATTACCGCATCCGCGGCTTCACCCGTGACGTAAAGGGCAAGAAGCACTACATCGATCACAAGATCAACTCGATCCAGGACTACCTCTCGCGTGCGATCCGCAGCCGCTACGAGATGTTCGACGTCAACGTCTACCAGGAAAACATCTTCCACACGAAGATGCACATCAAGGACTTCGACCTGGACACCTACCTGTTCGAGTCGCGCGCGGCGGACCTGTCGTTCAAGGAGCGGCTGCGCATCGAGCAGCGCCTGCGGGTGGAAATCGAGGAGTTGTTCCACGGCCGCAACCTGCTGTAGGCGACAGCGCACGGCATGTGCGCGGCCGGTTCGTGCGGGGGTCCGGCGGCCTTGGTCCGGACTGGGCTGAGCTGGGCTCAAGGTCGTTCATCGCGCGGCAACGGCCGACAGCCTGATCGGCTGGTCGCGGCCCGGAGGCATCACCCTCGGCGTCATTGCCGACCCGCAAGCCGACTCCCGGCCGCATTTGTTGCTGCCGCCGGATGCGGGGGGCGCCCGTCTACCGCCATGGTGCGTTACTCTTCGGCAACGCACCATGGAAGCCCATGCATGACCACGATCACCGCCCGCTACAGCCCGCGCGAGGAGATCGCCAACGGCCTGATCCACGGCATCGGCATCCTGCTGAGCATCATTGGTCTGGCCGTACTGGTGGGTTTTGCCAGCGCCCGTGGCAGTGCCGTGGACATCGTTTCGGGCAGCGTTTTCGGCGCCACGCTGATCATGGTTTACACGACCTCGACCCTGTACCACGCGGTCAGCCAGCCGCGTGCCAAACAGGTGTTGCGCAAGCTCGACCACATCGCCATTTTCCTGCTGATCGCCGGCACCTACACGCCGTTCACCCTGTCGGCGATCGGTGGCCACCTGGGCTGGACGCTGTTCACGCTGATCTGGTCGCTGGCGGTGCTGGGCATCGTCTTCGAGCTGACCTTCCTGCGCCGTTGGACCTGGCTGGCGGTCGGCCTGTACCTGGTTATGGGCTGGATCGGGATCATTGCCGTCAAGCCGCTGGCAGCGGCCCTGGACAGCGGCGGCCTGGCCCTGTTGCTGGCTGGCGGCGCCGCCTACACGTTGGGCGTGATTTTCTACCTGTGGCGGCGGCTGCCGTATTCCCACGCCATCTGGCACGTGTTCGTGCTGATCGGCAGCGCGCTGCATTTTCTGGCCGTGCTCTTCCATATCGTGCTGGCCTGATCCGGCGGCAGGCTCACCGGGCCCGCAAAAGCGAAGGGCCGTCGTATCTGACGGCCCTTCGAGGACGATTACAGCCCGGGCGGGTGCCCGGTTTCGGTCAGCGGCCCAGACTGCTGAGGTCGGGCATTTCCAGCTTTTCCTCGCGGTAGCCAGCCGGCACGGTGAAGGTGTCGGCGGGCAGGGCCGAGGTGTCGATGCCGGTGAATTCCGACGAGGCTCGGCGGCCATTTTCGATATCGGTCATGCGCAGCGGGATCATGCCGCTCTGGAAGGTGCTCAGGTCGATCAGCTGCGCCATCGGGCCCTGGGCCAGGCCTTCGGCGAGCTCCTGCATCATGGCGAAGGCGCCATCCAGCACGGCGCGGTCGGCGGCCGAGAGTGCATCCAGCGCCGACAGGCTGCCCATGCAGGTCTCGCTGATGGCCTTGCCGTCCATCCGGGTCTGGTAGACGCTGCAGCGGTGGCCGGCGACGGTACCACTCTGGCCGGTTTCCACGACCTGCACCGACGGCATGCCGCCCATTCCGGGCAGGCCGCCGGCCATGCCCTGCATCTGGCTGCGCACTTCCGGTGGCAGGTTGGCCAGGGCCTGTTCCATCTGCGCCATGGCGGCATTGACGGCGCCGCCGAGCCGTTCAATATCGGCGCGGGTCATGCGGGTGAAGGTGCGCTGGCCATGGTCGATCATGGTCATGGTGCCGGCGCCGGGATCCAGCAGCACGCTGAGGTTGC
>CAZUZT010000110.1:0-7955 GCA_964624575.1 uncultured Rhodanobacteraceae bacterium | reverse complement strand
CGGGCATGCATCTTGTCGTCGACCAGGTGGTTGAGCTTGAGCATGTACATGTAGCCAACCGTGACCGGGCGATCAAAGGCATCGCCGGTACGGCCGTCGAACAAAGTGGCCTGGCCGCTTTCGGGCAGGTCGGCCAGCTTCAGCAGCTGCTTGATCTCCGATTCGTGGGCACCATCGAAGACCGGTGTTGCCGTGGTCACGCCATTGGTCAGGTTGCGGGCCAGTTCCAGCAGCTCCTGGTCACTGAGCTGCTTGAGGTCAACCCGTTTCTCGCCCTCGAAGTTGTAGACCTGGTCCAGGAATTTGCGCAACTCGGCGAGCTTGGCCTGGGCCTGCAGCATCCGGTCGATCTTGATGCCTACGCCCTTGGCCGCCCAGCCCAGATGGGTTTCCAGGATCTGGCCGATGTTCATTCGGCTGGGCACGCCCAGCGGGTTGAGGACAATGTCGACCGGGGTGCCATCGTCCATGTGCGGCATGTCTTCAACCGGCACGATCATCGAGACCACGCCCTTGTTGCCATGTCGGCCGGCCATCTTGTCGCCCGGCTGGATGCGACGCTTGACCGCCAGATGCACCTTGATCATCTTCAGCACGCCCGGCGCCAGGTCGTCACCGGCGGTGATCTTCATGCGCTTCTCCTCGAAGCGCTTGTCGAACTCGGCACGATGGCGCTTGACCTGCTCGGCGGCCTTTTCAACCATGTCGGCAGCCGCTTCGTCCTTCATCCGCAACGAGAACCACTCGTCCTTCTTCAGCGAGTCAAGGTACTCATCGGTGACCTTGGCGCCCTTCTTCAGGCCGTGCGGGCCACCGTTGGCGACCTGGCCGACGATCACGCCGCGCAGGCGCTGGTAGATCGCCGATTCCAGGATCCGGAACTGGTCGTCGAAGTCCTTCTTGACCCGCTTGACCTCACCCTGCTCGATGGCCAGGGCGCGCTTGTCCTTCTCCAGGCCGTCACGGGTGAACACCTGCACGTCGATGACGGTGCCGTCCATGCCCGGCGGCACGCGCAGCGAGCTGTCCTTCACGTCGGACGCCTTCTCGCCAAAGATCGCACGCAACAATTTCTCTTCGGGAGTCAGCTGGCTCTCGCCTTTGGGCGTGACCTTGCCGACCAGGATATCGCCGGCCTTGACCTCGGCGCCGATGTAGACGACACCGGATTCATCCAGCCGCGACAGCGCAGATTCACCGACGTTGGGAATGTCGGCGGAAATTTCCTCGGGGCCGAGCTTGGTGTCACGGGCGACGCAGGTCAGCTCCTCGATGTGGATCGAGGTGTAACGGTCTTCCTGCACCACGCGCTCGGAAATGAGGATGGAGTCCTCGAAGTTGTAGCCGTTCCAGGGCATGAACGCGACCATCATGTTCTGGCCCAGCGCCAGCTCGCCCAGATCGGTGGACGGGCCGTCAGCAAGCACATCGCCGGCGGAGACCACGTTGCCGACCTCGACCAGCGGCCGCTGGTTGATGCAGGTGTTCTGGTTGGAGCGGGTGTACTTGACCAGCGAGTAGATGTCGACGCCGGCATCGTTGTCGCCGATCTCCTCTTCGTTGGCGCGCACGACGATACGCGCGGCATCGACCTGGTCGATGACACCGCCGCGCTTGGCGACCACGTTGACGCCGGAGTCGGTGGCGACGACGCGCTCGATGCCGGTGCCGACCAGCGGCGCCTGGGCACGCAGCGTCGGCACCGCCTGGCGCTGCATGTTGGCGCCCATCAGGGCACGGTTGGCATCGTCATGCTCCAGGAACGGTACCAGCGCGGCAGCGACCGACACCGTCTGCATTGCCGCCACGTCCATGTATTGGATATCGGCCGCCGCCTTGAGCAGGGTTTCACCCTGGTAGCGACAAGAGACGAAGGCTTCGGCGAAGCTGCCGTCCTTGTTCAGTTCGGCATTGGCCTGGGCGATGACGTAGTCGTTCTCCTCGATCGCCGAGATGTACTCGACCTGATCGCTGACCTTGCCGTCGATGACCTTGCGGTAGGGCGTTTCCAAAAAGCCGTACTTGTTGGTGCGGGCATAGACCGCCAACGAGTTGATCAGGCCGATGTTCGGGCCTTCCGGGGTCTCGATGGTGCAGACCCGGCCGTAGTGGGTCGGGTGCACGTCGCGGACTTCGAAACCGGCACGCTCACGGGTCAGACCGCCCGGACCCAGGGCCGAGACACGGCGCTTGTGGGTGACTTCCGACAGCGGGTTGTTCTGGTCCATGAACTGGCTCAGCTGCGAGGAGCCGAAGAATTCCTTCATCGCGGCCGCCACCGGCTTGGCGTTGATCAGGTCCTGCGGCGTCAGGCCATCGGCCTCGGCCATCGACAGGCGTTCGCGCACGGCGCGCTCGACCCGGACCAGGCCGATGCGGAACTGGTTCTCGGCCATCTCGCCGACGCTGCGCACGCGGCGGTTGCCCAGGTGGTCGATGTCGTCGACGGTGCCGCGGCCGTTGCGGATGTCGATCAGCACCTTGAGCACATCAAGGATGTCATCGCGCGAAAGCACACCTTCGCCCAGGATCTCCTCGCGGCCGACACGGCGGTTGAACTTCATCCGGCCAACGGCGGACAGGTCGTAACGGTCCAGGCTGAAGAACAGGTTCTGGAACAGGTTCTGCGCGGCGTCCTTGGTCGGCGGCTCGCCCGGACGCATCATCCGGTAGATCTCGACCAGGGCTTCCAACTGGTTGCGTGTGGGATCGATGCGCAGGGTGCTGGAAATGTAGCCGCCGCGATCCAGGTCGTTGATGAACAGGGTGTCGATGCGCTCGATGCCGGCGGTGCGGAACTTGGCCAGATGGGTCTCGTCCAGCTCATCGTTGGCGGCAGCGATCAACTCACCGGTTTCCGGGTCGATCAGGTCACGGCCCAGGACGCGACCATGCAGGTAATCGTCGGGCACTTCCAGGGCACCGATGCCGGCCTTGACCAGCTCACGGACATGGCGTGCGGTGACCCGGCGACCGGCCTCGACCAGCACGTTGTTGCCGACCACGATATCGAAATTGAAGGTTTCACCGCGCAGGCGCCCGGGCACCAGGTCCAGTTGCGCACCTTCCTCGTCCTTCAGATGGAAGGTATTCATTTCAAAGAAGGTGGACAGGATTTCCTCGTTGCCCATGCCCAGGGCACGCAACAGGATGGTCACCGGCAGCTTGCGGCGCCGGTCGATCCGGGTGAACACGTTGTCCTTCGCGTCGAACTCGAAGTCCAGCCACGAGCCACGGTAAGGAATCACCCGCGCCGAATACAGCAGCTTGCCGGAGCTGTGCTGTTTGCCGCGGTCATGGTCGAAGAACACGCCCGGGCTGCGGTGCAGCTGGGAGACGATGACGCGCTCGGTGCCATTGATGATGAAGGTGCCGGTATCGGTCATGAGCGGCATTTCGCCCATGTACACCTCTTGCTCCTTGACGTATTTGATCGCCTTGTTGCTGGCCGGCGAATCCTTGTCGTAGATCACCAGCCGGACCAGGACACGCAGCGGCGCACCGTAGCTGAGGCCACGGGTACGGCATTCGCGCTCGTCGAACGGAGGCTCGCCCAGCTTGTAGCTGACGTACTCCAGCGCGGCATTGCCGCTGTAGCTGACGATCGGGAAGATCGACCGCAGGGCGGCATGCAGGCCGACGTTGGCACGTTCCTCGGGTTTGCGGTCCAGCTGCAGGTACTCGTGGTAGGACTCGACCTGCGTGGCCAGCAGGTAGGGCACCTTGAGGATGGACGGCTGCTTGCCGAAATCGCGACGGATGCGCTTCTTTTCAGTGAAGGAGTACTGTGTGGTGGTCATGGGAACCGCCTCGCTGGCTGCTGACGACGGTGTCAACCGTCGCCGGGATTGAAACGACTTAAGGAGAGCAAATCTGGAATCGGCAGCAGTCAGCCCGGTTGCAGGCAGCCGCCGATTCCACATTCGCCCTTCGCAAACGCGAAACGCCCGGGGGCTTGCGCCCCCAGGCTTGACCGTGCGCCATTGCTGGCGGACGCGGAATCACTGCGTCCCGTCACCGGGGCGTCGGGATCCCGGTGCAACGGCCATCCGTGGCCATCACGGGCTGACGACAATCTGCCGTCACTTGAGCTCGACGGTCGCGCCGGCGGCTTCCAGGTCCTTCTTGAGCTTGTCGGCTTCTTCCTTGTTGACGCCTTCCTTGACGTTGCCGGTGGCCTCGACCAGGTCCTTGGCTTCCTTCAGGCCCAGGCCGGTGATGGCGCGGACCGCCTTGATGACCTCGATCTTCTTCTCGCCGGCGGCCTTCAGCACGACGGTGAACTCGGTCTGCTCTTCAGCAGCGGCACCACCACCGGCTGCCGGGGCAGCGGCGACAGCAACCGGGGCGGCGGCGGATACGCCGAACTTGTCTTCCATCGCCTTCACCAGCTCGACCACGTCCATGACGGACATGGCGGCAATGGCTTCCAGGATGTCTTCCTTGCTTACGGCCATGATTGTTCTACCTGTAGTTGATCTTGAAACGGGATTGGGAAAATTGGCTTGCAAACCTGCGGATTACTCGGCCTTTCTGGCTTCGGCGACGGCATTGACCGCGCGTGCGACCAGGGCCACCGGCTCGTTGAGCGTGCGCACCAGCTTGGTGATCGGAGCGATCATCAAACCGGCCAGCATGCCCAGGGCCTGATCCAGGGTTGGCAGTTCGGCCAGCGTGTCGACGTGGGTGGCCGGGTACAGCTGGCCTCCGACGGCGACAAGACGCGGCTTGAGCTTGTCGTTGCCCTTGCTGAAATCCTTGATCAGACGGCCGGCTGCACCGGGATCATCCTTGGAGAAGGCGTACAGCAGCGGACCGGTCAGTGAGTCGGCGACGCACTGATAGTCGGTTCCTTCAACGGCGCGGCGGACCAGGGAATTCTTGGCCACCTTGACAAACACGCCGCCCTGCCGGGCCTTCACGCGCAGCTCGGTGAGCTGGGCAACGGACAATCCGATGTAGTCGGCCGCGACCAGGGATTGAGCCTGGGACGCGACTTCCGCCAATTCGGCCACCAACTCTTTCTTTTGAGTAAGATTCAGTGCCATTGATTGACTTTTCCGGACTTTCCGGTCGGAACACGCAGGTCACCCTGTACGCTCCGACCTTGGGTTGACAGGAACCGTTGCCGGTTCCTGTTGGCGTCTTGACGACGCCGACTCGGTGACCGTTTCAAGAAACTCCTGAGCGGGCATCACCATCTACGCAGGCCGGTGGGCCGATTAACCCGTTCCGGCACAAAACACCGGACCGGGACCTGCGGTCTTTGACAGCCAGCCGTTCCGCATCTTCGCCTTGCGACGTCACACCGATGCGGGCGACAGCCCTCAAAATGTGCGCATTCCTGCGCCGGTCCGGCCATGGCCGGACCCTGGAATCGTGTTTCGCGACATCGCTGCCGCGAGCCTGCGACCTCAGCGGGCGACGTTGATCGTCGAGGTATCCACGCCGACACCCAGGCCCATGGTGCTGGACACGTGGATTTTCTGCAGGTACTGGCCCTTGGCCGCCGGCGGCTTGGAGCGAACCAGGTCGGCAACCAACGCCTCGAGGTTCTCGCGCAGTGCCTGGACTTCGAAATCAACCTTGCCGATCGAGGCATGGATGATGCCGCCCTTGTCGGCACGGAACCGGACCTGGCCGCTCTTGGCGTTGGTCACCGCCTGGGCGACATCCATGGTCACGGTATTGGTCTTGGGGTTAGGCATCAGACCACGGGGACCTAGCAAGGTTCCCAGCCGGCCGACGACACGCATTGCGTCAGGACTGGCAATGACCACGCCGAAATCAAGATCGCCGCCCTGCATCAGCTCGGCCAGGTCGTCCATGCCGACCACGTCGGCACCGGCAGCCTTGGCTTCCTCGGCCTTGGGGCCCTGGGCGAAGACCGCCACGCGCACGGTCTTGCCGGTGCCGTTGGGCAGTACCGAAGAACCACGCACGGTCTGGTCGGACTTGCGTGGGTCGATGCCCAGCCGGATGGCGACATCCACCGACTCAACAAATTTGGTCTTGCTGTTTTCCTTCAGGATGCGCAGCGCCTCATCGACGGCCAGGGTGCTGCCCGGCTCGACCAGGGATGACATCGCCTTGAATCGTTTGCTCAACTTTGCCATGTCATCAACCCTCCACCGTCAGGCCCATGCTGCGGGCGCTTCCGGCAATCGTTCGAACTGCTGCATCAAGGTCAGCCGCGGTGAGGTCGGGCTCCTTGGTCTTGGCGATCTCTTCCAGCTGGGCACGGGTGACCTTGCCGACCTTGTCGGAATTGGGCTTGGCCGACCCTTTTTGGACATTGGCCAGCTTCTTCAACAGCACCGCCGCCGGTGGCGTCTTGGTGATGAAGGTGAAGCTGCGGTCGGCATAGACGGTGATCACGACCGGAATCGGCAATCCCGGCTCGAGCTTCTGCGTGGCGGCATTGAACGCCTTGCAGAACTCCATGATGTTGACGCCGCGCTGACCCAGCGCCGGGCCGACCGGCGGGCTGGGATTGGCCTGCCCGGCCTTGATTTGCAACTTGATGTAACCGGTGATCTTCTTTGCCACGATGGCTGCTCCTGGAGTTCAAGCGTCTGCACGTCCGGGCGGACTGCGGGACTCCTCCGCTGCATGGTTGATCCGGGACCGTCAGGCCCCGGGCTGTCAGGCTTTCTCGACCTGGGCGAACTCCAGTTCGACCGGTGTCGAGCGCCCGAAAATCAGGACCGCCACCCGCAGGCGGCTCTTGTCGTAGTTGACTTCTTCGACCACGCCGTTGAAGTCGTTGAACGGGCCATCGGTGACCCGGACCATCTCGCCGGGCTCGAACAACACCTTGGGCCGCGGCTTCTCGGTACCTTCCTGGACCCGGCGCAGGATGTTGTCGGCCTCCTTCTCGGAGATCGGCACGGGCCGGTCGGCGGTGCCACCGATGAAGCCCAGCACCTTGGGGGTCTCCTTGACCAGATGCCAGCTTTCATCGTCGATGCGCACCCGCTTGCCGCCCTCTTCCTCGTGCGCCTTGATCTGCACCAGGACATAGCCGGGGAAGAACTTGCGCTCGCTCTTGCGTTTCTGGCCGCCGCGCATTTCGACTACTTCTTCGGTCGGCACCAGGACTTCGCCGAAGCGCTCCTCCATGCCGGCACGCGCGATCCGCTCCTTGAGCGCACGTGCCACCGGGTGCTCGTAGCCCGAATAGGCGTGAACGACGTACCAGTGCATGCTCATGCTTACATCCCCACCAGCGACCGCACGATCCAGGCCAGCATCATGTCGATCAACCACAGGATGATCGAGATGATGACCACCACGATCAGCACCACGATCGTCGTCTGGATCGTTTCCTGGCGCGTCGGCCAGGTGACCTTGCGCAACTCAAAACGGGTCTCGCCGAAGAATCCGCGCAGGGTCCGGCCGGGGCCGGTCATGGCGCCGATCCCGACAGCGATCAGCAATGACGCCACCAGGCCGAGCACGCGCACGGCGAAATGGCCCTCGGTGAACCAGTAGAAACCGACCACACCGGCGACCAGAACGGCCAGGGCCGCCAGCAGCTTCAGCGTGTCAGTCGTGGATGCGCCACCGTGTTCCTGTTCGACCTTGCTATTCATGTGCAGGCAGGCGTTGAGACCGGTGTTGCCGGGGCCCGGTCCGGTGTGGCAGGGAGCCGCCACCAGAAGGTTCCGTCAATGGTCCCACGCCCTCGGTCCTCTGTTGAGTTGGCACGCCAGGAGGGACTCGAACCCCCAACCTGCGGTTTTGGAGACCGCTGCTCTGCCAATTGAGCTACTGGCGTCTGGATGTGTTGAAAACTTCGGGCACTGCCCTTGTTGCCGGTTGCCTCGAAGACCCGCCCGGCCTCGGCCGGAGCGGACCCCAGGCAGCCTGTTACTCGATGATCTTGGCGACCACGCCAGCACCGACGGTACGGCCGCCTTCGCGTACCGCGAAGCGCAGACCTTCTTCCATCG
>CAZUZT010000109.1:0-7969 GCA_964624575.1 uncultured Rhodanobacteraceae bacterium | reverse complement strand
GCACCGCGAACAGGAACATCATCGTCGTGCCGTGCATGGTCACGAACTGGTTGAAGCGCGCCGGATCCAACACCTCGGCGTCGAACCACGCCAGCTGCAGGCGGATGAACATCGCCAGCACGCCGCTCACCAGCAGGAAAGCGAAGCCGGTGACGATGAAGCGCATCGCCACCGTGCTGTGGTTGACCGCCTTGAGCTGCCCCTTCAGGCCCGGCTCGTTGCCCCAGATACGGTGCAGCTCCGCCAGCCGGGCAGCGTTTTCGTGCGGGTCGAAGGCTTCGCGTTCGGGGTCGTGCCCGGGATCGCGTCCGGAATCGTGCATGCTGGCGCTCAAGGGGCGGCTCCCGTCGGCGTGGCTGCAATCGCGTGCTCGGCCAACCAGTCGGCCCACGCGTCGTTTTCCAGTACCCGTACTTCGAAATGCATGTGCGCGTGCGAGAGTCCGCAGAACTCCGCGCACTGGCCACGGATTCCGGTGCCGGCACCATCATGATCGGCGCGCAGGCGCAGCCGGTTCACCCGCCCGGGAATCGCATCCATCTTTCCGCCCAGGCGCGGGATCCAGAAGCTGTGGATCACATCCTGGCTGGTGATCCGGAACTCGACCATCTGCGCCAGCGGCATCGCCAGCTGGTCATGACTCACCGCCACCGCGTTGCCGTCCCCGTCCAGGTAGCGGAACTCCCAGAACCACTGGCGGGCGATCACCTCGATCACCGCGTCAGGCTCCTCGCCAACACCGGTGATGCGCGCACTGTCCAGCGTGCCCCACACCAGCAACACGCCCAGCAGCACCGTCGGCAGCACCAGCCCACCGCCGACGATCAGCCGTTGCGGTTTTGCCAGCGGCCGGGTCTTGTCACCGCGCAGCAGCGTGATCAGCAGCAGGGCCAGCACCAGCAGCCAGACCGCCACCGCGCCGCCGAACATCACCCACCACAGGGTTGCGATCTCTTCCGCCGATGGCCCGGCCGGATCCAGTATCGAACGCGGCCCGGCACACGCGGCCAATGCCGCGATGGCCGCCACAGCAGCGGGCGCGCGCAAGATCCGGAGTGTGCGGTGACGACCCATTGCGCCGGACTGTATCCACGCCTGCGCACAGCCGGCGTGAACATCACAGCCCCCGGGCGAATGAACCGTTTTCGCTCCGGCAAATCCTCAAGAATACGCCCTGGGACGCCATCCGCCGGCTGCATGACCGCTGGTTCGATCTGTCAGCCACCACCTTCGATGCCCTGCACTACGGCGCCGTGGCGGTCTAAAAAATTGGCATCATGCTGTTCATACCGGTGCCCTTGCTGGTGCTGCACATGATGGGCGGTGGTGGCTAGCCGTCAGGCCAATACCGTCGACGGGGACGAAGACTGCCACCCGGCTGATGCAATCATCGACACGCGATTACGCCGGTTCCAGGCGGGCTCCATGGCCGACAGGCGGGCAAAAAAGACGCCCCGGCGACACAGGGCCGGCCGGGGCGTGTGAAACAACCGCGCTGAAGTCCCGGATCAGGGCACGGCTTCGAAACCGTGGCGGAAGATCCGGTCATCGATGCCCAGCGTGAGCAGCAGGCGGCTCGGTGAGGAGCGGTCGTTGCTGTCGATCAGCACCCTGGCCCGCTGTCCCTGCGGCCCGGCCGACGTGGCCTGGTAGGTCAAGCGGCAGGACTCCCCGGGCTCCAACTCGAACGGCGCTGGCGGACAGGCGTCAGGACCGGCAACCAAGTCGAACGGCGCCGACACCGCGCTGATCGTAGCCACCTGCAGCGGCACGGCCTCGTGGTTGGCCACCACGGCACTGGCCGTGGCCTGCTGGCCGGCAGCCAGATCACCAAAGGCCAGGACGGGGGTGTCCAGATGCAGGCGCGTATCCACACCACGTCCGGTCAACAGCAGGTGGATGTCGCCGGGAGCGCCGCTGGGCAGTGGCAGCTGCAGTTCCTGACGATGGCTCTGCGCCAGAACCGGCTCATAGCTGTAGGTCAACTCACAGCTTTCGCCCGGCGCCAGCACCTCACCCGAGCAGTCATCAACCAGCACCACGAAGGGTTCCGCCGGCGCCGACAGGCCCGGCAGCTGCACCGGCAGATCGCCGGTCTGTTCCAGCGACACACTGGCCACGGCATTGCCACCAGGAGGCACGGCGCCAAAGTGCAACTGCGTCCGGTTCACCGTGTAGCCGCCGGGCTGCCCGCCAAAGCGCAGTTGGCTGATCATCTGGGTGGCACCAGACAGGCTGCGCACCTCGACCCGATGCACCGGCTCGGGGCTGATGAACCCGGCAAACACGCCCTGTGAAGGCACGGTACCGGTCAGTGTGAAATCACCCAGATGGCGGCCACCCTCGCCCAGAACGACAAAGGACAGTGGCGTGCCTGCCTGCCAGTCGAAGGCATCCATGGCCACGGCCATGACCCCGTCATGGAAATCCACCAGGGTGGTGGATGCCGGTGACTGGGCACCCACCACCGAAACCGGCAGGCCGGCAATGCCAACACCGAAGACCCACATGCCATGGCCGTGATCACCGACATCCAGATTGCTGCGGACGCTGAAGCCGGGCACCAAGGCGCCCGGCTGGAAGCAGACCGGGGCAAAGAACGTGGTGCCGGGCTGGCCCATGTCGCTGTTGGCCGGCTCATAGCATGGCGCGCCATAGTTCGGGCTGATCGAGGAGAAATCCTCGAACGCCAGATCCCAGCCATCGGTGGCTGTCTGGAAATCGGCCAGGTTGGCGAACAGCTCCAGGTCACCGCTGCCGCGCGATGGGCGCGGCATTTCCTGCCCACCGCGGGCGTCTGCGGCTGCCATCCCGGCCTGCCAGGCTGGGTGGATCGATCCATCTGCCATGACGGTGCCGGGCATGGCCAGGGTGGCCGCCAGGGCTGCTGCCAGTGCCGGCAGAACCGCCCGGCGGGCAGTGCGGGTGAGAATGATGGTCATCGTGTTGCCTCCTGCATGCGACCAATGCCATGAAGATCGACCTGCAGCGGCGCACCGCCGAAGTCGCCGGCCACCTGCAGGCGACCAAAGAAGGTATCGACCCAGTCCGGCTCGAAAGCCAGCCAGATCGTGCATTGCGAACGCGCAGCCAGGATCGTCGCCGAACAGTCCTCTTCCACCAGCTGATAGGCACTGGCGCCCGACAGCAGCGGCACATCCAGTTGCCAGGGCTGGTCGCCCGGGTTGTCCACCTGCAGCGGCAGCACTTCCAACCCGCCGACCGGCAGGACACCGAACGCCAGGCGGTTTACAGCCACGACCGGATCCTGTGCCATGCCGCCGAACAGCAGGTTGTCGATCTGCACACCCACGGCTTCCTCCGCCGGACCGAACTCGACCGCGCCCAGGGGCACGGCAGAACTGAAACCGGCGAAAGCGGGCTGATTGTGTGCCGATGGCGTCACCTGGAAGCTGCCCAGGGGTTGGCCGTCCAGGTCGAATGCCTGCACCGTCACCGGCGCGGTGTCGCCGGTGGCACTGCCGCCGGCGATGCGAAAAGCGAAGACATCGGCGGCCACCACGGTTGGCCCATGCTCGAATTCAATCCGGGTGGGACTGATCGAGGTCGGGGTCAGGCGGTACGGCCAGGCGCCGATGGTCATCGACGGGAAGCCGACGATGTCCAGGCCCAGCGACACCACGCCGTAGCCGGAGGCCGAACGCAGCGAGAAGCCGGGCACCAGGGTTCCGGGGGCAAAACAGGCATCGTCCGACGCGCTGCTGACCGGCTCGGTGCAGGCGGCGAATTCCATCTGCGGCAGGAAGCGCGTCATGCTCGCTTCAAAATCTTCGCTGACGAAGCTTGCGCCCCGCTGCGTGCTCATGGCTTCGATCTCGGCCCGCTCCAGGGGCGTGATGCCCGCGGCCCGGCCTTCAATGGGAAAAACCATGGCCGCCAAAGCCGCCAAGCCGAGGCCCAAGGTGGGAATCAATGTGCGGTTCATGGGGTACCTCCCTGGACGCCACGACCGGCCAGGGTGCTGCCGCCCGGGCCGTACTCGGCGTTGTATACGGTCAACTCGCTGTCATGCTCGCCAGCGGCCTGGGGGCTGAACACGATGTCCAGCTCGCAACTGTGATCGGGCGCCAGCTCGATTCCGGCTTCGGGGCAATCGCCGCCGACCCGGCTGAACGGAGCAGGCACAACAACCGGCAGGCCGGTATTGAAGGTGGCGCCGGTGCTGTTGATCACCGTCACCGATTGCGGCGCGGAACTGGTACCGGCGACGACATCGCCGAAGTCCAGGTGCCCGGGAACGGTATGCAACCGGGCCGCCACGACATCGGCGCGCAGCCCGATCTCCGGGCCGTCGCCGCCCAGCGGTTGCCAGGTGGCCAGATGCAGGCCCGGAGCGGTGCCGGCCAGGGCAACCTCCAGGGTGCAGGTCGCACCGCCGGCCAGGTCGATACCGCTGCACTGGTCGGCCACGAGCACGAACGGCGCCGGCAACGGCTGCAGCTGTACGGCTTCCAGGGCCAGGTGGCCTGTGTTGGCCAGCTCGAAGGTGGCAACCGGCGAGCTGCCGGCAGCGACCGTGCCCAGATCCAGCGCGTCGTTGACCGCCGCCAGGCGGCCCAGCCCGCCACCAAACAGCAGCCGGCCGATCAGTTCGCCGCCGCCGTCGGTGGGCGCATTGACGTCCACGCGGCTGATCGGAGCCGTGCTGATCATGCCGGCAAACTCGGTCAGGCCCTTGCCCGGCGGATGGACGGTGAACGAGCCCAGCAGGGTTTCATCCGGCCCGTAGGCATCGATCTGGACCGGACCACCCAGGATGCCGTCCAGGACATCCATGCCGACCACGCTCACCAGCGGATCGAAGTCGATGCGCATCGGGTTGTAGGGCAGATCCAGCACGTTGTTGCCGATCACCGGCATCGGCAGGCCCATGTAGCTGTCAAGAACGATCAGATCGATGTCGATCTGGTTGGCGAAGATGCTGCCGCGGCTGCTGCGCATGCCGAACCCCGGTGCCAGGTCGCCCGGAACGAAGCACGGATCATTGGAGCGGTGGCCGACGGCCTGGTAACAGACGCGCTGCCCGTAGGCCGGCACCAGGCTGCCGGAGAAGTCCTCATGCACCAGATCGATGCCGGCCGCGGCTGCCAGCAGGTCATCGCGGTCGTTGAACACCTGCAACGAGCCGTTGCCGCGCTCGACAAGGGGCGCGCCCGCCAGCGCCGGGCTGGCTGTCGGCCACTGGTGCACGCCTTGTTGTGCCAACGCGGCGCCGCTGACGGACGCTGCGGCGACCAGCGCCAGGGACAGCCGGCGCAAGCCGGCGATGGCAGGGTCGGGCCCTGCCCATCGCCGCCGCGTGGCTGCGTGGATATGTGTGTCATTGCTCATCGGTTCCATCCCATTGTTTCGATGACGGTGCCCGTGCGCGGGCAGGTCCGGGACGAGCGTTGCGGCTAGCTCGCGGCACTCGTCCGGCGATCACACGCACACCCCCCGGCCATGCGTGACAGCGTCGAGTGTTGTCGCAGGAGGATCGTGGAACAACCGATTATCTGTTCGGATCTCCGCCATGACGGAAATCCGCCATCACTTGTCGGGCAGCCGGGCCAGCAGATATCCGGCCTGGAACCGGGTACGGGCTCCCAGCGCCTTCATCAGCGCCTGCACACGCCGCTCCAGCGTGCGCAACGAGATCGACAGTTCGGCGGCGATCGCCTTGTCGTTCATGCCCAGGGTCATCAGGCCGAGCAAGGCTTCGCTGTCCGGACCGAGGCCGAGCCGGTCCTCCCCGCCACGGCTCTCCCCCAACGGCGCGCCCACCGGCGCACCGCGCTGCCAGAGGATCTCGAACAGGGCATACAGCGCATCGAGCAGGGCCGAGGAACGCACCACCAGGATATGGCTGTCGCTCTGCTCCAGCTTCAATGGAATGATCGCCACCCGGCGGTCGGCCATCACCAGCTTGAATGGCAGATGCGGCACCGTGCGCGCCTCGACACCGGCAGCCATCTCGGCATGCAGGTACCCGACCGACCCGGGCGCCTCCAGGAAATCACCATCAATCAGGGTCCGGAAGCGCACGCCCCGGTCGCGTGTCTGCTGCTGCAGGCTCAGATCGTAGGGCGGCGTCATCTTCGATACACGCATCGGCAACCGCATCAGCGTCACCACCTCGCCGGTCGCGCCCAGATACAGCTGTTCGAACACCAGGCGTTCGCCGTCCGGGGTGGCGATCAATTCCACCATCTGCTCCGGGGCGCCGCCCTGGCGTGCCGTGATGGCCGCTTCCTGCAGCGCGCGGGCGGTGACCCGGGCACGCTGCATCGCCTCCTGCTGCTTGAGGATCAGGGCTTCGATGGCCAGGTCGGGCGGTGACGCGAAATAGCGCCGAGGGCTTTGCGGCGAGTGCCGGACCAGGCCGTTCAGCGCCAACCGTTCCAGCGAACGCAGGCAGGCCCGCTTGCCCAGCCCGAGCGCACCGACCAGTTCGGGCTGGGTCGCGCCATTGCGCCCGATCAGGTAGCGATAGATGCGCTCTTCGATGCCGCTGATGCCGAGCACGGCCAGCGAATGCCTGTCTTCGCCCGTATCCACCAAAGGTCCACTCCCTTGCCGCCTTGCAAGGGGCCGACAGTGTCACGATCACCCGCGCGCAACAACCGCGGCTGCGCCCGCGCGCGTGCCGACATGTCGCAGAAGTGCATCGCAGAAGTGCACTGCCCGGCTGGGCACCAAAACTCCCTCCTTCGCGTGCGAAGGAGGGTCGGGAGATGCTGCGTCCGCTTTCGCGATCGTCCCGGACTCGACTTCAAGTGATCCCGGTGTGCGCTTGTAAAGCGGCCACGCCGCAGCTTGCGCAGCCTTCAGACCTGGCGATCGTTGCCAAGCCTGGCCATTCGCTGGGCAAGACGGCACGTGGACAAGACACCGTATGATCCGCACCTTTTTCGGGCGGCCTGGGTCAGCGTTCCATGGACCGATCAACCGGCAACCCGACCGAAGCGGCCGGCGTTGAAGTCCTCGATGGCCTGGATGATTTCGGCCTGGCTGTTCATCACGAACGGGCCGTGGCCGACCAGCGGCTCGTTGATCGGCTCGCCCGACAACCACAACAGCCCGGCATCGGTGTTGGCCTCGATCGTCACCTCGCCGCCGCTGCGGTCAAGGTGCACCAACTGGCCTTCGCGGGCGATATCACTGCCGTTGACCAGGACGGTGCCGTGCCGCACCACCAGGGCCAGGGTCCAGCCGTCGCGGCTGGGCAGCCGAACGCTGGCACCCTGGCGGATGTGCAGGTCGAGCACCGCCATCGGCGTGAAGCTGCGCGCCGGGCCGTGCACACCCTCGAACTCGCCAACGATCACCCGCACCTGGCCGGCATCGCCGGGCAGCTCCACCACCGGAATCTGCGCCGCCAGCAACGACTGGTAGCCGGGCGCGGCCATCTTGTCGGCGGCCGGCAGGTTCACCCACAGCTGCAGCATTTCCAGGGTGCCGCCGCGACGGGTGAATTCCGGCGAGTGCAGTTCCTCGTGCACGATGCCGGCACCGGCGGTCATCCATTGCACGTCGCCGGGGCCGATGATGCCGCCGGCACCGGTGGAATCGCGGTGCGCCACTTCGCCCTGGTAGACCACGGTGACGGTCTCGAAACCGCGGTGCGGGTGCGAGCCGACGCCGCGCTGCTTCATGCCCGGCTCGAACGGAGTCGGTGGTGCGTGGTCGAGCAGCAGGAACGGGCTCAGGTGGCGACCCAGGCCGGTGTAGTTGAACAGCGAGCGCATTGGAAAGCCGTCGCCGACCCAGTGCGGCGGCGGTGCGCTGTGCACGCCCAGAAACGTGCTCATGCCGACCCGCCCCGGCCGCGCGTGATCCGCACGCAGCGCCCGCGGTCTCCGCCGCCGAACACCCTCCCGATCACAGTTTCTGCAACAGGCGCTGGGCCAGGCTTTCGGCCAGGCGGCGGTTTTCTTCCGCGTCGGAACTGGCTTTCACGTTGATATGG
>CAZUZT010000108.1:0-7974 GCA_964624575.1 uncultured Rhodanobacteraceae bacterium | reverse complement strand
GGCCTTGGTCATCAGCCTGGTAGCAGGAGACGGTTTGGGCGAAATCCACCCCCAGGCGCCGGCCTTCCAGGGCGATCGCCGCCTTGCTCAGGCTCATCAGCGGTGCGTGGATTCGGAACCGCCTGCCCTCATCGCCGGCGCGGGTGGCGACATTGGCCAGATGTTCGAAGGCTTCGATGAACGCCGGGCGACAGTCCGGATAGCCGGAATAATCCACCGCATTCACCCCGACGAACAGGTCGGCGGCACCGATGACCTCGGCATGACCCAGGGCCAGCGACAGGAAGATTGTATTCCGGGCCGGCACATAGGTGACCGGGATGCCCAGGCTGGGTGTTTCGGGCACGGCAATGTCGGCAGTCAGCGCCGATCCGCCGATGGCACGCAGGTCCAGTTCCAGCACCTTGTGATCGGCAACGGCCAGCGCGTCGGCGACCCGACGGGCAGCAGCCAGCTCGACCGCATGGCGCTGGCCGTAGAGGATGCTCAGGGCGTGCACCTTAAAGCCCATCGCCATCGCCTGGGCGACAACGACGGCAGAATCCATGCCGCCGGAAAGCAGAACGACGGCCGATGGTTTGGCGGAATGGGTCATGGCGCAGGCAATGGCTGGGAGATGTATCGACGGATACGGACGGTGTCAGGCAATCGGCAACGATACCGGGGCGCCGGTGCCCTGTTGATCTTGTGTTGCCGTGGCAGGCAGGCTCAGCGCCCGGGCTGGTTGCCCCACAACAGCTTGTGCACCTGCATCTGCAGGCGCACCGGCAAATGGTCCTCCAGCAGCCATTGCGCCAGTTCGGCCGGCGGCAACTGGCCATGAACCGGTGAAAACAGCACCTGGCAACGGCCGTCCAGCGCATGCTGGCGCAGCCGTGCCACGGCCCAGTCGTAATCGGCCCGGTCAGCGAGCACGAACTTGACCTGATCGTGCGGCAGAAGGTGCTCGACATTCGACCACAGGTTGCGGGCTTCCTCGCCCGAGCCCGGCGCCTTGAAGTCCACGACCCTGCGCACGCGCCGGTCAACGGTACCGATATCCAAGGCGCCAGAGGTCTCCAGCGACACTTCGTAACCGGCATCGCACAGGGCCGTGAGCAGGCCCAGGCAGCGCTTCTGGGCCAGCGGTTCACCACCGGTGACACAGACATGGCGGCTGCGGTGCCTGGCAACCTCATCCAAAATATCCGACACGGTCCACCACTGGCCGCCTTGGAAGCTGTAGGTGGTATCGCACCAGGTGCAACGCAGCGGGCAACCAGTCAGACGGATAAACACCGTTGGCCAGCCGACTGCATCGGCCTCGCCCTGGATGGAGTGGAAGATCTCGGTCAGGCGCAGCCGGTCGGCAGCCGTTTCCGCGCCGGTCGATCCAGCGGGCGCGGAGGCGGGCGCAGGCGCGGCGGCGGAGGCAGCGTTGCCCGAATCAAGACCGGGGTTTGCCGGGTCACCGGCGCGGGAGCTGGACATGGTCACTGGTATTTGTCCGCTGCCGGCAAACCGGTGCGGAATGGTTTGAGGCAAGGCACTGCCGGGGCGGGCCGACATTCAAGTGGCAAGCGCGGTGACGGCGCGGCCGTCGCAGCCAGCCTGCCCGCAGGCGCCGTTGCCGGGCATCCGGTCCTGCGGGGAAACGAGGCTCAGGGCCGATCGAGGGCCAGCGCGCGCAGGCGGCTTTGGGCCAGGCGCGACACCGTGCTTTCCGGATAGCGCTCGATCACGGATTCAAGGGCCAGGCGGGCCTCGCCGGGCTGGCCCAGCTCGTACAGGCTATAGCCGATCTTGAGCTCGGCATCGGCCGTCTTGTCGCCTCCGGGATAGCTCTGGATCAGCTCGCGGAAGGTGTCCAGGGCGGTTTCGTAATTCTGGGTGACGTAATGCGACTCGCCCAGCCAGTACAGGGCATTGTCGGCCAGTTCATGGTCGGGATGGCTGCGCACGAACTGCGAAAACTGCTGCGCAGAATCGCCATAACGGCCTTCACGCAGGGCGTCGAACGCGGCCTGGTACCGGGCATTGGCGTCGGCGCCGGCATCGGCGGAATCGACACCGGGCACCGCAGCACCGGGGCCGGCAGCCACCAGACCGGGGCCGGCGCCAGCCGACGGCGACAGCGGCTGGCCGGTATAGGGATCAACCGGCGCGGCCTCTTCCATCAGCAACTGGTCGGGCGATGGCGGTGGTGGCGGAATCAGTGCCGGCTGGCCGCGCGGCGCGGCGACACTGTCGTCGCCGCTGCCAAGGTCCAGCTCCTGGTCGGCATCGCCGGCATCGCCGCCACGCAGACGCTCGATGCGCGAATCCAGATCGATGTACTGGGTCCGTTGCCGGTCCTTGAGCATTTCGATTTCGAAGTTCTGCTGCTCGACCAGGTTGCGCAGGGTCTGCAGTTCGGTTTGCAGGTCCTGGATGCGGTTGAGAAGTTCGATGTTGCCACTGGCCGGTGGCGGGGCCGGATTGGCCTGCTGCTGCTCGAGCCGGGCAACGCGTTCGGCCAGGCTGAGGCGGCCGCTCTGGGCGGCGAGGTCACCAGCAGTGGCGGCCAACACGGCCGCCACTGCCAGGACGCACATCGGGGTGCGGATTGCCATCGTCCTCAGCGGACGTTGTAGACGATCTCGACCCGGCGGTTCTGCTGCCAGCAGGACTCGTCGGACGAGGTGCAGGTCGGACGCTCCTCACCGTAGCTGACCACGGTCAGCTGGTTGCCGGCGGCACCCGATGCGGTCAGGGCGTCACGGGCACCGTTGCCACGACGCTCGCCCAGGCCCAGGTTGTACTCGCGGCTGCCGCGCTCATCGGCATGGCCTTCCAGCGTCACGCGGGCTTCCGGACGGTTGCTCAGGTAGCGGGCGTGGCAGCTGAGGATTTCCTGCGCTTCGGAACCGATGTTGCTGGTGTCGAATTCGAAATAGACGACTCGCTGGCGCAGGCACGGAATGCGGTCCAGAGCCGAGGGGTCGCTCCAGTCGTCCGCTGCCGGCGCAGTTTCGACCGGAGCAGGGGTGTCAACCGGCGGCGGCGCGATGACCTCGTCGCGGACGGTTTCCTTCTTGCAGGCCACCAGGCCGAAAGCCAGAAGCGTTGCCAGGCAGATACGGGTTGCGATATTCATTGGTATTGATTCCCTGAAAAGTAGGTCCAGCCGAGCAAAAGTGATGATGGATGTTCTGGATCATCATCGCTGACGGTACGGACCCCATGCCGGTTCGCGGACGTCGCCATCGGCCAGTACCAGTCGTTGTCTTACCCGGCCGTCCGTGGACACCGAGTAAAGGACTCCCCGCCCGCCTTCGCGGGTGGCGTAGATGAGCATACTGGCGTTTGGCGCAAAGCTGGGCGATTCGTCCATGCGACCCGGTGAGATGAGGCGGTACTCGCCCCGACCGATGGTGCGATCCAAAACCGCTATACGATACACGTTTCCGCTACCTTGCACCATCGCCATCCGCTGGCCGTCATGGGCCACGGAAACGCGTGCGTTGTAGTCGCCCTGCATGCTCAGGCGGCTGGCGTCGCCGCCGCTGGTGGCAATCTGGTAGATCTGGGGTTTGCCGGCCCGATCGGAGGTAAAAAGGATCGACTGGCCGTCCGGCATCCAGTGGGGCTCGGTGTCGATGCTCCAGTGCCGGGTGAGTTGGGTGGTCTGCCGGCTGGCGAGGTCGAGAATGAAGATTTCCGGGTTGCCGGTGCGCGACAGCGATACCGCCAGCTTGCTGCCATCGGGCGAGAATGCCGGCGCGCCATTGATGCCGGGCGAGGCGGAAACGATGTCGCGGCTGCCGGTGGCCAGGTCCTGGATATAGATCGCCGAGTTGCCGCGCTCGAAGGAGACATAGGCTAGGCGGCGGCCGTCCGGCGACCAGGACGGCGACATCAATGGCTCGCGCGAGCGCACCACCAGCTGCGGGTTGTAGCCGTCTGAATCAGCCACCATCAGCGCGTATTCGATGTCCGGCGCGACGCCGCGGGCGGTGACATAGGCGACCCGGGTCCAGAAGGCGCCGGGAACGCCGAAGATGTGCTCGTAGACCGCATCGGCCACCCGGTGCGCGATGCCGCGCAGCTCGGTCGGCCGGCCGACAAAGGCGCCGCCATGCACGCGCTGGCCCTGGGAAATGTCCATCAGGTCGAATTCGACCCGATAACCGCCGTCGCCGGAGTCGGCAATCCGCCCGATGACCAGGTAATCCTGCTTGAGCAGCCGCCAGGTGGCGAAACTGACCTCGCCCTCGCGCGCCGGGAACTCAACCACGTCACCGCGCGCCAAGGTACGGAACTGGCCAGTGCGGTTGAAATCGGCGCCGATCACCTGCGCGACATCGACATGCGGCGGCAGGCCGGCACCTTCATGGGCGAACGGCACCACGGCGATCGGCAGCGCCGAGGCGGTGCCATCGACAATGTCGATTTCCAGTTCCTGGGCAACGACAGGGAAGGAAAATGCGATGACCAGGACGAACAAGGCCAAAAATCTGCTTTTGATGGGCATCCGGGGTTCCATTCAATTATCGGGGTTCAGAAAAATCGAGCCGGGAAACTGAGCCGGGGGCGCACGGCGCAGCACCGGCCGATGACCGTCACAGGGTAGCGGCTGCTTCCTGGCGATGGCCGGCGGCAAACACCGTCGTACAGGTTTCATTGCATTGCGTGGCGCAATGGCGGTCAAGGGCGCTGATCACTGCGCCGGAGCCCGCCACGTCGTTTCTGATCACTGGTTGCCGTCATAACGGAAGGTGAAGCGCACGCTGCGCGCAAACACCGATTCGAAACCATCGTACGGCAAAGGCTGCGCGCGCAGCACCGCCGCTTCAATCGTGCGCCGGGTCAACTCGTCGGCATTGCAGGGCTCGACGACAGTGGCCGAAATGACCTCACCACCGGGGATCTGGGTGATGCGGATGGTGCAGCGGATGCCCGCCCGGACGTGGTCGGGTCGCAACCAATGACTGGTGACCCGTGCCCGGATGGCGGCGGAGTAGCGGGCACCCAGGCTTTCGTCGGTGCCGCCAGCACCGGCCTGGCGATCGGCGGCTTCGCGCTCGGCCTGGGCCGCGGCTTCGGCGGCGTCAAGCTCGGCCTGTTCACGGGCCGCCTGCTCGGCCTGCTCACGCTCGATCCGTTCCTGTTCGGCCTGCTCGCGTTCGGCCTGCTCGCGCGCTTCCCTCTCCTGGCGCTCACGCTGCTGGCGCTGTTCTTCCTCACGCCGTTCCTGCTCTTCTTCCAGCAGGATCTGTTCGGCGCGGCGGCGGCGCTCTTCCTGCTCGCGCGCGTCTTCTTCGGCACGCAGCAGCGCCTGGCGGTCGATGCGCTGCTGTTCGATCAGGTCCTGGGCGCTGAGGTCGGTGGCCGGGGGTGCTGGTGGCGGCGGCGGTTCCGGGCGCGGCTGCGGCGGGCGTTCGGGCTGTGGCCGCGGCGGCGTGGTGACCGGCTGCAGGCTGCCCAGATCGACGAACACCGCCTCGATCGGATCGCCGGCAGCGGCTTCAGGCTTGGCCGACTGCCACCAGAACATGCCGCTGAAGGCCAGCAGCACGCACAGCACGTGCAGCCCCAGCGCGTACAGAAAGGCGCGGATGTCGCCGCCAAGGTCCTGCCTCATCGCGGGCCCGCCGCCGTTGCCACCAGTGGCCTCACTCGTCCTCGCCCGGCTGGCTCATCAGGCCGACCTTGGGCACCTGGGCTTGCTGCAACAACACCAGCACCTGGTAGACGGCGCTGTAGTCGACCCGGGCATCGCCGCCGACCAATACCGGCACCTGCGGGTTGTTGCGCACGAAAGCGGCCACCGTGGTCACCAGGGTGTCGGCATCCACGTTGCGCCGTGCTTCCCCGCCCAGGGTCAGGAACAGTCCGCCCTGGGCGTCCACGGTGACCAGCACCGGCTCGGAATCGACATCCAGCGATCGGGCATCGGACTTGGGCAGTTCGATATCCACGCCAAGATTCAGCATCGGCGTGGTGATCATGAAGATGATCAGCAGCACCAAGGTGACGTCGATATAGGGAACGACGTTGATCTCGGCCTTCAGGGCGCGGCGCCGGCGACGGGTGGCCATGATTGCGATCCCGCTGCGCTCAGCCGCCGCCAGGCTGGGCCTGGCGCTGCAGCAGGGTGGAGAACTCGTCCTGGAAGGTCTCGTAGCGCAGGTTCAGGCGCTCGACCTTGTTCTGGTAGCGGTTGTAGGCGATCACCGCGGGAATCGCGGCGAACAGGCCCATGGCGGTGGCGATCAGCGCCTCGGTGATGCCCGGCGCGACCATGGCAATGGTCGCCTCGCGCACGTTGGCCAGGCCATGGAAGGCGATCATGATGCCCCAGACGGTACCGAACAGGCCGATGTAGGGACTGGCCGAGCCGACCGTGGCCAGGAACTCCAGGTTCTGCTCCAGGCGGTCGATCTCGCGGTTGACCGCGGCGCGCATCGCGTGCTGGGCGCCTTCGACCGTGGTCCGCGGATCGGCGAACTTGTGCTGCCGCTGGCGGGCAAATTCGCGGAAGCCGGCCTCGAAGATGCCGGCCAGGCCGAATGCCGGGTAGTCGCGCTCGCCGATCTCCCGGAACAGCGTCGCCATATCGCCGCCGGACCAGAACTGGTCCTCGAAGTCGGCCGCCTCGTCCAGCGACGAATTGAGCATGGCGCGCTTTTTGAAGATCACGAACCAGGAGGCGACCGAGGCCACCAGCAACACCGCCATGACGATCTTGACCGGGATGCTGGCGTGGATGATCAACTCCAGCAGATTCAACTCATTGCTCATGCGCGCAGGTTCTCAAGCAGGGATTCGGGGATGGCCGCGGGGCGGAAATCGGGAACGGTGACACAGGCGACGCGGACCTGCGCCGTGCTCAGCACCACGCCGTCGTCGGCACGGACGATGCGCTGCCGGCAGACCAGGCTGGCCCGTCGCACCTGCTCCAGCACCAGGTGCACATCGAGCAGGTCATCCAGCCGGGCCGGCGCCAGCCAGTCCACGGCCATGGCACGCACGGCAAAGGCGACGCCCCCGCTGGCGGCCATCAGCTCGCGCTGGCTGCCGCCACGGCTGCGCAACCACTCGGTCCGGCAGCGCTCGTAAAAGCGCAGGTAGCCGGCGTGGTAGACCACGCCACCAGTGTCGGTGTCCTCGAAGTAGACCCGCACCGGCCAGGTGAAGTGTGCGCTGCTCATGATGGTGCTGAGCCTACGTCGCCGTCGTCGGCAGGCGAAAATAGCCCGCCGTCACTTAAGCCTGGCTGACGCGCCGGCGGGTTCAGGCCCAGATGGCGCCAGGCCTTGGCGGTGGTCATCCGGCCGCGTGCGGTCCGGGTCAGGAAACCCTGTTGGATCAGGTAGGGTTCAACCACGTCCTCAAGCGTGGTGCGTTCCTCGCTCAGGGCGGCGGCCAGCGAATCCACGCCCACCGGTCCGCCGTCGAAATTTTCGATGATGGTCGACAACAGGCGCCGGTCCAGGGGATCGAACCCCTCGCCATCCACTTCCAGCACCGACATCGCCGCCTGCGCCACGCGGGCATCGATCCTGCCGTCGTAGCGGACCTCGGCGAAATCGCGCACCCGGCGCAACAGGCGGTTGGCGATCCGTGGCGTGCCGCGCGAGCGCCGGGCAATCTCGGCGGCACCCTCGCCGCTGCAGTCGATGGCCAGGATCGCCGCCGAGCGGACCACGATCTCGGCCAATTCGGCCGGCGTGTAATAGGCCAGGCGCTCGACGATGCCGAACCGGTCGCGCAGGGGATTGGTCAGCATGCCGGCGCGGGTGGTGGCGCCGATCAGGGTGAAGCGCGGCAGGTCCAGCTTGATCGAGCGCGCCGCCGGGCCCTCGCCGATCATGATGTCGATCTGGAAGTCCTCCATTGCCGGATACAGCACTTCCTCGACCACGGGCGAGAGCCGGTGGATCTCGTCGACGAACAGGACGTCGCCCTCCTGCAGGTTGGTCAGCAGCGCGGCCAGGTCACCGGCGCGCTCGA
>CAZUZT010000107.1:0-8130 GCA_964624575.1 uncultured Rhodanobacteraceae bacterium | reverse complement strand
AAGCCGGCCAGCAGGGCGTCGAGCAGGCCGTGGTTCTCCAGCGCCTGATCGCTCCAGTCCCGGGCCAGCAGGGCGGCCAGCACATCGTCGCGGCTGGCTTCGGGCAGGTGCAGGTCGGCCAGGCCGGCATGGATGGCATCACCGGCCGACAGCGGCGCGCCGGTCAGGGCCAGGAACACGCCGGCCCGGTCGGGCACCCGGTTCAGCAGCCAGCTGCCGCCGACATCGGGGAACAGGCCGACGCTGATTTCCGGAAAGGCCAGCCTTGAGCGCTCGCTGACGATGCGGTGGCTGGCACCGGCCATCAGGCCGATGCCGCCACCCATGACGATGCCGTGGCCCCAGCACAGGACCGGCTTTTCATAGGTGTGGATGCGGTGGTCCAGCCGGTATTCGACCTTGAAGAATTCGGCCGCGTAGGTGCTGTCCTGGATGCGGTTGCTGCCCGATTTGCGCCACTCGAGCATGCCCTGGTAGAGCGAGTGCAGGTCGCCACCGGCGCAGAAGGCCTTCTCGCCGGCACCCTGCAGCACGACCATGGCGATGTCCGGATCACCCGCCCACTGGCCGAGCTGGGCATCGATCAGCTTGGCCATGGCCAGCGACAGGCTGTTCAACGTCGCCGGCATGTTCAGGGTGACGATGCCGATGCGCCGGCCGTTGCTGCCGGCGGTGCGGGTATCGAACAGCACCGGCATCTGGGCGGCGCTGGTCATCGGTTGGTCCACTGGGCGGCGCGCTTTTCCAGGAAAGCGGTAACGCCTTCGGCCTGGTCGGCGCTGTCGAACAGATCGACGAACAGTTCGCGTTCGGAGATCAGGCCGGCGGCGTGGCTCTGGCTGCGGGTGATCTGCACCAGTTGCTTGCAGGCGGCGACCGCGATCGGGCTTTGCTTGCCGGCCCGGGCGGCCCATTCCCTGGCCTTGGCCAGGGCCTCGCCCTTGGCGACCACTTCTTCGACCACGCCGATGCGCAGGGCGGTGGCGGCGTCGATACGCTCGCCGAGCAGGATCATGCGCTTGGCCCAGCCCTCGCCGGCCAGGCGGGTCAGGTTCTGCGTGCCACCGGCGCACGGCAACAGGCCGACGCTGGCTTCGGGCAGGGCCATCTGCGCCTGTTCCTCGGCAATGCGCAAGTCGCAGGCCAGCGCGCATTCCAGGCCGCCGCCCATGGCGTAGCCGTTGATTGCGGCGATCGACACGCCACGGAAGCCGCTCAGGGTTTCAAACGCCTCGCCAAAGCGGCGCGCGGCCTCACGGGCCTGCGCCTTGTCGCCGTCGGCGAACTGCTTCAGGTCGGCACCGGCGGAGAAGAACTTCTCGCCTTCGCCGGTGATCACCAGGGCCCAGATGTCGCGGTCGGCATTGAGCGCCAGCACCAGGTCGCGCAGGTCGGCCAGGCTGTGCACGGTCCAGGTGTTGGCCGGCGGGTTGGCCAGGGTGACGATGGCGGTATGGCCATCGATCTGCAGTTTCAGGCCGGTCCAGTCACGGCTGCGGTAGTCGCTCATCGCAATTCCTCATCGGTGTTGATCAAGTGGCGCGCGATGATCACGCGCATGATTTCGTTGGTGCCTTCCAGAATCTGGTGCACGCGGGCATCGCGCAGCAGGCGCTCGACCGGATACTCCCGGATGTAACCGTAGCCGCCATGGAGCTGCAGCGCCTCGTTGCAGACCTGGAAGCCGGCATCGGTGGCGAAGCGCTTGGCCATGGCGCACCAGACGGTGGCATCGGCGCTGCCGGCATCGAGCTTGCGCGCGGCGGTGTGCACCATCTGGCGCGCGGCGACCAGTTGCGTGGCCATGTCGGCAAGCCGGAACTGCAGGGCCTGGAACTGGCTCAGTGGCTGGCCGAACTGCTTGCGCTCGCGCAGGTAGTTGCGGGCGGCATCGAGCGCACCCTGGGCCGCGCCCAGGGAACAGGCGGCGATATTGATGCGGCCGCCGTCCAGGCCCTTCATGGCGATCTTGAAGCCCTCGCCCTCGTTGCCGAGCAGATGGTCGGCGGGCACGCGCACGCCATCGAAGGTGATGGTGCGAGTGGGCTGGCTGTTCCAGCCCATCTTCTCTTCCTTCTTGCCATAGCTGATGCCGGGCAGGTCGGCCGGCACGGCGAAGGCGCTGATGCCGCGCGGGCCGTCGCCGCCGGTGCGTGCCATCACCACCAGCAGGTCGGTGGCGCCGGCGCCGGAGATGAAGGCCTTGCTGCCTTCCAGCACGTAGTGATCGCCATCGCGCACGGCACGGGTCTTGAGCGAGGCGGCATCGGAGCCGGCGCCCGGCTCGGTCAGGCAATACGAGCCCAGGCGCTCGCCAGCGGCCATTTCCGGCACCCAGGCCTGGCGCACGGCATCGGTGGCCCAGGTGGCGAGCATCCAGGTGACCATGTTGTGGATGCTGATGTAGGCGGCGGTCGACGGATCGGCTGCCGCCAGTTCTTCAAAGATCAGCGCGGCATCGAGCCGGCCCAGGCCGATGCCACCGGCCGCCTCGGGTGTGTAGATGCCGCAAAAACCCAGCTCGCCGGCCTTGGCGATGGCTTCGGTCGGGAAAATGCACTGGGCATCCCAATGCGCGGCGTGCGGGGCCAGCTCGGCGGCGGCGAAATCGCGCGCGGCCGAGCGGAAGGCGGCCTGTTCCTCGCTCAGTGCGGTGGCATCGTGATCGGCAGCGGCACTCATTTCAGGCTGATCGTGGTGTTGACGCCGTGGCCGAGCGTGGAATCGTCGAACCAGCGCGCGGTGACGGTCTTGGTCTGGGTGTAGAACAGCACCACCTGCTTGCCGTACGGACCCAGGTCGCCGAGCTTGGAGGCACGCGAGCCGGTGAAGGAGAACAGCGGCACCGGCACCGGAATCGGCAGGTTGATGCCGACCTGGCCGACATCGATCTCTTCCTGGAAGTGGCGCGCGGCGGCACCGGACTGGGTGAAGATGGCCGTGCCGTTGCCGTTCGGGTTGGCATTGATGATGGCGATCGCCTCATCCAGCGTCTCGGCGGTCAGGATCACCAGCACCGGGCCAAAGATCTCCTCGTCGTAGATGCGCATGCCGGGTTTGACGCCGGAAAAGATGGTCGGGCCGACGAAGTTGCCCTGCTCGTAACCGGGCACGTCGGGGTTGCGGCCGTCCAGCTCCAGGGTCGCGCCCTCGTCCGCGCCGGCGGCGATCATGGCCTCGATGCGCTCGCGCGCGGCGCAGGAAATCACCGGGCCGACATCGGTGCCGTCCTCGATGCCGGCGTTGACCTTGAGCGTTTTCGCCTTGGCCACCAGATCGGGGATCCAGTCACGCGCCTCGCCCACCAGCACGGCGGTGGAGGCGGCCATGCAACGCTGGCCGGCGGCACCGAAGGCGGCGCCGACCATGGCGTTGAGGGTTTGTTCCTTGTTGGCGTCGGGCAGCACCACGGCATGGTTCTTGGCGCCCATCATGCACTGCACACGCTTGCCGGCCAGGCTGGCCCGGTTGTAGACGTGGGTGCCGACGGGGGTCGAACCGACGAAGGACACGGCCTTGATGTCGGGGTGGTCGCAGATCGCGTTGACCACGTCCGGGCCACCATGCACCACGTTGAGCACGCCCTTGGGAATGCCGGCTTCCAGGGCCAGTTCGACCAGGCGCATGGTCACCATCGGGTCCTGCTCGGAGGGTTTGAGCACGAAGGTGTTGCCGGTGGCGATGGCCATCGGGAACATCCAAAGCGGGATCATGGCCGGGAAATTGAACGGCGTGATGCCGGCGCAGACGCCCAGCGGCTGCAGCAGGGTGTAGGTGTCCACGCCGGTGGCGACGTTGTTGGCCAGCTCGCCCAGCTGCAGGTTGCCGATGGCGGCGGCGTGCTCGACCACTTCCAGGCCGCGGAAGACATCGCCTTCGGCATCGGGCAGGGTCTTGCCCTGCTCGGCCGTCAGGGTTGCGGCCAGTTCCTTCATGTTGGCGCGGATCAGCTCCTGGTACTTGAGGAAGATGCGCGCGCGGGTGCCGATCGGGGTCTTGCGCCAGGTCTTGAATGCTTCCTGCCCGGCGGCAACGGCGGCATCGACCTCGTCAGCGGTGGCGAACGGCACCCGCGCCAGCACCTGCTGGTTGGCCGGATTGACGACATCGCGCCATTGCGTGGTTTTCGACTGCACGAACTCGCCGTTGATCAGCAGCGGGATGGACGGAACGGATGCGGTGTTCAAGGCGGTGGCCTCCGATAAGGATGCGATGGAACCGGTTCGCCCCGGAATGACAGGCCACGGCAGGGTGCCGGCGGCAAACGTGCGAACGGACAGGCCATTTTCTGCCAATGGCGCCGGGGTCACAAGCCGGAGCCTCTTCCAACGACACATGAGCCTGGAAGGGCCGCCGTGATTCCAATGACAAGTGAGCCTGGAGGCGGGCGGCAGCGCGTGCTGGAACTGCATTCCTGAATTGCCCACCGGTCTGCTGAGCAGCCGATCCTGCCTCCTTCGCTTGCGAAGGAGGAGGAGGCAAATCTGTCGATCAGAAAATCATCTGGCACGTTTCCGGCGCATTTCGCGATGGATCAGGGGTCGGCGCCTTTGCGCCATCGTCCCGGAGACCTTCATGCACGCATTGCCATTGTCCCGTTTCACCACCCTCGCCGCCGTTGCCGTCATCGGCCTGGCCGCCCTGGCCAGCACCGCGCCGGTGGCCGCCGCCACCTATACGGTTGGCGTCGCCGGCGGCTGCAGCCACGTGTCCCTGTCCGACGCCCTGGCCGCGGCCACGGCCAATCCCGATGGCCCGCACCTGATCAAGGAGCGCAACCTGGAGATCATGGTCGGCGGCGTCAATATCGCCCATCCGTCTGCCGACATCACGATCGAGGGTGGTTACAACGCCTGCACGGACGACGCGCCGGCGGCCGATGGCCAGCTGGTGGTGCGCATGATCAATCCGGGCCGGGTGATGACACTGACCGGCGGCGGCTACGACGCGCCGCGCCGCACACTGACCCTGAAGCGGGTGACCCTGACCGGCGGCGATGCCGGCAGCGCCGAGGACGGTGGCGGCGTGCTGGTGGGCGGTTCGTTCCAGCTGCACCTGTCCGAGCGGGCGCTGGTGACCGACAACACCGCCCGTGATGGCGGCGGCGTGTTCCTGGGCTCGCTGTCACCGGACCCGGCCACGCAGGCGCGCCTGCTGCTGGATGGCGGCGCCGTCATCGAGCGCAACCAGGCGCATCGCAACGGCGGTGGCGTGCAGGCCTTCGCCGGCGCCCGGATCATGCTCATTGACGGCCAGATCAACCGCAACCGGGCCGGGATGAATGGCGGCGCGGTGCACCTTCAGGGCAGCACCACGGAACTGGCCATTGTTGCCACCGGCACGCAGTCGGTACGCCTGGGCACCAATACCGCCGGCGATGAAACGGGCCCGTTTTCGGACGTGACAGGCCGCGGCGGCGCGATCTACAGCCACCAGGCGCGGATCTTCAGCAACCACATCGGCCATCCCGGCGAGCAGCGCATCCGCATCGACAACAACAACGCCAACCATGGTGGCGCGATCTTCGTCAGCGGGCCCACCGACGGCAATTTCACCCCGGTCGAGCTGCGTGACACCTGGGTCCACAACAATCATGCGCGGGGCAAGGGCGGCGCCTTTTATTCGCGCAATTCGGTGGACTGGGTGATTACCCACGACAGTGTCGGCCCGTGCATCCGCCGGCTCCTGACAGTCACCTGGCGCGAGCCCTGCTCCAGGCTGTTCAACAACGCGGCCAGCAATGAAACCACGCCCAACACGCCCGGTGGCGGCGTCTTCTACCTGGGCTACAACCCCTCTGCACCGCGTGCCATCGCCCGGGTCCGGCGCACCCTGATCGAAGGCAACCACGATGCCAACGGCCTGGCCGCGGTGGTCGCCGCCGAAGGCGCCAACGAGTACTTCATCGAGCGCAGCCTGATGCGCGACAACCATGCCACCGGTGCCGGCAGCGGCAGCGTGCTGCCATCCCTGCTGTACACCGAAAGCGCCAACAGCTGGCTGTTGTACAGCACCCTTCTGGACAACGAGGTCGAGCGGCTGTTCGTGTTCGGCGGCAGCAAGCTGACCACCCGCGGCAGCATTTTCTGGGCCCCGGGCACGGCGATCTGGGACCGGCCGGCAGCGGTGATGGATGCCGGCGGTTGCCTGCTTTCCCACAACGCCGCCAACCTGCCGGCCGGCGCGGTGGTGGCCGACCCGCTGCTGGATGCAGACGGCCGGCCGATGAAGCGCTCGCCGGCCTGGGATTACTGTGATGGCGACGTCACCGCCGATGCCAATGGCTACGCCGCCCATGACATCCCCGGCGTGACCAACGCCTACGGGCCCAACGACCTGGGCGCCTATGAGCTGGCCGACGCCATCTTCATCAACGGTATGGGTTTTTACCCGAACAACTGATCGCCCGGCTGCCCGGGCATGGGCGCGTGCGACCTGCCATGACGACGGCCGCCGACCAAGGCCGTCAAGGCCGGCTCAGCGCAGGAAGGCGACCAGGGCGGCAGTGAAGGCGTCGGCCGATTCGATGTTGACGATGTGCCGGCCGGGCAGGTCCAGGTGGCGGCCGTTGGCGACGGCGCCGGCAATGGCCTGCAGGTCGTGCGGCGTGCAGACCGGATCGTCATCGCCGGCGATGGCCAGCAGCGGCGTGTCGATGGCGGCCAGTTGCGGGCGCAGGTCGGCCTCGGCCAGGGCATCGCAGCAGCCGCAATAGCCGTCCACGGAGGTGGCGGTGAAGCGGCCCAGGATGTCGTCGACGATCTCCGGCCGGGCGCCGGCAAAGGCCGGGGTGAACCAGCGCTCGGCGGTGGCTGCGGCCAGGGGCGCCAGGCCGTCGGCGCGCACCTGGGCGCTGCGCGCGCGCCAGCTTTCGGCGTTGCCGATCTTGGCGGCGGTGGCACAGACCACCAGCTTGCCCAGCCGTTGGCCGGCGTTGACGCCCAGCCACTGGCCGACCAGGCCACCGATGGAGAGGCCGCAAAAATGCGTGCGCGGGATTTCCAGGTGGTCGAGCAAGGCGAGTACATCGCCGCCCAGGCCGGCCAGCGTGTAGGGCGCCGGCGGCGCACTGGACTGGCCATGGCCGCGCCGGTCGTAGCGCAGCACGCGGAAGTCGTTCGACAAGGCCCGCGCCTGGGCGTCCCACATGGTCAGGTCGGTGCCCAGGGAATTGCAGAAGGTCAGCCAGGGGCGATCGCTGTCGCGGTCGCCGTCGATGCGGTAGTGCAGGCGGTGACTGGCAAGCTCGAGCAGGGCCATGGCTCAGACCCTCTCGATGGCCAGCGCCAGACCCATGCCGACGCCGACACACAGCGTGGCCAGGCCGCGGCGGCCGCCGGTGGCTTCCAGTTGGTGGGCCAGGGTCAGCGCCAGGCGCGCGCCGCTCATGCCCAGCGGATGGCCCAGGGCGATGGCGCCGCCATTGGCGTTGACGTGGCTGGCGTCATCGGGCAAACCCAGGCCGCGCAGCACGGCCAGCGACTGGCTGGCGAAGGCCTCGTTGAGCTCGATGGCATCGAAGTCGTCGATGGCCAGACCCAGGCGCGCGAGCAGTTTCCGGGTTGCCGGCACCGGGCCGACACCCATCACCCGCGGCTCGATGCCGGCCGCGGCCATGCCCAGGATGCGCGCGCGCGGGCGCAGGCCGTGGCGCTTGATTGCATCGTCACCGGCGATGATCAGGGCGGCGGCGGCATCGTTGATGCCCGAGGCGTTGCCGGCTGTGATCGAGCCACCGGGGAACAGGGGTTTCAGGCCGGCCAGCGCCTGCGCGGTGGTGCCCGGGCGTGGATGTTCGTCCTGTTCGACCTGGGCGGTTTCACCGCGGCGGCCGGCGGGCACGGTCACCGGCACGATCTCCTCGGCGAAGAAGCCCCGTTCCTGCGCCGCTGCGGCCCGCTGTTGGCTGCGCAGGGCGAAGGCGTCCTGGTCCTCGCGGCTGATGCCATGGTCATCGGCGACGTTCTGGCCGGTCTGCGGCATCGATTCCACGCCGTAGGCCTTGGCCAGGGCGGGATTGACGAAACGCCAGCCCATGGTCGTGTCTTCCAGTTGCTGGCCGCGGCCCCAGGCCCGGTCGGCCTTGCCGATGACCAGCGGCGAGCGGGTCATCGACTCGACGCCGCCGGC
>CAZUZT010000106.1:0-8148 GCA_964624575.1 uncultured Rhodanobacteraceae bacterium | reverse complement strand
GCCTGCAGGCGGATTTTCCAGTCTGCCTGCTGATCCATCAGCACCGGGCCCTGTTCGCGCGCATGGCTGCGGCGGTGGTGTCAGGGCGGTTTCGCGATACGCTGTTGATCGTCGTGGGCGATCACGCGCCGCCGTTCGTGCGGCAGCGTTATCGCCAGGCTTTTTCCGACACCCACGTACCCTACCTGCTGATCGATATTGCCCCGGAGCCCAACGCCCATGCCCAGCCAACCGATGCCCCCTGATCCGGATGTTGCGACGTCCAAACACTCCGCTGACGCTGTCGTCGGCTTCTGGCGTGACGCCGGGCCGGCGGCGTGGTTCCGCAAGGATGAGGCCTTCGACCGGCGCTTTTCCGAGCGTTTCATGGCCGCCTTCATGGCCGCGGCGCGACGCGAGCTGGATCATTGGCTGGAGACGCCGGTGGCGGCGCTGGCCCTGCTGATCCTGCTCGACCAGTTCCCGCGCAATGCCTTCCGGGGCACGGCGCTGATGTTCGCCACCGATCCGCTGGCCCGACATTTTGCCGATGCCGCGATCGGGCGCGGCCATGACCAGGCCACCGAGGCGAGCCTGCGTGGATTCTTCTACCTGCCGCTGGAGCACAGCGAAGACCTGGCCGATCAGGAGCGTTGCGTGGCGCTGTGCCAGCCGCTAGGCGGCGAGACCCTGAACTGGGCGCGCATCCATCTGGAAGTGATCCAGCGCTTTGGCCGCTTCCCGCACCGCAATGCCGTGCTTGGCCGGACCACGACAGCGGCCGAGCAGGCGTTCCTTGATGACGGCGGCTTCTCCGGCTGACTGCCAGCGGGCAGCCCGCCTTCATCAGCTTGCACTGGCGCACTGGCGCAGCGCAGCGCCATCGCACCTGCCATGGACAACCCGGTGACCGGCTGGTGGCCGGACCGTCGCCCGGCGCCTGCTTGAGCACTGTCTGAACGCCGGGTCGTCGATGGCGGCGGCATTCACTGGTCAGACATCGACGCTGCCCCACAGTCGTCGCGCCCTGTCCCGGGGCCGTGGCCATTGCGGCATCTGTCGGTTCGACAGTGCATGGGCGCGGCGCCGGGGACTTGGGGTCCTTTGCAACGACAACCCGAGGTAAGACGCGATGAAATTTTTCTCCGCACCTGCTGCCGCCACCCTCGCCGCCGCCCTGTTCGCACTGCCGGCCGTGTCCGCGCAGGCACAGGCGCCCGACCAGGGTTTCTTCATCGACGCCCGCGTCGGCCAGACCGACCTGAAGGATATTTCCGCCAGCGATGACACCGGTTTTACGCTGGGCGGCGGCTACTGGTTCAACCGCGCGTTCGCGGTCGAGGCCGGTTACACGCAGCTGTATGACAAGCGCCAGATCGGCGGCGACCTGGAACTGGACGGCTTCTACGCCGGCATCAAGGGTCGCAGCCTGTTCGATCGCGGCGATGGCAGCGGCTTCTTCCTGGGCGGCCGCGGCGGCCTGTTCGTCTGGGACGGCCAGGCTGGCGCCTACAGCGACGACGGCACCGACTGGTATGTGGGCGCGTTTGCCGGCTATCAGATCACCCGCAACCTGGGCCTGAGCGTCAACTACGACCGCTTCAATGCCGACGACCTGGATGCTGACCTGCTCAGCGCCGGCATCGAATATCGCTTCTGATGATTGTGCGGTGCGGTGGCGTTACCAGCCGCCGCACCGCACGCCGGGCCGCCAAGGGAATCAAGGGGCACGGCTTTATCTCGATTGCCCGTTCAGGCCAGCGCCAGCGCTGCCATGTTCTGCCGGTACAGCCGCAGTTCGGCCACAGAATCGCGGATGTCAGACAGCGCGGTATGGGCCGATTCGCCGCGGGTGGCGTTGGCCAGCTCGGGGGCCCAGCGCCGCGCCAGTTCCTTGACCGTGGAGACATCCAGGTTGCGGTAGTGCAGCCAGCGCTCCAGCGAAGGCATGTGCCGGGCCAGGAAGCGCCGGTCGTGGCCGATGGTGTTGCCGCACAGCGGCGAGCGGTTCGGCACGGTCCACTCAGCAAGAAAGGCCAGGGTCTGGCGCTCGGCTTCCTGAATGTCCACGGTCGAGTCCAGCACACGCCGCCACAGGCCGGATTTTTGGTGTTGGTTGCGGTTCCACTCGTCCATCACTTCCAGCCGCGCCTGCGGATGGCCGATCGCCAGTGCCGGACCTTCGGCCAGGATATCCAGCTCGGCATCAGTGACCAGGGTGGCGATCTCGATGATCGTGTCGCGGTCCGGATCCAGGCCGGTCATTTCCAGGTCCAGCCAGACCAGGTGGCTGCTTGATTGTCTGCTCATGGCTCGTTCCGGAGGGCCGGCGGTCGGATCGTCGCCGCGGGCAATGATGGGAGGATCGGGATCCTGCACGGGAAGTTTTCGCGCCGGCCAGGTGACGTGCCCGGCCGGCGCCGGCGGCAATGATACCGGCCCGGCCTTGCACCTGCCCGGCCGGCCTGTTGTGATCGCAGGCCATGGCCAAGCTGACTGATCTTCTGACCTGGCCGGTGCGGGCACCGGTCCGGCGCTGGGTGCTGCGGGCATTTCCCCGACGGCCCGAAGGTGGCACCGACTATGACCATCCGGCCGGCGACCCCGGCCTGTTCGGCCCGGACAGCGTCACCTGGCGCATCCATGCCGATTTTCCGGGCATGCTCGCTGGGGGCCTGGCGGGCCTGATGGTGCAGACCCTGCATCCGTTGGCCCTGGCCGGAGTCTGGGACCATTCCCGGTTCCGCGATGATCTGGTCGGCCGCCTGCGTCGGACCACCGCCTTCATCGGGCTGACCACCTATGCGCCACGGACCGAGGCCGAGGCGGCGATTGAACGTGTGCGCCTGATCCATCAGCGGATACACGGCCTGGCCGCCGATGGCCGGCCGTATTCGGCCCAGGATCCGGAGCTGCTGACCTGGGTCCACGCGACCGAGGTCCATGGTTTCCTGGCCGGCTTCCGGCACTACTCCGGCCGCGCCCTGCCCGACTGGGCCGCCGACCGCTACCTGGATGAGATGCGGCGTATCGCCGAGGCCCTGGGCGCGAGCAACGTGCCGGCTTCCCGCGCCGGACTGGCGGCATATTTCGACCGGGTGCAGCCGCAGCTGGATTACACCAGCCGTTCGCGCACGGTGCTGGATGTGCTGGCCGGAATTCGCCTGCCGGCGCCATTGCCCGGCCTGTCGCGGTCGGTATTCCTGGGTGCGGGCACAGTCTTGTTGCCCGAATGGGCACAGCAACGTCTGGAACTGTCGCCGCAGCGGCGCCGGCAGGCCAGGCTGGCGGCGGCCGGCCTGCGGGCGATGGCGCCGGTGTTCCGGGCGGCACTGCGTGAAGGCGTGGCGGCCCGTTCCTGTCGCCGGATGGGCCTGGCGCCGGAAAGCCTGGCGCAATTTCCACCGCGCCCGGACGAGCCCTGAAACCTGGAACTGGACGCACACTTGCTGCCGCCCACCGACCGGCTCCGAACTGCCGTCGGGCCACGCCAAACCCTTCCCGGCCGCCACAATTCCTGCCACGTCCCGGCATCGGCGCCGGTCATAGGGAGTAGTATTCCGCACTGCAACACGCCAGCCCACCGCAACAGGAGCCGCAATGCTGTACCAAGTGCATGAATACAACCGGGCCTTCATGAGCCCCCTCAGCCACCTGGCACAGGCGGGATCCAGGATCTGGTCGGACCCGGGCAGCTGGCTGGCGCAACTGCCTGGCGCGGCACGGATGGCGGCCGGTTGCGAGTTGCTGCACCGGGTCGGCAAGGGCTACGAAAAACCGCAATTCAACCTGCACACCATCGATGTCACCGGCGGCAAGGCGGCGGTGATCGAGCAGGTGCACATGGAACGGCCCCTGTGTCGGCTGCTGCGCTTCAAGCGCTTCAGCGACGATCCGGCTGCGATCGCGGCAATGAAAAAGCAGCCGATCGTGCTGGTGGTCGCGCCGCTGTCCGGCCACCACGCCACCTTGCTGCGCGATACCGTGCGCACCCTGCTGCAGGACCACAAGGTCTACATCACCGACTGGATCGATGCGCGCATGGTGCCGACCAGCGATGGCGCCTTCACCCTGGACGATTATGTCGGCTACATCCGTGATTTCATCGAACACATCGGCGCCGACAATGTCCACGTGATCGCCGTGTGCCAGCCGACCGTGCCGGTGCTGGCGGCGGTGTCGCTGATGGCCGGTGCCGGGCAGCCGGTGCCGCGCAGCGTGACCTTGATGGGCGGGCCGGTCGATACGCGCGAGAATCCGACCAAGGTCAACGATCTGGCGGTGAACAAACCGCTGAGCTGGTTCCAGAACAATGTCATCCATGAAGTGCCGAAGAACTATCCAGGCGCCGGTCGCAAGGTCTATCCGGGCTTCCTGCAGCACACCGGTTTCATCGCCATGAACCCAGGCCGGCATGTCAGTTCACACTGGGATTTCTACCACGACCTGGTGCGTGGCGATTTGGGCGACGCGCAGGCCCACCGGCGCTTCTACGATGAATACAACGCCGTGCTCGACATGCCCGCCGAGTACTACCTGGATTGCATCCGCATCGTTTTCCAGCAGCACCTGCTGCCGCGGGGCGAGTGGCATATCGACGGCGAACGAGTGGCTCCCGAGGCGATCACCGGCACCAGCCTGCTGACCATCGAGGGTGAAATGGACGATATTTCCGGCCTCGGCCAGACCCGGGCCGCGCTGGACCTGTGCTCGGGCCTTGAGCCGGCACGCAAGCAGCACCTGCTGGTCAAGGAAGCCGGCCATTACGGCATCTTCAGCGGCCGGCGCTGGCGCGAACTGGTCTATCCCAAGGTACGCCAGTTCATCACCGACGCAGGCCGGACCACGGACAGCGACAGCGACAGCGCCCGGCGGCGCCTGCACGCGGTCACCTGAGCCCGAAACCCGTGTCTTGGCCGGTGTCTTCGTGCCAGAGCCGCGGCCGGCTCTGGCGACGGCCGGCGACCTGCGGGCCATCGGCGCTGAAGCTGATATGCAAGGCTCCGGTATCCGGGGTCTGCAGCCAGGGGATATCACGCGCCGCCAGCCGCGCCAGCACGTCCGGTTGCGGATGCTGGTAGCGGTTGCGATAGCCGGCCGAGGCGATCGCCAGTTGCGGACGTACCGCATCCAGGAATTCGCCGGTACTTGAATGCCGGCTGCCGTGGTGGCCCAGCAACAACACCTGGCTGGGCAGCCGTTCCCGGTGCAGGTTGAGCATGCGCATCTCCGCCACCTTGCCGGCATCGCCGGTGAGCAGCGCGCTGCCGTGCGCCGACTGGATATGCAGGACACAAGACACTTCGTTGCCCTGGGCCGGGTAGCGCGGTGGCGGATGCAGCAACTGGAAGCGCACGCCATCCCACTGCCACTGTTCGGATTCGTGGCAGGGCCCGCCGACGACATCGGGCAGCGGTTCGCCCAGCAGCACGCGCGCGACCGGGAACTGGCTGACCACCGCAGCGGCGCCGCCGGCATGATCATTGTCGGCATGGCTGACCACCAGGGCATCCAGGCGGCGTACCGCCAGCGCCTGCAGCGCCGGCACGACCACGGCCTGGCCGATATCGAAACCGTTGGGATAACGGGCACCGGTATCAAACAGCAGGGCGTGGCGATGGGTGCGCACCAGCACCGCGGTGCCCTGGCCGACATCGAGCACATGCAGTTCGAAGTGCCCGGGAGCCGGCGGGCTGGCGCCGGGCAGCAGCAGCGGTGCCAGCAGGGGCAGCACCAGCCAGCGCAGGCTGGCCGCCACCGGCAACAACACCAGCAGCGCGGCCAGGACCGCGCCAACCACGGCCACGGTGCCCGGCTCGGGCAACCAGGCGGCGGCCGGTGGCCAGTCCGATACCCGGTCCAGAGCGTAGATCAGCGGACTCATCAGCGATTCGGCCAGCGCCACCATCGGTTCGCCCAGTGCCGGTGCCAGGAGCAGCATCGGCAGTGACAGCAACAGCAGCGGCACCACCGCCAGCGTGATCCACGGAATGGCGATGAGATTGACCAGCGGCGAGACCCAGCTGGCCTGGGCGAAAAAGCCGATGCCGATCGGCAGCAGGCCGATCGACACCGCCCATTGCGCCTGCACCGCGGTGCGCACCATGCCATGCCGGTGCCGGCCCTGGGCGGCGAGCAGCAACCAGGCCACGCCCAGATACGACAGCCAGAAGCCGATGCTGGTCATCGCCAATGGATCGGCCAACAGGATCAGGGCCAGGGCCAGCGCCCAGCCGTGCCACAGCCCGACCCGCCGGCGCAGCAGCAGGGCCAGGCCGGCGGCGGCGATCATCGCCATGGTGCGCCGTGTCGGCACCTCGAATCCGGCCAGCAGGGCATAGCCCCAGGCCGCCAGCAATGCCGGTGCCAGCGCCCAGTAGCGGCGCGACCAGATCCGCAGCATGGAAGGAAACAGCCAGGACAGGCCGGACATCAGGGCCGCGGCGAAGATCGCGACCATGCCCACGTGCAGGCCGGAGATCGAAAACAGGTGGCCGACGCCGGTGCGGCGCAGCATGCGCCAATCCTGTTCGCCAAAATCGCGCCGGTCGCCGACGGCCAGGCCGCGCAGCAGTGACGCCATGCGTGGCTGGCTGGCGGCGGCATCGATGCGGGCGGCCAGTCGGCCACGCAGGTCGTCGATGCCACTGCCGCCGGACAGCGGCTGGTTGCCGGCTTCGTCGCGGACATAGCCAACCGCGCTGATGCCGGTTTCAAGCGCCTTGCGCTCGCTGTCGAATCCGCCAGGGTTGTGCATACCGCGCGTGCGCTTGAGCCGTACCGTCAGGTGCCAGCGCTGGCCGGGCAGCACCTCGGGCAAGGGCGGTGGTGGCTCCTGGCCAGCCCGCAGCCGTGGCAGGTACCAACCCAAGCGCCAGCAACCGGCAACCGCCACCGGCTGCCCCTGATGGCTGGCCTGTTCGGGACAAAAGACAAAGCGCACGGCATCGGTGTCGGCACGCGGCAGGTCGCCGACCCGGCCGACCACCGCCAGATCTTCGCCCTCCAGTGCGCTGGGCAAGCGCTGATCCAGCGCGCCGGTGACCTGCTGCAAGCCCCACAACAACCCGAGCAGGCCATGCAGCAGGGCCACCCGCCCGTTGGCCGGCAGCCAGCCAGTCGCCGATAGCGCGGCGATCAACACCAGGCCAGCCAGGACCGCGGCCACCAGCCAGACCGGATCGGGAACCCCCGGCCACAGCCACAGTGAACACATGCCGACGGCAAAGGCCAGCAGATTGCCCGTACCCAGTCCGGCACTGATCTTGGCCGCCGATGGCGCGCGCGGCCGGCGCGTCGACGGCCAATCCGGCCGCAATGGATGAGCGGCCATGGTGCCGTCGTGGTTGCCGGTACCGGCGCCTTCCATGGTCATACGCTGATGCTGCCGGTTCCCGCGTCAACGAGCCTGCGCAATCGTCCGGACCCGGGCCTGGGAAATTTCGCAGTTGTGCCGCCGGCCACCCACGCCGCCAATTCGCCAGTGCCGCCATGACGCCGATCGACAGGTCACGGGCTTTTCGCCACGGACGCCGGTGGCCACAGCGACCGCCGTCGCCTTGCGTGCCTTCCGGGCTAAACTTGCGCGCTGCCGGCGCTGGCCGGCCCCAACCTGTCAGGATTCCCGATGCGCGTTTTTTCCCGCATGTATGACTGGGTGATCCGGCTTGCCCGGCACCCCAAGGCTGAAACCTGGCTGGGTGTCATCAGCTTCGCCGAATCCTCGTTCTTTCCGATTCCGCCGGACGTGATGCTGGCGCCAATGGCGATCGCCCAGCGCGGGCGGGCCTGGCGCCTGGCCATGATCACCACCATCACCTCGGTACTGGGGGGGGTGCTCGGCTATCTGATCGGCTATTTCCTGATCGACCTGGTGATGCCGCTGATTGCCGAACTGGGCTGGCAGGAGCGCTACGACCGCGTTGTGCTCTGGTTCCTCACCTACGGCTTCGTGGCCACCCTGATCGCCGGCTTCACGCCGATTCCCTACAAGCTGTTCACCGTCGCCGCAGGGGCCTCGCTGCTGCCGCTGCCAGTGTTCATCATCGGCTCCCTGCTCAGCCGTGGTGCCCGCTTTTTCATGGTTGCCGGCCTGTGCAAATGGCTGGGTCCGGTGATCGAAACGCGGGTGCTGCGCTACATCGATGTCATCGGCTGGAGCACGCTGGC
>CAZUZT010000105.1:0-8237 GCA_964624575.1 uncultured Rhodanobacteraceae bacterium | reverse complement strand
CAGCAGCACGGCATGCAGACGCTGGACCAGTGCCTGCAGGACCTTGTCCGCCGCGGCCTGATCACCCGGCCGACCGCGCTCAGCTATGCCAAGCAGAAGGAAATCTTCCGGTAACCTGCACGCGGATGACCGCACCCGATCTGCGCCGACCGGCGCACCTGATGCCTACAGAGGGCATGTGATGAGTAACGAAATCGAACTGGTGACCTTGCTGCGCAATATGGTCGAGAAGAAGGCTTCCGACCTGTTCATCACGGCCGGTCGTCAGCCGAGCCTGAAGATCCACGGCAAGTTGCATTCCCTCACCGAGAAGCCGCTGACCCCGCAGCAGGCCCGGGAGTTGGTGCTCAACTCGATGAATCCGCAGCAGCGGGAAACCTTCGAAAAGACCTTCGAATGCAACTATGCAATCGCGGTCAGCAGCCTGGGCCGGTTCCGGGTCAGCTGTTTCTACCAGCGCAATGCCGTGGGCATGGTGATCCGCCGTATCGAGATGCGCATCCCGACCATCGAAGAGCTGCAGCTGCCGGCGGTGGTCAAGGAACTGGCCATGGTCAAGCGCGGCCTGGTGCTGTTCGTCGGCGCCACCGGCACCGGCAAGAGCACCTCGCTGGCGGCGCTGTTGGGCTACCGCAACCGCAATTCCTCAGGCCACATCATCACCATCGAGGATCCGATCGAGTTCGTGCACCGGCATGAGGGCTGCATCATCACCCAGCGTGAGGTCGGCATCGACACCGAGAGCTATGAGGCGGCGCTGAAGAATACGCTGCGGCAGGCGCCGGATGTGATCCTGATCGGCGAGGTCCGGGCCCGGGAGACGATGGAACATGCCGTTGCCTTCGCCGAAACCGGGCACCTGTGCCTGGCCACCCTGCACGCCAACAACGCCAACCAGGCGATCGACCGCATCCTGCACTTCTTCCCGGAAGACCAGCGCTCCCAGGTGCTGATGGATCTGTCGTTGAACCTCAAGGGCGTGGTTGCCCAGCAGTTGATCCCGCATGTCGACGGCAAGAGCCGCCGCGTTGCCATGGAGGTGCTGTTGGGCACGCCGCTGGTACAGGATTACATCCGCAATGGCGAGGTGCACAAGCTCAAGGAGCTGATGAAGGAATCCACCAATCTGGGCATGCGCACCTTCGACCAGAGCCTGGTCGAGCTCTACCACGCTGGCGAGATCAGCTACGAAAATGCCCTGCGCCATGCCGACTCCTCCAACGAGGTTCGCCTGGCGATCAAGCTGGCCAAAGGTGGCGACGCCCACTCGCTGTCGGCCGGCATGGCCGGGGTCGACTTGATGGAGTGAGGGTGGACTGCGCCCACCCGGGAAGCGCGGTCGCGGGGGAAGCTGCGCCGCGCCCGCGTGCTGTCAGCTGACCAGGGTGCCGATGCGCTGGCCGTGGAGGATCTGTTCCAGGGCGCCGGCCCGGTCCAGGTCGAAAACCCGGAGCGGGATGTCGTGGTCGCGGCACAGGGCGAAGGCGGCGGTGTCCATCACCTGCAGGTTGCGCTCGATGACATCCTGGTAGCTGAGCTCCTCGTAGCGGGTCGCGCTCGGATCCTGGGCCGGGTCGGCGCTGTAGATGCCGTCGACCTTGGTCGCCTTGAGCAGCAGTCCGGCACCGATCTCGATGGCGCGCAGGGCGGCGGCAGAATCGGTGGTGAAGAACGGATTGCCGGTGCCGGCAGCGAAGATCACCACCCGGCCCTTTTCCAGGTGCCGGATCGCCCGGCGCCGGATGAAGTCCTCGCAGACCTCATTGATCTTGATCGCGCTCATCACCCGGGCGGTGACGCCCGCCTGTTCCAGCGCATCCTGCATCGCCAGGGCATTCATCACCGTCGCCAGCATGCCCATGTGATCGCCGGTGACCCGGTCCATGCCTTTGGCGGCCAGGCCGGCACCACGGAAGATGTTGCCGCCGCCGACGACGACGCCGATCTGGCAGCCCTGCTCGGAGACCTGTCGGATCTCCGTCGCCAACCGTGCAAGTGTGACCGGATCAATCCCGTATTCGGCATCGCCCATCAGCGCTTCGCCGGACAATTTCAGCAGCACGCGCCGGTATTTCAAGGTGGTGGTCATGGCAGTCTCTGGTGGGCAGGCAAAACGGCGGCATTCTACACCCTTGGCCGGTGCCGGGCGGGGTTCGATGCGGTCGGCCGGGGTGGTTGGCTGGCCGGCGTGCGGGTTCTGCCCTGCGGTCGACACCGGTGCCAGGGCCGAAAATGAAAACGGCCGCCAGTTTGGCGGCCGTCTGCGCAGCTTGGCGATGCCTCCGGCCGCGTTGCCCAAAGGCATCGACCGGAGGTATCGGCACGGGCTCAGGCCAGGCCGGCCTGCTTCATCACTTCGGCGGCGTAATCCTCAACCACCTTCTCGATGCCCTCGCCGACCGCCAGGCGCTGGAAGCCGACGACATCGGCGCCAGCCGACTTGACCACGGCTTCCACCGTCTTGTCGGTGTCGATGACATAGGCCTGGCCGTACAGGGTCACCTCGTTGACGATTTTGGCGATCTTGCCGCTGATGATCTTCTCCAGGATCTCGGCCGGCTTGGCCTTGTCCTTGTCGCTCATCTTCGCCATCTCGATGTCCTTTTCCTTGGCGATGAACTCGGCCGGGACATCGGAAGCACGGATGTGCGGCGGGTTCATGGCCGCCACGTGCATGGCCAGGCCGCGGGCCAGTTCGGTATCACCGCCCTTCAGTTCAACCAGTACGCCGATGCGGGCGCCGTGGACATAGGCGGCGACGTGGTTGTCGCTGTCTATGCGCGCCATGCGCCGCAGCTGCACGTTCTCGCCGACCTTCTGGATCAGGGCCGAGCGGGCTTCTTCGATGGTCGTTCCGGACGCCAGCTTGACACTCTTCAGGGCCTCGACATCGGTGGCGCCGGAAGCCAGTGCGGCCTGGGCGACGGCATCGGTGAAGGCGACGAAGTTCTCGTCCTTGGCGACAAAGTCGGTTTCCGAGTTGATCTCGACCAGAACCGCCTTGCCTTCGCCCTGGGCCAGCGCGATGCGGCCTTCTGCAGCGACGCGGTCGGACTTCTTGTCCGCCTTGGCCAGGCCCTGTTTGCGCAGCAGTTCGATGGCCGCGTCCATGTCGCCGCCGGTCTCGGTCAGCGCCTTTTTGCACTCCATCATGCCGGCGCTGGTCCGCTCGCGCAGTTCCTTCACCTGGCTTGCCGTAATCGTCATCGTGTTACCTCGGGATATATGAAATCAGTGGAATGCGGCACCGGCCGGCAGGGCCGGTGCGGCGTCGGGATGACAGGCCGGAGCCGGCCTGTCATCCGGGGCTGCAGCGCAGCCGGGGTGTCGCCGGCTCAGGAAGCCGGATCAGCCGGAGCTGCTTCAGCCGCAGGAGATGCTTCCGGAGCGGCCGGTGCATCAGCCTGGGCCTGGGCCGGCGTGTTCGCGGCTTCTTCGATCTCGGCCTTGGTGGCAGCGCTCTTGGCCGGAGCCTTGGTGGTGCTGCGCTTGGCCGGGGCCCGGCGCCGTGGCTCGTCGCGGCTGGCGACCGGGTTGCCTTCGGAATCCAGCTCAACGAATTCCGAATCACCGGCGTTGAACGAGGGTGCGGTGGCCTTGCCTTCCAGGACCGCGTCGGCGGCGGCCCGGGCGTACAGCTGCACGGCGCGGATGGCATCGTCGTTGCCCGGAATGGCGTAGTCGACCAGGGCCGGGTTGTAGTTGGTATCGACCACGGCCACCACCGGGATGCCCAGCTTCTTGGCTTCGGCAACGGCAATGTTCTCGTGTCCGATGTCGATCACGAACAGGCAGTCGGGCAGGGCCGGCATGTCCTTGATGCCACCCAGCGAGGAGTTCAGCTTGTCGCGTTCACGGCGCAGTGTCAGGGCCTCGTGCTTGACGAAGCGCTCCATGCTGCCGTCGGTTTCCATCTGCTCAAGTTCCTTGAGCCGGCTGACGGACTGCTTCACCGTGCGGAAGTTGGTCAGCATGCCGCCCAGCCAGCGCTGGCTGACATAGGGCATGCCGCAACGTGTGGCCTCGTCCTGGATCGCCTCGCGCGCCGAGCGCTTGGTGCCGACGAACAGGATGGTGCCGCGGCGGGCGGCGAGCTTGGAGATGAAGCCCATGGCGTCGCTGAACAGCGGCAGCGTGGCTTCCAGGTTGATGATGTGGATCTTGCCGCGGGCGCCGAAGATGTACGGCGCCATGCGCGGATCCCAGTAACGGGTTTGATGACCGAAATGCACGCCGGCTTCTAGCATCTGGCGCATGGTGACCTGGCTCATGGTGTTTCCTTCACGATGGGGAACGCGGCCCTGGCCAGTCCGGGTTTGGGGACGGGCGACAAGGGACAGGTTCCGGGGTTGCTCCTCCATCTGCCCGCCGCTGGCGACCCCATGTTTGCTGACCAGGATGCCGGTACGCCCTTGCAGGGCGGCGGACAGCCGGTCGGCGTTGCGGGGCACCCCACCAGGGTGTCGGCAGATGTGCGAATTTCCACACCACTTTTGCGGTGCGGACCCGGCATTGTAGGGCCTTGGCTGGATCGTGGCAATCCGGCGGGCTACCGCGCCATTGCCGGCATTTCCGGGCGCCTGCCCCTGTCGCTGCCGGTCATTGCCGGCTGACCGCACGTTCATCCTGGCCTTCCCCCGGTTGCCAACGGCCTGCTATACTTCCGCCGCTTTGCTGCCGCCGTCCAGGCGATGCTCCCGACATTCCCCTGATTCCGGTTGCCGGCCAGTCCGGTTCGCCGTTGCCCGGCGGAGTCGACATGGCCGCTTGTCCGGGCCGCGGGAATGACGGGCCAGGTGTCGGCGCCCCAGGGCGTCGGTCATCGGCAGCAGGCAAGCCGGGATCCAGGCTGGCGCTGTTCTGAAATGGCGACGCTTGCGGTCACCGCGCCCGGTGTTTAAACAAAGATTCCCGCTGGCGCGTCACTCGCAGCCGGCACACCCAAATCAGTCTTTCCGGTTGTTTTCGATGTTCGATGCCATCCAGCGTACAGCGGGTGACAGTCACAGCCACCTGGCCCCAGGCAGCCATTGGCGCTGCCTGTTGACAGTGCTGGTCCTGGCTTTGCCGTGGCTGGTGAAGGGCACGGCCTGGATGGCCGCGGCCGTCATCGGTGGCGTGGTCGTCGTACTGGCAGGCTGGCTGTCCGGACAGGTGGCGCTTGGCGGTGGCGTGCAGTCTTCGACTGCGGCGCTGTCGCGTTTGCTGGCCGGAGTGATGTTGAAGTGGGTGGTGGTGATCGCGGGCCTGGTGGCCACGGTGGGCATGGGCCTGCCGGTGCTGCCGATGCTGGCCGGTGTGATCGTCGCCCTTCTGACGCAGATGCTGGCCGTCATTGGACGTCCGCAGGCACGCAAGACATAGGCAAACCATGGCTGTCGACACAGAGCTGACCCCGACCAGTTACATCCAGCACCACCTGCAGAACCTGACCATGCAGACCGGTGAGGGCACGTTTTTCACCCTGCACATGGACACCCTGATCACCTCGGTGTTCATGGGCCTGTTGATGGTGCTGCTGTTCTGGCTGGCCACACGCAAGGCCACCGCCGGCGTGCCGGGCAAGTGGCAGGCGTTTGTTGAAATCCTGCTGGAGTTCGTCGACAAGCAGGCGCGCGATACCTATCAGGGCACGAGCAAGCTGGTGACGCCAATCGCGATCACCCTGTTCTTCTGGATCCTGCTGATGAACATGATGAAGTTCATCCCGGCCGACTTCGTCGCCAAACCACTGGAACTGCTCGGCGTGAACTACTGGAAGCCGGTGCCCACCGCGGACGTCAATGCCACCCTGGGCATGTCGATCAGCGTCTTCTTCCTGATGCTGTTCTTCGGCCTGCGCGGCAAAGGTCTAGGGGGTTTCACCCGCGATTTCCTGACCACCCCGTTCGGCAAGTGGATGCTGCCGTTCAACCTGATCCTGAACATCGTGGAGTGGGTCAGCAAGCCGATTTCGTTGGCCATGCGACTGTTCGGAAACATGTTCGGTGGCGAGATCGTCTTCCTGCTGATCTGGGTGCTCGGCGGTGCCGGCCTGCTCGGCCTGCTCGGCGGCGCCACCTTCGGCCTCGGCTGGATGATCTTCCACATCCTGGTCGTGCCGCTGCAGGCATTCATTTTCATGATGCTTTCGATCGTCTACCTGAGCCTGTCGGAAGAATCACACTGACCTCCACCGGTCGGTACACGGCTTTTCGTTTCAACCTCAACCTCAACCCTCAACAAGCACTGTTGTTCTGGAGATAACCATGGAAACCGCACTCACCGCCCTTGCTTCCGTCCAGGCTTCCACCGTTCTGGCTGTCGGCATCATGATTGGCCTGGCCGCACTGGGCGCAGGTCTGGGCCTGGCCATCATGGCCGGCAAGTTCCTGGAATCGGCCGCGCGCCAGCCCGAGCTGATCCCGGTCCTGCAGGTGCGCATGTTCATCACCGCCGGCCTGATCGACGCCGCCTTCATCATCTCGGTCGCCGTCGGCCTGCTGTTTGCATTTGCCAGTCCGTTCCTGGTCGGTGGCCTGGCGGTGTCCTGAGCGACACCCGTCAACACAACCGACCCGGTCGCCCGTCCCGCCGATACCGGCAGACGGGCGACAGCCCCACCGGGCTTGTCCGGCGCTGACCGGCGAGCCCTGAGCACAGGCAGAGCGTATCCATGAACCTCAATCTGACCCTAATCGCCCAGGCCTTGGCTTTTGCCAGCCTGATCTGGCTGATCGCCACCTTCATCTGGCCTCCGCTGCTGCGCGCCATCGAGGAGCGTCAGCAGAAGATCGCCGAGGGACTGGCTGCTGCCGATCGCGCCAAGGCTGATCTGGCCGCCGCCGACGAGCGGGCCGATGCCGAGATCAAGGCGGCGCGTACCAAGGCCGCCGAAATCCTGGACCGGGCCCATGCCCAGGGCAACCAGATCCTGGAAAAGGCCAAGGCCGATGCCATCGCCGAGGGCAGTCGCCAGAAGGCACTGGCCGAAAGCGAGGTCGCGGCGATGATCCAGTCGGCGCGTGAAGACCTGCGCGCCCAGCTGGGCAGCCTGGCCGTGCTGGGTGCCGAAAAGATCGTCAAGCGCGAGATCGATGCTGCCGCCCATCGCGCGCTGATCGAAGAACTGGCCGGCGAGATCTGAGCCGATGAGCGCCAATGCCCAGACCCTGGCCCGGCCCTACGCCCGTGCCGCCTTCGAACTGGCCCAGGCCGGCGAACAGTTGCCGGAATGGTCCCGGCTGCTGGCCTTTTCCGGTCAACTGGTGCTGGCACCGGCCGTTGCCCGGGCGCTGACCGGTCCGGATCTGCGCCCGACCGAACAGGTCGAGCTGCTGCAGCCTCCGGGCACCGGCAGCGACGATGCCTTCGTGCATTTCCTGGCCGTGCTGGCCGGCAACAAGCGCCTGTCGCTGCTGCCCGCCATTGCCGCCCAGTACGAGCATCTGCGTGCCCAGGCCGAGCGTCGGGTGCATGCCCGCGTGCGCACCGCGATCGCCTTGGAAGGCGACCAGCTGGACAGCCTCAAGGCTGCGCTGGCCCGGCGCTTCCAGCGCGAGGTCGAGATCAGCAACGAGATCGATCCGTCGCTGCTGGGTGGTGCCCTGATCGATACCGGCGACATTGTCATCGACGGCTCGGTGCGCGGCAGGCTGGACAAGCTGCACAGCCGGCTGACGCACTGACAATCCCCCGAATTCCATTCAAATCCCGGCACCAGCAGGTTCCGGATCAGAGGCTTAAGCCATGCAGAGCACACTCAATCCTTCCGAGATCTCCGAGCTGATCAAAAACCGCATCGAGCAGTTCAAGCTCGGTGCCGAGGCGCGCAACGAAGGCACCGTTGTCTCGGTGTCCGACGGTATCGCCCGTGTCCACGGCCTGGCCGATGCGATGCAGGGTGAAATGATCGAGTTCCCGGGCAATACCTTCGGCCTGGCGCTGAACCTGGAGCGCGACTCGGTCGGTGCGGTCATCCTGGGTGACTACGAGCATCTGCGCGAAGGTGACACGGTCAAGACCACCGGCCGCATCCTGGAAGTGCCGACCGGCCCGGAACTGCTCGGCCGCGTCGTCAACGCCCTGGGTGAGCCGATCGATGGCGGTGGCCCGATCAATGCCACCGCCTCCTCGCCGGTGGAGAAGGTCGCGCCGGGCGTGATCTGGCGCAAGAGCGTCAGCCAGCCGGTACAGACCGGCTACAAGTCGGTCGACTCGATGATCCCGATCGGCCGCGGCCAGCGTGAGCTGATCAT